>NZ_JBQWRH010000014.1:0-183410 GCF_052545115.1 Nocardia glycosmidis | reverse complement strand
GGTCCCATCCGAACTAGCCGGATCTTCTCTGAGGCAACTTTTCCAGTTTAGCCATGGTTCCGAGCAAAGTCAAGTTCGATCGGACCATTCGATCTTGCTGGCCTGTCAGGCGCTCCTCGTCCTACCTCGTTTCCCGGTCCCTCCGCTTGGCTTTCGCCTCGCTTCTCGGCTCCGGGTCGGTGTCCGTGTCGCTCTGACTTGGAATAAGTTACGCGCCGGATAACGCTACGTCAAATCGCCTGAACAACGAAGTGTTTACGCAGGTCACAGGCATGCGAGAGCTGTGATCGACGGCTTGAATCACACGAATGTGATTCAAGCCACCGCGATCTTCACGCACCTGCCCGCAGAACCCCGGCGAAGTTCTTCTTGCCGCGCCTCAGCACGAGCCATCGTCCGTGCAGGTAGTCGGCGTCGGCGGGGGTCCAGTCGAGATCGGAGATCTTCGCGTTGTTCACCGCAGCGCCACCCTCGTTCACCGCGCGGCGCGCGGCACCCCGGCTCTCGCACAGGCCGGTCGCGACGAGCAGATCCACGATGGTGTCCGGCTCGCCGGGCTCGAGCTGCGCGACCTCGCCGTCGACCGCGGCCTCGCGCAGCGCGGCACCGAGGGTGGCTTCGTCGAGATCGCGCAGTTCGCCGCGACCGAACAGCGCCTGGCTGGCCAGCTCAACGGCACGGGTATCGGCCTCGCCGTGCACCAGGGTGGTCATCTCAGCGGCCAGCCTGCGCTGCGCCTGCCGGGCGTGCGGCCGCTCGGCGGTCGACTGCTCCAGCTCGTCGAGTTCCGCGCGGGACAGGAATGTGAACCAGCGCAGGTAGCGCAGCACGTCGGCGTCGGCGGTGTTCACGAAGTACTGGTACCAGGCGTATGGGCTGGTCATCTCCGGGTCGAGCCACAGGCTGCCGCCACCGGTGGACTTGCCGAACTTCTTGCCGTCGGCGGAGGTCACCAGCGGGACGGTCAGCGCGTGCACCGACGCACCGTCGACGCGGCGGTTGAGCTCGACGCCGGCGATGATGTTGCCCCACTGGTCGGAGCCGCCGACCTGCAGCGTGCAGCCGTGGCTGCGACGCAGCTGGAGGTAGTCGTTGGCCTGCAGGAGCATGTAGCTGAACTCGGTGTACGAAATACCCTCACCATCCAGGCGCCGCTTGATGGTGTCGCGGGCCAACATGACGTTCACCGAGAAGTGCTTGCCGATGTCGCGCAGGAAATCAACGGTGGTCAGCGGGCCGGTCCAGTCCATGTTGTCGACGATCACGGCTCCGGTCGGCGAGTCGTCCAGGTCCACGAAGCGCTCCAGCTGGGAGCGGATCCGCTCGGCCCACTCGGCCACAGTGTCGGACGAGTTCATGGTCCGCTCGCCGATCTCGCGGGGGTCGCCGATCAGGCCGGTGGCGCCACCGGCCAGCACGATGGGGCGATGGCCCGCACGCTGGAATCGCTTCAACGCGAGCAAGGGCACCAGATGGCCCGCGTGCAGGCTGGCGGCGGTGGGATCGAACCCGGCATACAGCGTCAGCGGCTCCGCGGCCGCCGCCGCGCGCAAGGCATCCAGGTCGGTGGACTGCGCGATCAATCCGCGCCAGGTCAGTTCGTCGATGATGTCGCCGCTCACGCTGTCCCATCTTTCCGCATGACGTCCCGCGCCCTTTGCGCACCTCGGTCTCATCGCGCGACGCGTCGCAGGTCGAGCGACTATTCGCATCCTTCGAACACGAGGCGAACGCGGCATCTGCGGTCGCCGGCTGGACGCTCAGCGGGACAATGTCTCCCGCACGGCGGCGAGGCTGTCGCGCCGCTGGTAGGCGATCCAGGCGAAAACCACGGCCAGCACCAGGGGGAACGGCGCCATGGCCGGGGCGTGCAGGACGAATGCCTGGGTGGCCGCGGCCAGCACCATGGTGATCGAAAGACCCGCCGCGGCGAGCCCGCTCAATCGGGGCACCAGTAATCCGATCCCACCGGCGATCTCGACGGCACCGGTGAGATAGCGGAACCAATCGCCGAATCCGATCTCATCGAAAATCCGCACCGCGTCGGACTGGCCCGTCACCTTCGGCAGGCCCGACACGATGACGAAGAACAGGCCGAACAGAATCTGAAGTGTCCACAGGGTTCGGTTGCGCACCTTGCCCGGACGGGTGGCGTCGGCGGGATCGGCGATGCTGATCGAGGCCATGGTTTCTTCCTTCAGGTCGGTCGCGCCGGGGTGGCGCGTTCACCTGGTAGGACGGCGAGTCGTTCGGAAACTCATCGCGCGGCGTGCGGAATTCTTCGCCCCGTGGTCATACCCGCAGCGCGGCCGCGAGCGGCGCACGCGGACTGCGCCGGTAGACCGATACCGCGCGGGAGCGCAGCAGCCAGAACCGCCACGGCACGTCCGCCGCACTGCTGACACCTACTCGGGGACCGCTGGCGACGTCGGCCGACTCGACCGGGCCGTTCAATTCCAGGCGGATCGGGGATGACGGTTCGAACAGCGTCGTTCCATAGTCGCTCAACGTGATTCCCAGGGCGGTACCGAGATTGCCGGGGCCACGGGCCAAGTCGAGATCGGACCGGGCGCCCGGACGCCGGGCTCGCACCGTCGCCAGTCCATCGATGACCTCGCCGGAACGGATCAGCACTGCACTGGCGGTCCCGTCCGGTCCGCTCGTCACGTTCACGCAGGTGTGCATGCCATAGCTGAGATACACATACAGCACCCCGGCGGGGCCGAACATCACGCCGTTGCGCTTGGTCCGTCCGCGCCCGGAATGCGAGGCCGGGTCGGGCCACGGACCCGCCGGGTCTCCGCCGTACGCCTCGACCTCGACTATCCGCACCCCGACGCGGCCCGACCGCAGAGTTGCCCCGAGCAGACGCCGGGCAGCGGCGGTCGGCTCGACGGCGAGTTCTTCAGCGGACACGACCGCCATTGTCCTCGACGAGGACGACACCCGCGCAACCGCTCGCAGACACCCGGCGTCGTGGGCGCGGATTTCGCATCGGTGCTGGTCTGGAAATACGTGCTGCGCCGGCCTGAGCACAGCGTCGCCAGATCGTCGGCGATCACCGAGGTATAGCCGACCACCCCTGCGTCTCCATGGCGAACACTCTTGCCGGTGCGCCGCATCCGCGATAAATTCATCATACAGTGAATTCAGCACTCGATGAATTGAGGCGACCGTGTCGCAATCCACCTCATCTCCCGCCGTCGAAGTCCGGGGCCTGCGGGTTCGCCGCGGCGGCCGCGAAGTACTGCACGACGTCTCGGTGACCATCCCGCGTGGCTCGATCACGGGGCTACTCGGTCCGTCCGGTTGCGGCAAGACCACGCTGATGCGCTGCGTCGTCGGCACGCAGATCATCGAATCGGGAAACGTCTCCGCGCTCGGTCTACCCGCGGGATCGGCAGCGTTGCGGCACCGGATCGGCTATGTCACCCAGGCACCGAGCATCTACAACGACATCAGCGTCCGCGAGAACGTCGCGTACTTCGCCGCGCTCTACGGCCGCAACCGTGCCGACGTCGACGACGCGATCACGGCGGTCGGCCTGGGCGAGCACGCACACCAGCGCGGCGACCAACTGTCCGGCGGACAGCTGACCCGCGCCTCACTTGCGTGCTCGCTGGTCGCCCGGCCCGATCTGCTGGTTCTGGACGAACCGACGGTCGGACTCGATCCGGTGCTGCGGGTCGAGCTCTGGAAGCAATTCCGTGAATTGGCGGCGAATGGGACGACGCTGCTGGTGTCCAGTCACGTCATGGACGAGGCCGAGCACTGCGACCAGCTGTTGCTGATGCGCGAGGGGCAGCTGCTCGCCCAGCTCAGCCCCGACGAACTACGCGCACGGACCGGCGAACAGAACCTGGAGACCGCCTTCCTCACCCTGATCACGATGGGACTGAACGCATGACCGCCACCCTCGAAGCACTGCGGCCACCGCCGATCCGGCCCTACGTCGCGACCACCGGACGCATCCTGCGGCAGTTGCGCAACGACCACCGCACCGTCGCCATGATTCTGGTGGTTCCGGCCCTGCTGATGGCGCTGCTGTACTTCATCTACAAAGACACTCCGACCAACCCGCTGAACCCGGTCTCGCTGTTCGACCGGGTCGGCATCAGCATGCTCGGCATCCTGCCGTTCATCGTGATGTTCCTGATCACCGCCATCGCCATGCAACGCGAGCGCACCTCGGGCACGCTGGAGCGGCTGCTGTCGACCCCGCTGTCGAAAATCGACCTGCTCGGCGGGTACGGCACGGCGTTCTCGCTGGCGGCGGCCGCGCAGGCCATCGTCGCCTGCCTGGTCTCCTTCGGCCTGCTCGGGCTCGACGCGGCGGGCAGCCCGGGCTGGGTCGTGTTGATCGCGGTGGTCGACGCGATCTGCGGGGTGGCGCTGGGACTGCTGGCAAGCGCTTTCGCGCGCACCGAGTTTCAGGCCGTACAGTTCATGCCGGTCGTGGTGGCGCCGCAGATCTTCCTGTGCGGCCTGCTCGTTCCCCGCGGGCAGCTGCCCGCTTGGCTGGAGGCGATCAGCAACGTGATGCCGTTGAGCTACGCGGTCGATGCGCTGCAACAGGTTTCGACGCATCCGGAGGTCACCGGACAGATGTGGCGCGACTTGGCCATCGTCGCCGGATTCGCGCTGGTCGCCCTGTGCCTGGGCGCGGCGACGCTACGGCGGCGGACGGCGTGACGGCCGGCAATGGTTCCGGCGGCGCCGAGCGGCCCACCCGCACCGGCCGCCGACCGGGACAGTCGGGCGCCCGCGAGGCCATCCTCGCGGCCGCCCGCGCACGGTTCGCCGACGCGGGCTTCGACAAGACGTCGGTGCGCGCGGTGGCCACCGACGCCGGCGTGGATCCGGCCCTGGTGCACCACTACTTCGGGACCAAGCAACAGCTCTTCGCCGCGGTGGTGGAGCTACCGGTGGACCCGGAGTCGACATTGCGGATCATCGAGTCGGTGCCGCTGAATCAGTTGGGCGAGAATATCATTCGCGCTGTCGTCGGGGTGTGGGACTCCCCCGCCGGGCCGGGGATCGTCGCGGCGGTGCGCAGCCTCCTGGCCGGAAGCGACGACCCGACCCTGGCCAGGGCGTTCGTGTCGGAAGTCGTGCTGGAACGCATCCGCCTGCGGATCGCCACCGCCGACGACGATGGGCGCACCCGGGTCGCGCTGGTCGCGTCGCAGATGGTCGGTGTGCTGGTGGGCCGCAAGATCCTGGCCGTCGAGCCGCTGGCTTCCATGCCTGCGTCCGACCTGGCCGCCGCGGTCGGCCCGACGCTGCAGCGCTATCTGACCGGCGACATCGGGCAGGACCGGTAGCTCGGTGACCCGGGATCACCGCGGCGACGCAGGCGTGAGCGTCACTCCACGACTTCGACGACGTCACCGGGCCACAGATACTCGTAGAACGCCTTGGCGCCTTCCTGCGTCATGCGGACGCAGCCATGTGACTTCTTCTCGATCGGGCCGACGTGGAAGGCGATATCGCCGTTGAAGAAGACCGCGTACGGCATCGGAGCGTTGTGCATCGTGCTCCAGTGGAACTCCCGCTTGAACGACACGTGAAAGACTCCTGGCGGCGTCTCGTAGCCGGGCATCCCGTGCGAAATCGGTGTCGGGCCGTAGACCACCCGGCCCTCGTCCATCAGCCAGGCTTCGTCGGTCGACAACCGCATACAGGCGCGGGCGGCAGTGGAACACGGGGCCACCACGGGTGGCGGCGGTGGCGGCGGAATCAGTGCGGGCAGACCAGGAATGTCCGGGCCGCCCGGCCAGAGTGGCTCGGCCGATGCGGGCACCGCCGCAGCGAAGGCGGCCGCGGCCACCCCGCAGAAAATCACGCATCGAGCTGCCCAGTTACGTATACGCACGACGCCCATTACGTTCCTGACCTCTCTACCCGTACGACACCTGTACCGCTCAGAACGCTGGTCGGAGCGCCCGCCGCCGGAACGTGCGGACCTTCGCAAGGTGTAGATGATCATGACGGAGCCGGCTTCGGAGGGTCGACGAACCGGAACGAACGTGACTCATCCGTTGCCGAGCGCCGACCTCGTGCGCCTCGGTGCGGGCCGAGCGGAAAGAGCGGTTTCCCGCAGCAGGTGCCAGCGTCAGACGTCGGCCCGAGGTGCGGTGAACGCTTCATGTTCGGCGTCGCTGACGTCTTCGGCCTCGTCGATGAGCAGCACCGGAATGCCGTTCTCGACCGGGTAGGCCCGGTGCAGGCGCGGGTTGTAGAGCAGCGTGGCGCCGTTGTCGGCATGGACCAGCAACAGCGGGCCTTTGTCCTGCGGACAGGCCAGCAGGTTCAGCAGTGTGGCGTCCAGGGTGGTGTGCTCAGGCATAGGTGAAACCTACCTTTCGGCCGAACCGGATCGGGAACCGTCCGCGCCGAGGACGGCGGGCGGGCGGCGGAACGAGATGTACCGGTGCCCGAAGAAGCTCGCCACCGCCACCAACGCCATGACCGCGACCGCCGCCGGGATCCTCGGCAGATGCAGGATCGAGACACCCAGTTGGAGCAACACCATGTTCAGCAGTAGGCCACCGGAGTTCACCGCGACGAACGCGGCGAAATCGCGGATCAGCCGGCCCCGCACACGGAATACCAGAGTCCGGTGCAGAGCGAATGCCACGACCACGCTGACGCCGTAGGCCGCGGCCGGCGCGACAGCGGCGGGTATCCGCTCGCCGAGCAATACCAGCCACATCACGGTCAGCGCCATACCGAGCCCGGTGTTCACCGTACCCACCACCGCGAACGCGATCTCCTGGCGTCGCACCAAGCGCAGCAAGGGTCCCCGGTCCGCAGCGCTGTCCGCGCGGTCCGGCTGCGGATTGCGGCCGGACCCGGCGTTCGTCCTCGACGCGGCGGGAGGCGTGATCGGGTTCGTCATGCCCGTGCGCCGCGCATCAGTGGGCGCATTTATCCGTCCCGCCGCGCCCGTGCTCATCGGACGGCGTCCGCGAGATCGGGAACCGGGGTGCCGGCCGCATCTCGGAGCGCGGACCCATCGGCCGAGTCGAGCGGACCGGCCTTCCGGCGCCTGCCGCGCCGGTACACCCACTCCATGACGCCGACGCCGAGCAAACCCAGCAGTGCCGCGAGCACGCCCAACTGCCAGCCGGGCGGCCGCCAGGTCAGCGCCAGCTCACCATCCGTCGTGCCAGCCGGAACATCCACGGCGACAAATGTTTTCGCCACCAGCGTGGACGGAAGCTCACGACCGTCGAGGGTCACGCGGTAGCCCGGCCAGCCGAGCCGGGCGAAGACGACCCGTCCGCCCTCCGGGGCACGCACGCGCACCCGGCTGGTGGTATCCGATTCGCTGATCGAGGTCGCGGTCCCGCCCTGGACAGCCGCGATTCGGCCGTTCCGGGTAGAGATCAGGCCATCGCTGCGTTCCAGCACCGAGATGTATTTTTCGTGTCCCGGGTAGTCGACCCATGTCCAACCCGGTGGCGCGGGCTGGTCGCGGGCGTCCGGGTACAGGGCGCGGTGCAGCACGACCCGGTCGATCTTCATCAGGTCGACGATGGTTTTGCCGGTGGTCGGCTCGGTCGCGAAAGCGCGCCGATAGGCGTCCGGGCAGACGCTGGTGTCCCAGCGCATGCACAGCGTCTCACCGAACCAGTAATGCCCGTTGGGCGTGTATCCGCTGACATAAGTCAGCTCGAGATCCTTGGCGTAATTGCCGAACACCAACGACCCGTACGCACCGTGCAGGCTCCGCTCGCCCGGCGGGATGAGCATGCGATCGCCGAGTTGCAGTGTGGTGCCGGGGAAATCGGGGAACGCGGCTTTCATCTCCGACCGATTCTCCGGCAGATTCCAACCCATCGGCGTCGGTTGCGCCGCCGAAACCTGCAGATAGGCGATCGGGAACACCGACACGATCACCAGTGCGCACGCGGCGACCACACCGCGGCTGCGGCCGAGCCACACCGTGGCCGCCCCGAGCCCGGCCACGCCGGCCGCCGCGACGACGTGCCAGATCACCTCGTGCGGAGCCGCCGAGAACGAGCGCACCCACAACAGTCCGATCAGCACACCCGCCGCGATACCACGACGCCGCCGATCACTGACGGTCGCGAAACGACCCAGCAGCACACAGACCAGCACCAGCAAACCGAGCGCGACCATCGGCAGCACACGGGCGGGCCAGCGCAGCGGACCGATCGCGCCGGGACCCGCGGTCCACATCAACGCCAGCACCGCGAACAGCGCGGGCGCTACCAGCTCACGCGCCGAGCCGAATGCTTTGCGCCAGTCCACGAAGGCCAGCGCCGGAATCAGGAACCACGCGATGTAGACCATCGGCATCGGTTGCACGTAGCCCCACCACGAATTGAACGCGGGCAACGTACTCGGCAGACTCGCGTTCAGCGACTCCGACCACGGCACGGTGAAGAACTGATCGTTGTTGATCTGCGCGGTGCCGCGCCAGGTCACTTTCGCCGACAACATGCTCGGCAGGTAGGTCGCCAGACCGGCCAGTGCCGCGCAGGCCGCCACCGTGAGCAAGCGCAGCGACGGCCGCCACGCCTTCTGGTGGACGAGCTCGCCGATCGCGACGGCGCCGATCATCAGACCGGCCTCGACCGCGGGGAAGATGTACTGCACCGAGATGGCCAGATACAGGAAGACGAACGTAGGGATCGGCCCGCTGTTGCCACGGGCGTACCGCACCGCCGACGCCCACGCGTGCGCCAGCCAGGCGGTGCCGGTGAACGCGGTCATCCAGCTGGACTCGTCGAAGAACAGCAGCCATCCGGTGAACGGGATAGCGACGCCCGCCACCGCCGACCAGGGTGCTTTCGCCGCGTAGGCCAGGCAGATCCGATAGACGCCGAGACCGAGGATGATCGCGAAGATCAGCTTGACCACGGTGGCGTACAGGGCGAGATTGTCGACCGAGGGCGCGATCAGATCGATCAGCAACTGCGGCGGATTGAGCAGGCCCGCTTCTTCGATGGTGTAGTTGCCCGCCATCCAATGCTCCGGCACGAGCGCGGGAACCCGTCCCTCGCGCAGGTATCGACCCAGCATCACCCATAGCGGCGCGTACTGCGACTCGGTGTCGTCGGTATAGAAATGCCGGACGTTGGCGAGTAGAACCGCGCCGTATCCCGCGACCACACCGAGAGTGGTGACGATGCCCCAGGTGACGACTTCTCTCGAAGCGAAGGTTCTACGTTCGGCCACGAGTCACAGACCCTACAGGCAACGCCGCGTGCACCCCGCCGGACTGTGCCAGGAAGCGAGACAACGAGCTTCCAGCGACGTCGAGTGCCGGTCAGCACTGTTCGACCTACCCCGCGGGCCGGTTCTCGGGACGACGGCGGAACGAAATGTAGCGATGGCCGAAGAAGCTGGCGACCGCGACCAGACCCATCACCACCACCGCGGACGGAATCCGCGGCAGGTGCCCGACCGTGACCGCCAGCGACAGCAGCACCGTGTTCAGCAGCAGGCCACCGGAATTCACCACGACGAAGCCGGCGAAATCGCGCAGCACGCGGCCACGCACCCGAAACACCAAGGTCCGGTGCAGGACGAAAGCGACGACGATGCCGATGGCGTAGGCCAGCACGACAGCGACGGCCGGTGGCCACGCGTCACCGAGCACGGCCAGCCACACCACCGTCAGCGCGATACCGAGCAGGGTGTTGCCCGCGCCGACCAGGGCGAAAGCGACCTCCTGCCGGCGCACTGCACGCATCAGCAGTCCTGCCGGCCGCCCATCGGCCGCCGCGGCACTCGGGTTCGCGGCAGGTGTGCGACCGTGCGCGCCGGGGCGTGCGCTCGCCGTCACGAAACGACGTCCGCCAACTCGCGATCCGGCTCGGCGGGCGTCGAGCCATCGGTGTGCTCCGGCTCCTCGCGCCGCCGGGCGCGCAGGTAGAGCCACTGCAGGACACCGATGCCGAGCACGCCCGCGACCGCGGCGGCGATGCCGATCTTCCAGCCGGGCGGACGCCAGGTCAGCACCAGTTCGGCATTGTGGGTGCCCGCCGGAACCTCGACGGCGACGAACGATTTGGCCACCGTCGTGATGGGCACCGCCGTGCCGTTCAAGGTGACTCGGTAGCCTGGCCAGCCCAACCGGGAGAACACGACCCGGCCGCCACCGGCCGAGGACACCCGCACTCGGCTGGTGGTGTCGGTTTCGGAAATCGAGGTCGCGGTTACGCCCTTGGTGTCGGCGACGCGGCCGTTGGTCATCGAGATCGGGCCGCCCACTCGTTCCAGCACGGCGATGTAGCGCTCATGACCGGGATAGTCGACCCATTTCCAGCCCTCCGGCGCGGGTTGACTCGCCGCGTCCGGGAACAGCGCGCGTTGCAACACGACTCGATCCAGATTCATCAGATCGACCAGCGGCCGGCCGGTCGTTGGTTCCGGCGCGAACATCCGCCGGTAGGCGTCCGGGCAGACACTACCGTCCCAGCGCATGCACAGCAGCTCGCCGAAGTAGAAGTGCCCGCTCGGGGTGTAGCCGTTGACATAGTCGAGCTCGAGTCCACGGGCATAGTTGCCGAAGACGAGCGACCCATAGGCGCCGTCGACGCTCTTGTCCTGCGGCTGCAAGAGACCACGATCGCCCAACTGGATGGTGGTGCCCACGAAATCCGGGAACGCCGCTTTCGCTTCCGAACGCTTGGCGGGCAGGTTCCATGACATCGGGGTCGGCTGCGCGGCGCTGACCTGGAAGTAGGCGATCGGGAACATCGCCACGACGGTCAGCGCGCATGCCGCGGCGGTGCCCTTGGTACGCCCCAGCCACACCGCGGCGGCCACCAGCGCCGCGAGCGCGACGGCCGCGACCACGTGCCAGATCGCGTCGTGCGGGTCGGCGGAGAACGAACGCACCCAGAGCAGCAGGATCAGCACGCCCGCCGCGATCCCGCGATTCTTCACGCCGCGTGCCGTGCCGTAGCGGCCGAGCAGCACGCACACGAGTACGAGCAGACCGATGGCCAGCATCGGGAGCACGCGAGCGGGCCAGCGCAGCGGCCCGACCGAACCGGGGCCCGCGGTCCACATCAGCATCATGATCGCGAAGATCGCGATCGCACTGAGTTCCCGCCACGCCTCGCGGGCGCGGCGCCAGTCGACGAACGCCAGCGCCGGAATCAGGAACCAGGCGATATAGGTCACCGGAAGCGGCTGGACGTAACCCCACCACGAGCTGAACGCAGGCAGCGAGCTGGGCAGGCTGGCGTTCAGCGATTCCGACCACGGCACCGTGAGGAACTGATCGTTGTTGATCTGCGCGGTGCCGCGCCAGGTCACCTTCGCCGAGAGCATGGAGGGCAGGAAGGTCAGCAAGCCCGCGAGCCCGGCACAGCCCGCCGCGATGGTCAGCCGCAGCACGGGCTGCCACTTGCGCTGGTACAGCAGCTCGCCGACGGCAACCGCCAGCAGCATCAGGACCGCCTCGACCGCTGGGAAGATGTACTGGGTCGAGATGGTCAGATACAGATAGACGAAGACCGGGATCGGACCGGCGGATATTTTGCGGCGTCCGCGGGGCCCTGCGTGGTCACGCAAGCTACCGCCTCCGGGCCCGTCGCTCCCGCCGGATATTTTGCGGCGTCCGCGGGGCCCTGCGTGGTCACGCAAGCTACCGCCTCCGGGCCCGTCGCTCCCGCCGGATATTTTGCGGCGTCTGCGGGGCCCTGCGTGGTCACGCAAGCTACCGCCTCCGGGCCCGTCGCTCCCGCCGGGGCCACGCGTGTAACGCACCGATGCCGCCCACGCGTGCACCAGCCACGCGGTGCCGGTGAGCGCGGTCATCCAGCTGGCTTCATCGAAGAACAGGAAGAAGCCCGACAGCGGCAGTGCGATGCCCGCGACAGCCGACCACGACGGACGTCCACCGTAGACGAGGCAGACGCGGTAGACCCCGAGCGCGGCGATGATCGAGAAGATCAGCTTCACGACGGTGGCATACACGGCGACGTTGTCCACCAAGGGCGCGATCAGATCGATCAGCAGCTGCGGCGGATTGAACAAGCCCGCGTCGTCCATCGTGTTGTTGCCCGACATCCACTGCTCGGGCACCAGCACCGGGAAGGTGCCCTCGCGCAGCGCTCGGCCGAGACCGACCCACAGCGAGGTGTACTGGGATTCGGTGTCGTCGGTGAAGAAATGCCGGACGTTGGCGAGCAGGACCGCGGCGTAACCCGCGACCACCCCGAGCGCGGTGATAGCTCCCCACCGGTAGACTTCTCGCCGCGCATAGACATCCCGGCGCGAGCCGCGCACTGCACCATCCGTCACGAGTTCCAAACCCTACAGGGCGGCTCACCGCTTGGCATCGGTCGGCGACCGCCACCATGATGAGGGCATGATCAGCTGCTGCGGTAGCCGGACGGCGCACCGTGCTAGAGTCCAGACCGGTTCGGGCTCAACAATCCTGCAACGAGTACCGGCACGCACCGTCATCGAAAGTCGATCCAGCTGATGCCGATTCCCCCTGCCCGTGCACTCCGTTCCGGCGCCCCTGCCACGAACGGTGATGCGGCCCGGCCCGGGCTGGACCGGCCACACACCGTATCGGTGGTCGTGCCGGTGTACCGGGGCGAGGACACCATCGCCGGGCTGGTCGCCGAATTGCACGCTTTGACCCACCCCGTCCGGACTCCCGGCGGCGTCGCGTTCACCGTCACCGAGATCATCCTGGTGCACGATCACGGACCCGACCGTTCCGATGTGGTCCTGCAGGAACTGGAGCAGACCTACGCGCAGGTGCGCACCGTCTGGCTCAGCCGCAATTTCGGGCAGGACGCGGCGACGATCGCCGGGATGTCGGCCGCGGGCGGCGACTGGATCGTCACCATGGACGAGGACGGCCAGCACGATCCGCGCTACATCGGCACGTTCCTGGACACCGCCTTGGCCCAGCGGGCCGATCTGGTGTATTCCAAACCGACCAACACCAGGCCGCACGGCTTGCTGCGCAATCTGACCTCGCGCGGCGCCAAACTGGTGCTCGCGACGCTGTTCGCGTTCCCGGATTCCACCCGGTTCGAAAGCTACCGGCTGATCCGCGGTGACATCGGCAAGCAGCTCGCCGAGGTCGCCTCCAACGGCGTCTATCTCGATGTCGCGCTCACCTGGGTGGTCGGTGCGGTCGCGCAGGCGCCGGTGCAGCTGCGCGCCGAGGGGCGCGAGGAGTCCGGCTACAACTACCGCCGCCTGTTCTCACTGTTCTGGAAGATGGTGCTGTGCAGCGGAACGCGCGGCCTGCGACTGGTCAGCCTGCTCGGTGTCACGCTGGCACTGGCCGGCGGCGTGATGGCCGCCGTCGTCGTGCTCGAGGCGCTGACCACCGATGGCTGGGCGCCCGAGGGGTGGGCCTCGACCATCGTCGTGCTGCTGCTGTGTTCTGGAGCCGTGCTCTTCTCCCTCGGACTCATCGCCGAGTACCTCGGTGTCGCCCTGCACATTCTGGTGGGCAAACCGCTCTATCTCACGGTCGAGACGCCGACGCCGCGTCCGGCCGACGTTTCGGAACTGACCGCGACCACCGCCAGCAGGGGGACCGACCGGGTTGAACACTGACCGCGTCATCTTCAGCCGCCCGTTTCGGGCGCGCCGGGAACTCGCGAATCTGGAGCAGGTGCTCGCCTCCGACCACAGCCACGGCGACGGGCAGTTCACGGCTTCGGCCACCGCGAAGCTGAAAACCATCACGGGCGCGCCGCACGCCCTGCTGACCACCTCCTGCACCTCCGCGCTGGAAATGTCGGGTCTGCTGCTGGAACTGGGATCCGACGACGAAGTGATCGTGCCGAGTTTCGCGTTCACCTCCACCGCGACCGCCATGGCGTTGCGCGGCGCCACCTGTGTCTTCGCCGATATCGACCCGGCCACCGGGAACCTGGACCCCGCTTCGGTTGCCGCGCTGATCAGCGAGCGGACCAAGGCGGTGGTGGTCATCCACTACGGCGGTGTCGCCGCCGACATGGCCGGGCTGCTGGAGTTGGCGAACGCGCACGGCTTCGCTGTCGTCGAGGACAACGCGCACGGGCTCGGCGGCACCTGGCGCGGCCGCCGGCTCGGCACGATCGGCACGATGGGCACGCTCAGCTTCCACGACACCAAGAACGTGCACTGCGGCGAGGGCGGTGCGCTGCTGCTCACCGACGAGATCCTGATGGCCAGGGCCGAGATCATCCGGGAGAAGGGCACCGACCGCGCGCGATTCCTGCGTGGCGCCGTGGACAAGTACTCCTGGCAGGACATCGGCTCCAGCTACCTGCCGAGCGAGCTCAACGCGGCGGTGCTGGACGCGCAACTGGACGAATTCGACACCATCCAGGCCGGGCGGCACCGGGTGTGGGGCACCTACGCGGCCGCGCTCACCGACTGGGCGCGACGCAACGACGTGCGCCTCATGTCGGTGCCCGCCGACCGCGAGCACACCGCGCACCTGTACTACTTGCGCACGCCGACCGAACGCCGCCGCGACGAGCTCATCGCTCACCTCGCGGCACAGGGCATCTCGGCGCCGTTCCACTACATTCCGCTCGACTCCAGTCCAGCGGGCTTCAAACTCGGCCGCACGCCGCGACCGTGCGTGCAGAGCGCGGAGTTCTCCGCGACCGTCGTACGTCTGCCGCTGTGGCCGGACCTGACCGACGAGCAGGTCGCCCGCGTCATCGACGCGGTCACGGCGTTCACGGTCTGAGCCCGGGGCCGGTCCCGCGACAAACGCGCAGGTCGCCAGGCGTGGACGCGATCAGGCCGGCGTCCGGTCCGCACCAACGAAACCGGTTGCGTCTCACGCGCTGAGCACGTAGAGCTTCTCCCTGCCGCCCGCGATCAGGGATCGCCGCACCACCCGAGGGCCGTACCCGGTGAAGAACTCGTCCAGCGTCCGCTCGGTGAAGCGGTCGGCCTGTTCGCCGTCGCCCGCGTCGGTGAACCGCTTACCGATGGTGGCGAGGACCGGGTTGCCGCTGGTGGCCAGATTGCGGACCGGTTCGGCGACGATCACCTGCTCGGTCGCGGACGCGAGCATCCGATCGAGCACCGGACCCGGCTCGGGGAGAAAGTGGTAGAGGCTGGCCTGCATGATCACGTAATCGGCGGCGGGCAGTGGCTCGCCGGAATGCAGGTTCCACACCATGGCCCGCCCGCCCGCCTCGATCACGCGCGCGACGAAGCGTTCGTTCAGATCGAGACCCGTGTAGTCGACCGACTTGTGGCGCAGATAGCGGGTGTAGAGCGTCGCGGGGCCGCAGCACAGGTCGAGCACGCTCGCCCCCGCCGGGACGAGTTCCGCGATGGCGCGATACCGAGCCGTGTAATGCTTGCCGTACAACCCGCGCATCAGCACCTCGTAGACGGTCCCGTTGCGGTAGATGAGGCTCGTTCTCACAGGCACTCACTATGCCATTGGCCGGTGAATCGGGTGCTTCGGCAACATGACCGGCAATACTCGCCTCGGTGGGACGCGCGCCACGTCGTCAGCCGCCGAGCAGCGTGCGCGCCCGATCCTCGGTGAGGATCTCGTAGGCGTCCGCCGCGCGGTTGTACCACCAGGTGCCAGGTCCCGGCCGCGGTCGCCCCGCCGCCTGCACCGCGTGCGCGGAAGGGCGGTAGGACGGACTGCGCGGGATGTCGTCCACCAGGTACACCAGGTCGGGACGCTGATCCGGCGCCAAGGCCCGCACCGCCTCGGTGACGTCCCTGGGTTCGAGCCGGAAACCCGCGCGGACCCGCACGGCCGCCACCGCCAGGCAGTGGTCACCGGCGTCGAGGCCGTAGACGACCTCCATGTCGACCGCGGTGATGTCGTTGAGCACGTCGACGATCGGCTGGCCGAAGACCGGGCCGCGACGCGTCCGGATCACCGTGTCCGTGCGGTCGATCAGCCAGTAGTCGCCGTCGGCGTCGCGGCGGAACAGGTTCTCCGTCGGCATCCAGGAGTCCCCGGCGGCGAACACCCCGCGCAGGCCGCCCGCGGAGATGTCGACACCCTCGGACGCCTTGCCGATCAGCAACCCCACCTCGTTGTCCGCGCAGCGCCGGGCGAAACCGGACCCGTCGAGCAGTATCCGCTCGGCGAGCGGGTCGTAGGCCACGAGTTCCACCCGCGCGGTGCCCGGCACCGGTCTGCCTTTGCAGCCGCGCTTCGCACCGGTCACGTTGGCCAGCACCACATCGCCTTCGATGGAGGCGTAGAACTCCAGCACGCGGGCGGGATCGAACTGCTCGACGGTGCGCCGCCACAGCCCTGCGGGCATGCCGGAACCGATGAACAGCCGGATCGGGTGGCGATGGCCGGCCGGGAAGACCTCCGCGTCGAGAATGTCGCGCAGCATGGTCCAGGTGTAGGTGACCACGGTGACGCCGTAGCGATGTACTTCCTCGGCGAAAAGCCGCGGGTCGAGCGAACGCGCCAGCGCGATCCGGCTGCCGCCCGCGACCGCCCCGCCGAGGCTGACCAGCAGACCGGACGAATGATGCAGCGGCGCAAGGCAATACACCGTATCCCGGCGGTTCAGGTCGGCTGTGGTCGCGGTGCCGAAGGCCGACAACGCCCAGCGATGATTGGTGATGTATTTCGTCTCCAGCCGCTCGCCGGTGCCCGTGACGAGCACGAACGCCAGCTCCCGGGCCAGGCCGGGATCCGGCCGGTACCAGGCGGGCAGCGGCACCTGCGCCGGGTCGATCTGCTCGAGGTCGATCAATCGGTCACCGGCGGGGACCGCCAGCTCGCGCGCGTCACCGCCGCCGAGCACCAGCACCCTGGCGCCGGTCGCGGCCGCCTGGCGCAGATTCTCCGGATCGGCGATCACGGTCTCCACGCCGGTCAGCTCGATCGCGCGGCTCAGCGCGCTACTCGGAGCCAGCAGCACCGCCACCGCGCCCAGCCGCGACAGCGCCGCGACGGCGGCCAGTCCACTGGGCCGGGTCTGCATCACCACGCCGACCCGCGTCGCTGGGCGCACGCCGACCGAAATGAGGCCGCGCACAACGCTGTCGATGCGCGCGTTGACCGCCGCGTTGGTGTAGACCCGGTCGTCGAACAGGAACAGATCCCGCTGTGGAGCGTGCCGTACCTGCTCGGTCAGCAGGCGGCCGAGCGAGATTCTGGTGTGCGGCGCAATCGTGCCGAGACGGGCCAGCCGCGGCAGCGCCCGCGCCGCCTCTGCGGCCAACTCGATCGATCCACGCACGGTGTTATTTGCGATGCCTTCCAACGCCTTCCCCACGCCGGCGCCTGCCTCCGCCAGGCTCGCGGCAGTGTGGACCACTCGGGTCGCCACCGACCGAGGGCGATTGTTCGGCACGTGCTCGGCCATCGGCACGATTTCCGGCGGCAACGGCTGATTTCCGTCCGTCGCTTGGACCCAGTCCCGCACCAGCGGCCAGGTGTGATTGGTGGCGGCGCTCCCGGCCACCAAACCGAAATGTCCCGCGACCAGCGTCGCCTCATAGACCTCCGCGTTCGGCGCGGCGCGCACGATACCGCGCACCGCAGCCGGTTGCCCGATGTCGTCGACCTCGCCGACGAAAGCCAGGATGGGGCATTTCAACTCGGCCAGCGAGATCGGCTGATCACGAATCACGAAACCGCCGAGCATCAGCCGGTTGTGCGCGACGAACTGTTTGAGCAGATCCGCCGCGGCCGGGCCCGCGTAACCGACCCAGCCTTCACTGTGGAGGAAGCGGCGCTGGCGCTCTTTCGGCAGCAGGGCCTCCCGGTCGTGTAGCTGACGCAGAAAATCCAGCCTGGATTTGGCCGTCTTCATCGGATCGAGCAGCTGGAAGCCGATCCGCACCATGGAGTCGGTGATCGGCAGCCGGGTGACCACATGGTCGGCCAGGAAGTCGGCGAGGCCCGACACCATGTCGTAGGGCAGGCCGAAGGGAAGGCCCGCGACGATGTCGACCGGGCTGCCGAAGGTCACGATGCTGTCGACGCCCTTGCCGTTGCGGTAGGCGGCGGTCTGGTAGGCGAACATGCCGCCCTGGGAGTAGCCCATGAGGTGCACGCCGCTGCCGGTGGCTTCGGTGACGGTGTCGATCGCGCTGCTGATCGCGAGTACGTGGTCGGCGAGGTCACGCTGCCAGCCGCCCTCCTCGCTCGCGGGCGAGCCGAAATCGACCACCCAGCAATCCACTCCGCCGCTGTGCAGGATGCCGACGGCGCCACCTTCGGCGTTCACGTCCCAGATATCGGCGTTCACCATGAGCGGGGGAATCAACACCGCGACGGGGCGGCCCGGGGTGGTGTCGTCGGGGAAGTAACGGCGCAACCGGTACATGCGTTTGCGCTCGACGACCTCGAACGGGGACGCCTCGACATCATGGGTCAGCCCGCCGAAGCGGATGACCTCGAGCCCGTTCTGCGCGGTCGCGACCAACCGCTGCACCGAGCCCACCACATCTTTCGCACTCAAACTCACCATGGCTCCTGGCCCTACCCCTAGAAAGTGCCCCTGATCACACACCTGAGATGTTCGGACGAGCTTCCCACACCTCGTATCCATTATGGGACCGCTGTGACACGTCACCTGACCTCGCCGTGGCCGATCGGGAGGGCAGCCGCAACTACCTGCTGATCGCCGCCGATAAGGTGAGCGGGTGACCGACGCCCTTTCCCAGCCGATCACCGACCAGCCGATCACCGACAGAGAGGCCCTGCCCGTCGAACTCGTCGACGACGTGGGGCGCTCGGTCGGCGCCTGCTCGGTCGCCGAGGCACATCTGGCTCCGGGGCTTCTGCACCGCGCGTTCTCCGTGCTGCTCTTCGACGCGGCGGGCCGGGTGCTTTTGCAGCGGCGTGCGGCGGTGAAGACCAGGTTCCCCTCGCTCTGGGCCAACACCTGCTGTGGTCACCCCGCACCGGGCGAGCCGGTCGCCGCGGCGGCGGCGTTGCGGCTGTCGCAGGAAATGGGGTTGACCGCCGCGCTGACCGAGGCCGGAATCTACCGCTATTACGCCGCGGACCTGTGCACCGGCCGCGTCGAGTCCGAATGGGATCACGTTCTGATCGGCCGACTCGTCAGCGGTACACCCCGGCCGGACCCCGCCGAGGTCGCCGAGTACGCGTGGATCCCGCTGGACGCACTGCGGGACGCCGTGGCAGATGGTCCGGATATCTACACGCCGTGGCTGGCCGGGGTACTCGATATCGCCGCGCACGCATCCGTCGAGGGAATGCCGGTGTGCTGATTGCCGGTTCGAGGCGGCCAGCCGTATCTAACGCGCCGCCGTATAATATTGATAGATGCGCATATCGCTGTAATAACATGTCCGGAAACTGAGGGAAATCATAGCAGCGGCACAGGCTTTGGCCAGGACCATTCGTCATCCTGACGATGTACGAGTTCTCGGTGGAATGAGGTGCGCGATGGTCGAGATCGAGGTCACGGGATCGACGGTCACGGTTCATGTGCGCGGTGCGCATCAACTGCTCGCGCTGCGCGAACAGTTGGCCTTCGATCTATCCGATATCACTGCGCTCGGTATGGCCGGTGTCGACCAGCGCCCACCTTGGGTGCGCACACCCGGCACATTCTTCCCCGGCGTGATCGCGGCGGGCACCTTTCGCGGCAAGGGACGCAAGGAATTCTGGGACACCCGCTTCGACGGCCACGCCATTCGTATCGACTTGGCCGGCGCCGAGGTCACCCGGCTCGTCATCGACGTCGCCGACCCGGACGCGGAGTTGCGCAGGCTCGCCACCGCAGCGGCCGCCTGACCGGGCTCCGGCGCCGAAGGACCGCGCCGGTTCACGGCGGGGGCGGACATGCTCATGAGGCGCGGTCGCGCAGCATCGCAGCGCGGACGTCGGATCGATCGGGCACACCGAACCGATGAGCAGTCGGTCGATCATCGGCGAAGCCGGCGAATATCAATGCGCGCCACCGAATTCCAGCGCCAGCACGCCGAGGATGACCAGCGCGATGCCACCGACCTGAAGCAGGGTCAACCGTTCATCCAGGAACAGCACGCCGATCACGGCGATCGCGGCGACCCCGGCCGCCGACCAGATCCCGTAGGCCACCCCGATCGACATGCCACGTTTCAATGCCTGCGACAGGAAGTAGAACGCCCCGCCGTAACCGATGACAACAACGATCGAAGGAATGAGCTTGGTGAATCCTTCGGACAACTTCAGCGAGACAGTCGCGGTCACTTCGGAGACGATGGCAAGTGCAAGCAACAACAAGGTCATACCGCCAGCCTAGCCACCGACGCAGCATGCGCGGATTCGATTTCGAAGGCGCCGGAAGCTGTGCTTTGCCGCCCTGAAGTGCGCATTCGGCAGGTATATCATTCCGGCCGAAGCCAAAGCGACGAACCCGGACCGGAGCCCGGATACAAGGCGGAACGCCCCGCGCCGCAGCAGCCTGCTACGCCGTGTCACCGACATCACCGCCGTCGGGTAGACCCGACACGAAGCCCGGAGCCCCTGCGCGCAAAGTTGTTTGCCGACAGCGCTTTCGCGCGACCGTGCCGGGTCGCTGAGTTCAGCCGAGCCACCGGAGGGCAGCGGAAGCCGCCTGGCGCACCTCTTCGAGCTGGGCCGCGACCTGGACGCCCGCCGTGCCGCCCCGGGCGTTGCGGGACGCGATGGACCCCTGCACGGTGAGGACCTCGCGCACTTTTGCGGTCAACGCCGGGTCGATGGCAGCGAACTCGTCGTCGGTGAGGTCATCGAGACCGACACCGCGGGATTCGGCGGCGCGCACGCACCCGCCCGCCGCCTCATGGGCAACACGGAACGGAACACCCTGGCGAACCAACCATTCGGCGATATCGGTGGCCAGCGTGAAACCGGCGGGGGCGAGTTCGGCCATGCGGTCGGTGTGGAAGGTCAGCGTCGACACCAGGCCGGCGATGGCCGGAAGCAGCAGCTCGAGCTGTGCGACCGAGTCGAACAGCGGCTCCTTGTCCTCTT
Organism: Nocardia glycosmidis; assembly: GCF_052545115.1. Taxonomy (NCBI): domain Bacteria; kingdom Bacillati; phylum Actinomycetota; class Actinomycetes; order Mycobacteriales; family Nocardiaceae; genus Nocardia; species Nocardia glycosmidis. The sequence goes on along the minus strand of NZ_JBQWRH010000014.1, from coordinate 162,475 downwards.
GGAGATCACGGTTGTACGCCAGCGGCTGGGCTTTGAGGGTGGCCAGCAGTCCGGTCAAGTTCCCGATCAACCTGCCGGACTTGCCGCGGGTGAGCTCCGAGACATCCGGATTCTTCTTCTGCGGCATGATCGAGGATCCGGTCGACCACGCGTCGGCAAGCGTGACGTAGCCGAATTCCGGTGTGCTCCAGATGATCACCTCTTCGGCCAACCGGCTCAGATCGACGCCGATCATAGCCAGCACGAACGCGGCCTCGGCCGCGAAGTCCCGCGCCGAGGTGGCGTCGATCGAATTGGCGGCGGCCGCGTCGAACTGCAATTCCGCGGCGATCGCCTCCGGGTCGAGTCCGAGCGAGGAACCCGCCAGCGCGCCGGAACCGTACGGCGACACCGCCGCACGCTTGTCGAAATCGCGCAGCCGATCGAGATCGCGCAGCAGCGGATGGGCGTGCGCGAGCAGATGGTGGGCCAGCAGCACGGGCTGGGCCGCCTGCAGGTGGGTCTTACCCGGCATCACCGCATCCGGGTGCGCGGCGGCCTGCTCCACTAGCGCGTCCACCACCGCGAGCACACCGGCGGCGACCCGGCGCACGCCGTCGCGCAACCACATCCGGAACAGCGTGGCCACTTGATCGTTGCGCGATCGTCCGGCCCGCAGCCGGCCGCCGAGTTCGGCGCCGACCCGCTCGATCAGACCGCGTTCCAGCGCGCCGTGCACGTCCTCATCCGACTCGGCGGGGCCGAACGCGCCCGAATCCACGTCCGCCGCAAGCTGATCCAGCCCCGCCAGCATGCCGGACAGGTCACTGTCGGACAGCAGCCCCGCCTTGTGCAGAACCCGCGCGTGCGCCTTCGACGCGCGAATGTCGTAGGGGGCCAGCGCCCAGTCGAAGTGCGTCGACTTGCTCAGCGCGGCCATCGCCGCGGCAGGTCCGGAGGCAAAGCGCCCGCCCCAGAGGGCACCCTGATTAGTGCCGCCACTCTGCGTCGTCATGTGTGCTCCTCCGCCTCTTTCGGATATTCGAGCCTTACTTCAGGATTTGCGTTCAGGTCCTGTGTTGGGTCGACTCCACAGCCCCGGACCTTCAGGCCGACAAGTCAGGTGGCACAGAACTGCGCCCAGATCGTGCGCCGCCGCTGGGCCCTAGGCGTACCCGGTGAGTCCCCCGTCCTTGGGAGATCTCAGTATGTTGGGTCCAGACCGCGGCGACGAGCCCCTCGCCGGGTAATCGCCTGCTGCTTTCGCTTGTCGAGAACAGCTGCGTCCGCAACAGTGTCATGGCCGCCCCGCTCAGTGCGTAGTACCTGTTCAGGGTGGCTTCCTCGCGGTCTGTACGACCGTACACCGAATGTCCGACGCCGAGATTGCGGCCGGGCAGCAGAGCGCGCCGGTGCGGGTCCGTGCACCGGCGCGCGCAGACTACTTCTGGTTCAGATCGCGGCGGGCGGCGACTTTGGACGACAGGCCGTGGATCTGCACGAATCCCTTGGCCAGCGACTGGTCGAAGGTGTCGCCCTCGTCGTAGGTGGCCAGGTTGAAGTCGTAGAGCGACTGCTCCGAGCGACGGCCGTTGACCACGGCGGAGCCACCGTGCAGGACCATCCGGATGTCGCCGGACACGTGCTGCTGGGTGTCGCCGATGAAGGCATCCAGTGCCCGCTTAAGCGGGGAGAACCACAGGCCGTCATACGCCAGTTCGCCCCAGCGCTGCTCGACCTGCCGCTTGTAGCGGCCTAGTTCGCGTTCGATGGTGACGTTCTCCAGAGCCTGGTGCGCGGCGATCAGCGCGATGGCGCCGGGCGCCTCGTAGATCTCGCGGCTCTTGATGCCGACCAGACGGTCTTCGACCATGTCCAGCCGGCCCACACCTTGTCGGCCCGCGCGGCGGTTCAGCTCGACGATCGCCTCCAGCACGCTGACCGGGCGGCCGTCGATGGCCACCGGCACGCCGCGCTCGAACCGGATGATCAGCTCATCGGGCGCCTCGAAGTTGACGGTCGGGTCGGCGGTGTAGTCGTAGACATCCTTGGTCGGGGCGTTCCACAGGTCCTCGAGGAAGCCGGTCTCGACCGCGCGCCCCCAGACGTTCTGGTCGATGGAGAACGGCGACTTCTTGGTGACATTGATCGGCAGCGCGTTCTCCTCGGCGAAGGCGATGGCCTTCTCGCGCGTCCAGGCGTAGTCACGGACCGGGGCGATCACGTTCAGGTCGGGTGCGAGCGCGCCGATGCCGACCTCGAAGCGGACCTGGTCATTGCCCTTGCCGGTGCAGCCGTGCGCGACCGTGCTCGCACCGTGGAACTTGGCCGCCTCGACCAGGTGCTTGACGATGAGCGGGCGGCTGATCGCCGACACCAGCGGGTACTGGCCCATGTACAGCGCGTTGGCCTGGATGGTGGGCAGGCAGTACTCGTCGGCGAACTCGTCGCGGGCGTCGACCACGATCGCCTCGACAGCGCCACAGTCCAGGGCACGCTGGCGCACCACGTTCATGTCCTCGCCGCCCTGGCCGAGGTCGATGGCCACGGCCACCACCTCAGCGCCGGTCTCCTTGCCGATCCAGCTGATCGCGACGGAGGTGTCCAGCCCACCGGAGTAGGCGAGTACGACGCGCTCGGACATGTCTGTGTGCTCCTCGATGTTCGATAGGTGTATCAGCAGTATGGCGGGTGTCCGAGCGGTGGGCGCGGCCCGGCCCCGACGCCTCGGGACCAGCCGCGGCAGGCCCGCGTCGTTCTACAAATGATTATGCACGATGATGCAATCCCATTCACAACCGGGGCGGCGATCGCACCGCGCCGACGACCCCGTCGAGCGTGGCCTATGCCTCACGCCGCCCGCGGCACCGATGCACTGGCGAACTCGACGGGCAACCGAGCCGGATCGAGATCGATGTCAGGAAATTCCCCCATTCGTGGCTTGCTGCCGATCCCGTCACTGTCCAGATCGAGTCTGCCGAACAGCCATTCGGCCGTTTGTCCCTGCTAAACTCCTCGGCCAGTTGTTATGGAGGAGGGGGCGGAGTTGTTACAAGCCGATGTGGACCAGATCCGCGCGATGGCAGACAAACTGCTCGGAGCTGGCAACTCGATCGACAGCATCGATGTACGAACCTCGGCGGCGGGGCTGCACGCCGCTGTGCCCGGGTCGGATATCCCGCGAGCGATCGAGCTGGCCGCCGAGTTCGTCGAGGGTGCGTATTTGCGTGTCGCCGAGCGGTTGCGGGAGGTGGCGACCAAGTCCAAGGACGCGGCCGGAAACCTGCAGACCAGCGATCAGCAGTTCGCCCAGATGATGCACGCCATGGATGTGCACCATGCTTAGCCCCGGCGACGTCGAGCGCTGGGATCTTGGCGCACTGACCACATGGACAGGAAAGCTCAGCGAATCTCGGTCCACTCTGATGGAGCAACTCGACGGTGCCCGCAGGCACTTCGACGAGGTTCGGCACGACTGGCAGGGCGCCGCTTACGAGGCCGCCTACAACCGGGTCGGCCAGGACCACGATCAGGGCAAGAAGCTCGGCTACGAAATCGATGAGCTGATCGACATCCTCACGCGAGGAGTCAGTGCGGTAGCCGGGTTCCGGGACACACTGCTGGCGAAGCTCAACGACGCCCGCGCCACGCAACTCGTGGTCGACGACACCTGGAAGGTGCTGGACAGAGAAGGCGTCGACCCCGAGGTGATCCGCATCCATCAAGACGCGATCAACGCGGCGTTTCCCCCGTTCCGCGACGCTGTCGAGAACTTGGCGAAGCAAATCGGTGACCAAGCACTCGAGATCAGATCGGGCGGCGACCTCCTCGGCTCCAGCCTCGACGTCGCCGACGCCGACAACCAGGCAACCCGATTCGGCAAGCAGGACGGCAAGGCGCTCGCGGACGCGGCGCGCAACGGCGATCCCGCGACCATCGACGAAATCGCCTCGAACATGCCCGAGCACGTGCTGAGCCCGGACGAACTGCGCCGCCTGGCCGCGGGCGAGGAGGTCAGCACCGTCCCGGCCAGTGTGCAGGACTACTACAAGGCGCTGTACCAGGAAGCGGGCAAGGACGGCATCCTCGCGCTGAACCAGCGACTGCTCGAGCGGGAACAGGCCGGTGATCCCGTCGCCGCGATGAAGCGTGACAACCTCGCCAACTCGCTCATGGTCGTGTCGAACGAGAAGATCGGCTCCGGCCCGAAGCGCGGCTCCTACGCCGATCTCCCACCCGGGGTGCGCGAACTCGTGTCGGGCCGCTACGAGGACCGTGACGACGCGGCCATCGACGGACAACGCCCCGTCAAAGAGCAGATGCTTCAGCAGGCCGCATTCGCCGAACTGCTGACCCAGGCCAACCCAGGCTACGAGCCCGGCCAGACTCTCGGCATCGAACTGGGCAGACAAAGCGCCAGCCTCGCCGAATACGTCGAATCCAGCGAAAAGGATTGGCACGGCTACCCACCCGGCTTCGATGAGGGCGACCTGGACAAGGTCGAAGCAGCGAGTCGACAGTTCCTGGAAACCAGCACCCGCAACAACGAATCCAGCTACGCCCTGCTGACCGGCAAAGACCCCAACACCGGCCAGGACATCCCCGGCGACCTGTCCTTCGGCGCCACAGACAAGCAGTACAACCCCCAGGACTTCGACCCACAGAAGTTCACCTCGACCGTCTTCTCCCACGAATGGGACGACGACGGCAAAACCGCTGCGGGACTGTACGAATGGATCGCCGACGGCACCGACAAGCCAGACCCGGAAGGACTGCTGGCCAAGCGTGCGCTGGCCGAACTGCCGAACATCTTCGCACCGGAGGAGACCGATGATTCCGGGCGACCGAAGCTGAAGGCGGGCGAAGACGGCACGATCTTCGAGGACAATGCGAAGGCGTTCGTCACCAATCCGAAGCTGGCGGACGGGCTTTCGCACGTCCTGGCCACCAATATCGAAACCTACGTGAGCCCGAAGACGCCGGAAACCAAGATCTTCGACGACCCACTGATGCCTGGCGATCAGGCGAATGTCGCCTTTCGCGAGACGGAAGCCAACCGGTTGCTGTTTCTGGGCAGCCAGTCCGAGACCGGTAGGTTCAATCTGGAATTCGCTAGGCAAGCTTACGAAGCCGAGATGCTGGACCGGGCGGTCACCGAAGGTGGTGGTGATCCGCAGAGGTGGCTGAGCATCCACGCGTCTGAACTTGGTTCGCTGGACGGGCGTATCACCAATGCGTCGTTGAACGCGCTCACCTACCAGCAGGAAAAGGCCTCCGACGACGATTTCAAGGCCAAGCAGGAAACGTACGAGATGCGCCAAAGGGTCGGCGACATCGTAAAATCTCTGACCCTGGACAGCCTGGAAATTCCCGGCGCGACACCGGTCAGCGTGATCGGCAACCAAGTGCTCGAAGTCGCGAAGGAAGAGGGCTACAACGCGGCCATGGAGAAGTTCAACCCCGAACCAGAGAAGGAATACCCCACCTATCCGGACCGATCGCAGGCGTCCGCCGTAGCGAATCAGCAGATCGTCCAGCAGTTGTTCAACACACTGCACGCCAACGGACAGCTGCCGCCGGAATTCTTCGGCCCGGACGGTAGACCGCTCGACGTTGCCCCCTTCATGGCCCACCCGCTGCAACCAACGCTGAGGCAATTCCTCACCGATCGTAACCTCGCGGAATTCACAGACAACTACGCGGACGCGCACTCCTTCACAACTCTCTCCGGTATGGCAAGCAAACCGGGAGATATGACTTACTACGTGACAGGGAAGCTCCCGGAGGAACCGGCAAAGAAATGAGAAAGCCGACACAAGTAGCAATCATCTGCACTCTGATCTGCGCGGCACTGGGCGGCTGCACACGCGACGAACCCGAACCCGTCGACACCACATCCACCTCATACATGTTCGACAACATATTCAACCCCTGCCGGCAAATGCCGCAACAGTTCCTCGAAAAACACCTTCTCGAAAAGAAGCCGCAGGGCCTCAACAATCTAATCGACCACTACGTCTCCCTAGGATGCTCCTACCATAGCCGGGAATACGATTTCGTCGTCGAGGTCAGTAACGCCCCGCTGAGCGATATCCCCCGATTCGACCGCCACACATTCCAGCCAACCCGCGTTGCGGGACGGACCGCCAAGATCCAATCACTGCCACTGGAACAACGATTCTGCGTGCTGCGAGTCGAAATGACAGGCGGAATACTGTCACTCTCTGTGGCCCGCAATGTCGCACTCGATCCATGCTCAACGCTGACCGCACTGGCCGAGGAGCTCATACCGCTACTCCCACAAGGAGTTTGAGAAATGGTCAGGGCGGCGCAGATCGCGATCATTGCTGCACTGATCTCCGCGGCACTGAGCGGCTGCACACAAGACGAACCAGAACCCATCGACACTTCAACCGACTACATGTTCGACAACATATTCAATCCCTGCCGCCAAATGCCGCAAAAATTCCTTGACGAGCACCTTCTCAAAAAGGAGCCAAAGGGAATCAACAACCTAATTGAAGGCTACCTATCGTTGGGATGCTCATACGCTGGCCCGGAGTACGACTTCTCCATCGCGCTCAGCAACGCCCCCCTCCGCGAGGTCGGTCAGTTCGAGGACCATACACTTCAGCCGACCCGCATAGCCGGGCGTGCCGCAAAAATCCAGAATCGTCCGCTGGAGCACGTGCGCTGTGTGCTGTATGCCGAAATGACGGGCGGAGTACTGGCGCTCTACCTGACCATCAATGTCGTACTCGATGTATGCACAACCCTGACCGCGCTGGCCGAAGAACTCATACCGCTGCTCCCGCAAGGAGCATGAAAATAGGCTGGGGGTGCCGCCACCGAGTTTGACCCGCGAAACATCCAGCTTGTCGTACTGGCACGCTCGGCAAACTGCACGACGACAGGCCTGGTCCCAAGCCCTGGGCCGTTCAGCTACGACCAGGCTGTTTCGCGGGCCCCGGTCATCGCATGATCGATGCGCCGCTGGATTTCGGCTTCCAGACGGTCTTTCGTGACCGGGGTCGCCACGAGACGTTCGGATACCTGGATCAGGTAGCGGCCTGCGTCCACGAAATCGACCATCTGGAGATAGCGGCCGCCGTCTTGCCAGCCGTCCAGGGCCGGGCCGGTGTCGATTCTGATTTCGACGTAGGTGCGGTAGGGGCGGTTGAAGAAGCGGGCCGCCTCCTCGCGCGGGGTAAGGGTGCGGGATGCGGTCCAGGCGCGCTCTTCTGGTGCGAGGTCTTGGCGGTGGAGGTCGATTCCGGGCACCGAGCCCGCGGGTACGTCCGGAAGGATGGTCGCGATCCGTTTCACGACGGCGCTCGGTGAGTGCAGGTAGATCTGGATGTCGCCGCCGGATTCGATATCGGGGCCGGGATGCTGGGCGGCGACCGTGCCGACACCGTCATCGATGCCTGCGCTCACGCGGACCATCCGATCGCGCCCGTCGCGCCGGTAGCCGAGCATCTCGATGCGCACCCGCGGCTGTGCCAGCGCCTGCAACGCCCGATACAGGCTGTCGTCGTCACCGATCTTGTCGACTAAAGATTGTGCGGCACTGCGGCATTCGCGTTCGAAATCCAGTTGGGTCTCCGCTTCGGTGCGGAAAGTCAGCGGGAACGGCATCCGGTCGCGGCCCATCGCCTCCCACGCGAGGTGAAACTCGATCGGCGGCAACCGCCAGGAATTGGCTGTCATCACTGGTCGACGGCGCCGATCACCGGGGGTACCGAGCGGGCCTCGGGCCCGAGTAGCTCTTCGTGCACCCCGCGCAGGTAGTCGGCCGACTTGTGCTCTTTCTCCTCGTCATTGCCCTTGCCCCGGCCGGGCGGCATCATGCCGCCGGGCATACCGGCCATACCTGGCCGCCCAATGCCGACACCGGCGGAATTCGCGGTGGGGGCGCCAGCGGGTTGCTGACCGGGAATGCTGCGTCCGGGTCCACCGGGCGGCGAACCCGGACTTCCAGGCGAACCCGGACTTCCGGGCGAACCTGGACCAGGCGAACCCGGGCTGGGGTGGTAGCCGGCCGGGGTCGTCCCGGGCGACGACGGCGCAGGTGACGTCGCATTCGGGTCCCGGCCGGTTGGATTGTCGCCGAGCGGGTTCTCCGGCGGCTGGAGGCTGGACGGGCTCGTCTGCGCCGGATCTTGGCTGGGCGAGGGATCGGGACTCGGCTCGTTCGTCTTGGTCTGATCGGGCAGATTGCTCGTTGACGGGTTCATGCCGCTCGGTTTGGGCGAATCCGTAGTGCCGGACGGTGTTAGCGGCGAACCCGGCGACGAGGGATCGGATGGCTGAATCGGGCCGGGAATCTTCGGCACGTTCGTATCCGCCTGCAACGCCACCGGCGCATACACCGTCCGCATCACCTCGTTCGCACGGTCCTGCGCCTTCTGTGCGCGCCCCTGGTCTGCCATCACCTGCCCCACGGCTGCGGCTGGGCCCAACCCAGGTATCACCGATGCGACCCCGGACACCAAGACTCCGGCGAGCGAGCTCGAACGCCTGTCGGTTTCCTGCGGCACCTGGTGATACACCTGGTCGAATCCGGTGTAGGCCTCTTCCATCTTGTTCGCCACGATATTGGCGGCTTGCTCCAGATTGTGCACATCGTTCACATACCGCTGCACGCTCGCCAGCGCCCGGTTTGCGGCCGCCCCCTGCCAGCCCTGCCCAATCGTGTTATTGATGTCCGTCTGGAACTGCTGCGCCTTCTGGAGGGTCTTCCCGGCCAACTGCTGCCAGCCGACAACACTGTTCCACATATCCCCGAGCTTCACGGAATTGACGAATTCCATGATCTTGGCATGCGGCATGGACACGAACTGCTCCAGAACAGCCGGAACAACCGGGGGCAGGTAATCACCGTGGAAATTCTGTGTCAGACCAGCATTCTGCGCATACAGCTTCGTCCGCGCGTCGTTCCCCGCGGTCTGCGCATCCTGCTGCGCCTGGTTCGGCGCAGCAATGTTCTGCTCGAACAGCGCACCGACCCGCTCACCGACATACCCGAGGAATTGAGGACTCACGCCAGAGTGACGACCCAGATTTCCCAAAAATTCGGTGATACCCACAATTCCCCCCTCTGATCAAACCTGATCGCCGGCTTTGGCGATGGCCTGTTGAGTGCCGCGATCAACGGCCTTGTACGCCTCACCCGCCTTGCGGAACATGTCGGCCATCTGCCGAACTACATCGATATGCTGCCGCACTGAGTCTTGATAAGAGCCGGAACCAACTCCTCCGACAGCAAGATCTTGGAACTTCTTGGCCAGTGTCTTTGCAGAGGCAAGAATCCCAAACGAGTCCACGGCAACAACACGGTCGGCACTCTTCGAAAGACTATTTAAACTATTGACATAGTCATCACAAATTTTCGCCAACCGCTCAGCTACGTCGTCTTCAATCAACAGTCGACCTGCCGATGCCTCGCCTGCCAGAAACCGAAACTCTTGCTTCAGATCCGGTTGTTCGGTCATTCAACCCTCCCAATAATCCGGCCGATTCACTCAGTTTGGAATCGACCCATCCAGAACGTCGGCAGACTGAACAGCAATAGCGCAAAGATCATCTGCCCGGTTCTTCTCAGAAAGGTTTCGGCGTATCATGATCTGAATTGTTCCGCGAGACGTTCCGAATAAAACGCCACAGTTATCAGGAGGCGCATTATTGGTATTCTGATTTAGAGTTGAGGCGGCTCGCACGCCAATTCTAACATCGCGAAAGTCGTGGAATATATCATTAGACTTGAATTCAGCAATCGAATGTGTCGTCGAGTATACGTCGAGGGAATACCAAGCGGCATCCCATACGCACCCCTTCCATCCATCACGCGCCACCAGGAAAGGATTGTCATCCTTGGTTGCCGGATTGGCGCCTGCGGCGGTGATCACATCGTCGGGCAACGTGCACGGATCATAGAGATCGGCCTTGGTGAGGCTTGTTGAGGTGCTTGGCTGCCCCGACACGCTCTTCCCACACCCGGCTACCGCCAGCACCGTGCACAGCCCGGCTGCCACCACCAATGCACGCACGCGCAACCCCCCAATCGCTGAGACAAAGTTCGCCCTACCCTAGCAACTCGGCCACGAACCGTCGATGCATGCTGCCGCCGCATTACCTCCTGTGACCGGCTGAGACATCTCCTACCCAGCCGCGTAGCGCGGATGCTTCGGAAGAAGTCCGTCCACGGCTGAGGATCAACCGCAGATCGCAAAGACTCTGCTCAGGCAGCGATAAGGCAGAATTCGCCGGCGCGGATTCCAGCCACGAAGGCATCCCATTCCGCCGACGTGTATACGAGGGTCGCGCCGTCCGCCGCTCGAACGACCGCACCGCCGTCCTGGGTTCTCTCGATGGACGGAATGCCCCCCGCCGAGTCAGAGCCCGACCCTGCTGCGGCAGCAAGAAATACCGGCCATGAGTGGACCTCGATCGCGATGATCGGCTGCGCGGCCGGATCGTTCGACGGGTCGCGCAGGTACTTGCTGTCACGCAGAAGTATCGTCTCGCCAGCGAAATTGATCTCGACGCACGAGGCGCCGCCGTTGTTGCTGTAGGAACTCTTCCGCCAGCCGTGGCGGAGTATGGTGGTCATCTTCGCTCCATCTTCTTGTACTTCGAGATGCGACTCGAAACAGCATCGGCGCTCTCGGATGGAGTCATCGCCTTACTCCGTAGTCGCTCAGCGGCAAGCGCGTACAAGTCTACTTGCCCCTGTTCCTGCAGGTAGAGCGCGCCTGTGTGGTACTCGATGTAGGCGATGCTGCGCGCCTCGGAGAAGTTCAACAAGATAAACGACCCCGTCAATCCCTCGTGCACCGCAACCTGTGTCGAAATCACCTGGAGTTCGATGTTGCCCAGTTCCATCAGTTCCAGGAGATATTCCAGCTGTCCGCGCATTACTGCCGGGCCGCCGACAGGTCTGTCGAGGACGACTTCCTCGACAACAGCCTGGAGTCGGAGCGGCTCGTCTACGCCGACCAAGCGTTGGCGCGCCATCCGCGCCCGAACAGCCTGGGCTGCGTCCATCGGAGGTATGTGCAGACTGTCCGCAAGCAGTGCGGTTGCGTAATCGCGGGTCTGCAACTGCCCCGGCATCACCTTGTCCGCGTACTCGAACTGGCTGTCCGCCAAACCTTCCAGCCCGACGAACGTCTTGAACCAGTCGGGCAGAACCTCCCCGAACGGTGCCCACCACGTTCCGTGATCCGCGCGCCCCGCAAGGGAGACGACACGTTCCACATGCTCGATGTCGACATGGTAATACCGCAGCAGCTTGGCTACTTCCTCGGGATGCTGGGCGGTCTTACCGGCCTCCATGTAGCTGAGCTTCGCTGGCGTGCAGCCTATGTGCTTGGCCGCGTCCGCTTGCTTGATCCTCGCGCGCTCTCGCGCTGCCCGGAGATCATGACCGACCAGGAAGCGCAACGCAGACGGATCTGAACGGTCGTCGCGCATGTTGCCCTTTCACCGTCGTAGACAAGGTTGGTTGAAGCTACCCCATCAACATCTGCCGATAGCCCAACGCGATGCGTAACTTTAAGCTTAAATATATGCATCAAACATTCGGGAACCAGAAAGTTCCGTTGACCGAGACAGGTGGGGGTCATGACAGTGCAGGTGATCAGAGGTTTATTCATGTCCAGCGACCGCACGACGCACAGTGCAAGGTCGGTCGGGCAGGGTTGCTGGGTCGTGAGCTTCCTACCGGGGAGGACACTCACCACCAACCAGGCGGTTGCCGCACTGCGCGCTGCCGAGGAACTCGGGACGATCCAGGGGTTCGCACGGGAGGTCGGGCTGACTGCTGCGGAACTGGCGGGCATGGCAGCAGCCGAATGCCGCTGGGCGCCAGCGGAAGCCCAGCGGGTGTGGCGTCGGCTCGGCCTCGGGCGCACCAGCGATCCACGGTGAGGCGCACGATGACGCTGCCGCTGCCGTCGAAGGACATGTTGTTGGAAGCCTGTGCCGGGAGGGTGCCAATACCGCACCCCGTACTGGTGGCCGCGGACAAACTGGCCCGCTTGCATCACTCTCGACGTTCCGCCGGTCCAGCCCGCATCGCTGACATCGATTGCACGCGAGCAAGATTGGTCCACGACATAGATCGCTGGGTCGCGACCACGATGCCGCCGCCGTACGGCGCGGCGACCATGCATTCGGAAACGGTGGGGATGGTCGTGGATCGGCTCGTTCAGTTCTCCGTGAACGCCTACGCGGCACTCGACACCGACACTCCCGATGTGGAACGGCATTACGCATGGAAGCGGTTGGCGGAGTTGATGATTGCCTATGCAGACCTTGCGGCCGAGATTGCCGCTCGAACCCGCAGACTGCCCGACCTCGCTGCGCCACAGCTCGAAGGCAATGAAAGGCATCGGGGCGGCGACCATGGCTGACCACCACAGAGCAAGCCCCTCGCTCATGGCCGCCGGATACAATTCGGAGGGGACAATGGAGACACACCTCCAGCCTCCGGTCAGCAGAACTCGGCCCGCAGGTCAAGAACTATCTCCAGATGAACGAAGGGAGGGTCGTACGCGAAAGCTTCCGAATTTGATCGACGGAGTCTACACATGTCGATAGCCCACTGGATGCGTAAGGTTGGGCGGTACACCGTAACCGGTATCCTTGTCGCCGTCGCACTCCTGCCGGTGGTCCTCATCGGCCTGATCATCTTGGCCAAGATCCGCGCGAAGCTGGACCCTCCCCCAGAGGTGCGGCATGCTGCCGTGACCGAAGTGACCGGATACGAAACCGTCTCCACCGAAAAGGAGAATCTCGGCGGCTTGCTCGTTTCGAAGGTCTTCATCGGTCCCGTGGTCGACCGGCCACAGGACCGCATAGTCTCCCCGGGAGCGGCGTTCGAGGACATGGGCAGGCGCGTCCCGGCTGGCGGATACTGGTTTGTCTACGGTGACTACGCTGACGGCTGTCACATCAGCGTCGTAAGTGTGGTCGGCGGAGACGCCCTACGCACAGTCGACAAGCTCTCGGACACTCAGCGCGACGAAGTATCCCGCGGCGAAAAGCTGGTGCTGGTTATGCAATTCACGTGTGGGGAGGGGTAGTACCTCCAAGCGACCTCCGGTCACTCGCTGCCGGTCACCGTCACTGCCCAGATCGAGTCTGTTGTCATCGGAACCGCTGAAAGTCCCCCGACCTCGGCCAGATAATCATGGCAAAAGCCAATTGTCGGCCACCGGTTATTCGATCTGACCAGGCTCTGGGAGCGCGTGTGGGCGTTCGTTCGTATACCAGGCGTACTCGATTCCGCTGAGCCAGCCGTTCTCGACCCACAAAATGACCTCGCCGATCGGTGCTCCGTTGTGGTCGGTGACCGCTCCGCTGGCGAAAATCCCGTCCGATGAACCGGATGCTTGCACCGCACCGGGGCGCACCGTCAAATCGACGCTAGGTGAACCGACACCCCAGGTCGCGACGACCTGCGAATACGGCACCTGCGCCAGCAAGTCGGGGGCGCTGGCTGCGCCCGACGACAGCAGCTTGCTGATAACGCTGGCTTCGAGGTCGGTCAGCGTCCGCGGCTGAATCGGTGTACTACTCATCGGTCTTCTCGGTTCTCGCGCTTCGTCATGGGGAGCTTCGCCGGGTGGGTCGGCGTCACACTCTGATCGGCACTCACCTCGGTAGTGTCGCGGTCAGCCGTATGGCGCTCGACTGGGCGCGACTCGATAGCCCGCCGAGCAGCGCGGGTGCAGGGAGCCGCGGCCACGATGGGATACCGCACCCGCGACGACGGCGGCCCGGCTGCCCATACGCGGACCTTTGCACGTTGCGGCCCGAAGACCTCGGTCTCCGCAACCTGTCGGCAGCCTCCGATATAACCTCATCCTATGATTACCGGGGAACTGCGGAGCAAGATCGACCAGTTGTGGAATGCGTTCTGGTCGGGCGGTATCTCGAATCCGCTGGAGGTGATCGAGCAGATCACCTACCTGATGTTCCTCAAGCGTCTCGATGATTTACAGACCGCCAAGGAGCGCAAGGCCCACCGTAGCGCGCGGGCGATCGAGAATCCGATCTATGACGCCGACACCGAGCCGCTGCGCTGGTCGAAGTTCCGTGAACTCGGGCCGGATCAGCTGCAGCGCACCATCCGTCCAACTCACAGCATCGTATGATGCAGCACCCGCTGTGCCAGGCATGAGCGATTCGAGCCACTCGGTGAAATTTAATATCCCGGCGTTGTTCGTCGCTGACTGGGCAAAGTTGACGCCAGGTGAGCTTCGATATGGCTATGAACATGAATGGCTGACGTCGGAAGATGTTGTCGCACTGGCACTGACAAGTGTAATTCCGGCACCTACGAAGATGGATGTGGTTGAGGATCTCTCGCTACTTCTCTCCGATGAGCTGTACCGGGTTACCGATTTGATGGAAAAACTTGCCGACCACGACCACCGGGTGTGGACCTATTTGGCGCTTGCTTGGGTGCATGAACATCAAGAAGATTTCGAAGATCTATTCAAGATGGTGGACCTTATTTTCGCCGACTTCGCTTACCCGGAAGAAGTCGGTCAGTTCGTGACTTTCATTCCACCGCCGACGGGAAGCATGCCCGGGATGCTTGGGCTCGAGCAGCGGTGGCAGTGCTATCTTGATGAGAATAGAGGAATTTACCTGCACCGGGCCGCCGAATGAGAAAATGATACGAACTGAAAAATCGCTCGCTTGCGGAAGATGCACGTATCCAAGCGGTGAGCAGCTTGGATACGTCGATGATCCGGGTCAGCGCATTGTCGCTCCAACGGTTTTCGTCCCGCACCCCATGAAGTGATACGAATGGAGGCCGAAATGGGTGCGAGTCGATCTGGTATCGAGTTTGTTATAGCTGGTGAATATTTCGAAATTGTCAGGCAGTTGACCCGCCAAATGGCGAATGTCAGGAGGGATTCGATGGCCGAACAGGGCTGGACTCGCGAGATCAATACGTTTCTGTATGAACTAGTGAAATCTATTCCGAGAGATATAGAACCGCAGGCTCGGGTCAGAATTGTTGTCAGCGACCAGGACGTAGATCAACCGGAGTCGCAGGCAGATACCCGCGTTTTGGATGGCGAAGCTGTGCGATATGCGCCGAGGTACATCTGCGAACTATGGCCTCCTCTCCTCGCTACCACCTGGGAGCGACTGGGAAGCCTAGAAGCCCGCTATCGTACAGGATTCAACGCAGACGAGATCACTGCCGCGCTCACTGCAATGACCGGAGCAGTTGATGGGGCTCTTCGGGCTTGATGGTGCGGTGTCGCGATATTCAGATATTCCATGGGTCGATCACCGGCACGCCCATCGGGCCGAAATCCTTCGCGTTTCGCGTGACGACCGTCATGCCGTGTTCGCTGGCAGTCGCGGCGATCATGGCGTCACGCTCGGGGCGAGGGTCCGGCACATGCAGCTGCGCCGCGCGGCGCGCGGCTGACAGGTCGAGATCGAGAATCCGGCCCGCGAATGCGTCGAGCACCTTGTCCTCCAGCCACATCCGCAGGCGCTTTGCCTGCGTCGAGTCACGTCGTTCGACCCGGCTGATGCCGATCTCGATTTCCATCACAGTGATGACGCTCAAATACAGCTCCGACGGCTTTCGACCCGCAACCCACGCACGAACCGACTGATCCGCCACCTGAGACGATTTCCGCAACTCGCTGATGACGTTCGTATCGAGCAAGAATGTCACAGCGTTGGAACCTTCAGCTCGACACCAAGCGGAGCCGGATCGAAGTCGATATCGTCGTTCTCCATGCTCAACCGTGACACGAGGTCCTGACTGTCCGCCCGCAACCTCCGGTACTCCTCGATCGAGAGCAGCACGAAGGCATCCGCGCCGCGATCGGTGATCACGACCGGGCCGTGGGCAGCAGCGCGTTTCGCCGCGCTGACGTCGCGATTGAACTCACGCGCGCTCATTGTGGTCATCGACATCACCCCTAATGTAGGTACATACCTACATTAGGGGACATATCTCCGACACACCAGGAAGTCGGCTGGTCCACTCCCCGAAACCTGCCGCCGCCTTCAAGCCAGCTGTTCGATCTTCGCGGCCACCTCTGCGCCGGTCAGCGGCTCGCGCGCGATGACGGCGATGGTGTCGTCGCCCGCGATGGTGCCGACGATGTAGGGCAGGGCGGCGCGGTCCAGGGCGCTGGCGAGGTAGTGCGCGGCGCCGGGCGGAGTGCGCAGGACCGCGATGTTGCCGCTGGCGTCGGTGGAAACCAGCAGGTCGCCGAGTAATTTGGACAACCGGTCGGTGCCGCCGGTGACACCGCGTACCGGGCTGCCGTCCTCGGGCACCACGTAGACACCCGCACCGCCGTCGGCGGCACGCAGCTTCACCGCACCCAGTTCGTCCAGGTCCCGGGACAAAGTCGCCTGGGTGGTTTCGATACCTTCGGCGGCCAGCAGGGCGGCCAGCTCGGTCTGGCTGCGCACCGCGTGGGCCGACAGCAGTTCGATGATGCGGGACTGACGGCCGGCTCGGGTCCGGGCGATGGCGGGACCGCCCCGCCCGGACTCCGCCTGCGAGATACTCACAGCGCAACCCTGTTCGATCCCGGGCGGCGTGATCGCTCGGGCCTCACGCCGCGCTCCCATATCGTCGCTCCAGCAACCAGACTAGCAGCGCCTTCTGCGCATGCAGCCGGTTCTCGGCCTCGTCCCAGACCACGCTGTGCGGGCCGTCGAGCACCTCGTCGGTGACTTCCTCGCCGCGATGCGCGGGAAGGCAGTGCAGCACAACGGCATCCGGCTTGGCGTGCGCGAGCAGCTCGGCGTTGAGCTGGAACGGCCGGAACGGGCCGACCCGGTCCAGGCCGTCGTTCTCCTGGCCCATGGAGGTCCAGGTGTCGGTGACCAGGGCATCGGCGCCCCACGCGGCGGCGACCGGATCGCCGGTCAGCGTGATGGTGGCGCCGGTCTCGGCGGCCCGCTTACGCGCGGCCTCCACGATCCAGGGCAGCGGCTCGAATCCGGCAGGGGCGGCGATGGTCACGTTCAGGCCCGCTGTGACGCCGCCGAGCAGCAGCGAGTGCGCCATGTTGTTGGCGCCGTCGCCGAAGTAGGCGAGTTCGCGACCGGTCAGGTCGCCCTTGCGCTCGGCCAGCGTCTGCAGATCGGCGAGCACCTGGCACGGATGGAACTCGTTGGACAGTGCGTTGACCACCGGAACCGTTGCGGTGGCGGCCATTTCGTCCAGGCGCGACTGCTCGAAGGTGCGCCACACGATCGCGTCCACGTAGCGCGAGAGGACCCGGCCGGTGTCGCCGAGCGTCTCTTCCCGGCCCAGCTGGGTGTCGCGGCCGTCGACGACCACGGCGTGCCCGCCGAGCTGGGCGATGCCCATCTCGAAGGAGAATCTGGTGCGGGTGGAGTTCTTCTCGAAGATCACCCCGACACCGCGCGGACCCTCGAGCGGTCGCCGCGACTGCGGCGCCTTCTTGAGTTCGGCTGCTAGCGCGAGGATCTCGGCCTGCTCGGCCGGGCTGACGTCATCGTCGCGTAGGAAGTGCCGCACGGAAGTCATTGCGCCGCAGCCCCCTTCGCGTCCTCGAGGGCACCGTCGAGGATCCCCGGCAGATCGGCGACGAAATTCTCCGCCTGGGTCTCGGTGAGCACCAGCGGCGGCGCGAGGCGGATCACATCGGGCTGGGCCGGGTTGACGAGATACCCCGCTGCCCGCGCCCGCGCCTCGACCCGCGCCGCCACCTTGTCCGTGAGCACGATGCCCAGCAACAGACCCGCACCGCGCACCGAGGCGACCAGCGGGTGCTCCAGTTGCTCGATGCCGTCGCTGAGCCGCTTGCCGACCGACTCCACGTGCGAAAGCAGGTCGGTGTCGTCGATCGTGCGCAGCACCGCGAGCGCGGCCGCAGCGGACACCGGGTTCCCGCCGAAGGTGGTCCCGTGCGTGCCGGGGGTGAGCAACTCGGCCGCACGCCCGTTGGCCAACACGGCACCGATGGGCAGTCCGCCGCCGAGCCCCTTGGCCAGGGTCATCACGTCCGGGACGACGCCCACCGCCTGATGCGCGTAGAACGTGCCGGTGCGGCCGATGCCGGTCTGCACCTCGTCGAGCACCAGCAGCGCCCCGTTGCGTGTGGTGATCTCGCGCGCCTTGGCCAAATAGTCGAGCGGCGGCACCACCACTCCGCTCTCCCCCATGATCGGCTCCAGGAACACCGCAGCGGTGTTCTCGTCGACCACGGCCTCCAGCGCGGCGGCGTCACCATAAGGCACGTGCACGACACCGGGTGGCAGCGGCTCGAACGGCGTCCGCTTGGATTGCTGGCCGGTGAGCGCGAGCGCGCCCATGGTGCGGCCGTGGAAGGCCTCCTCGCACGCGACGACCTTGTGCCGTCCGGTCAGCCGCGTGATCTTGAACGCCGCCTCGACCGCCTCGGTGCCGGAGTTGCAGAAGAACGCCCGGCCCTCACCGTCGCCGAAGTGCGCGAGCAACCGCTCGGCCAGCTCGACCACCGGCTCGCTGGCGTACAGGTTCGAGACGTGCCCGAGCGTGCCGAGTTGCTGGGTGACCGCCTCGAGGATCGCCGGGTGCGCGTGACCGAGGCTGTTGACCGCGATACCGCCGATGAAGTCGACGTAGCGTCGGCCGTCCGCGTCGTAGACCACCGCGCCCGCGCCGCGCACCAGCGCGACCTCCGGGGTGCCGTAGTTGTTCATCAGCGCGGCGGACCAGCGCTTCTGCAATTCAGCTGTGCTCATTGTTTCGTTCCGTCCGGCGAGCCCGGCCCATTCGGGGCGAGCGTGACCATCGTTCCGATTCCTTCTCCGGTGAACAGTTCCAGCAATACCGCGTGCGGGACCCGTCCGTCGATCACATGCGCGTTCGGCACGCCCGCACGCACGGCACGCAGGCACGCTTCCATCTTGGGCACCATGCCCGCATCCAGGCTCGGGAGCAACTCGGCCAGCGCGGCCGTGTCGATCCGCGTGGTCAGCGACGAGGGGTCCGGCCAGTTCGTGTACAGGCCTTCGACGTCGGTGAGCACCACCAATTTCTCCGCGCCGATGCCCTCGGCCAGGGCCGCGGCGGCGGTGTCGGCGTTGATGTTGTGCACCACGCCGTCGGCGTCCGGCGCGATGGTCGACACGACCGGGATGCGGCCGGCGCCGATGAGGTCGAGCACGGCGTCCGGGTTCACCTCGGTGACGTCGCCGACCAGGCCGATGTCGGTCGGCTCGCCGTCCACCTCGACGGTGCGGCGGGTGGCGGTGAACAGCCCGGCGTCCTCGCCGGAGATGCCCACCGCGTACGGGCCGTGCGCGTTGATCAGACCGACCAGCTCGCGGCCGACCTGACCGAACAGCACCATCCGCACCACATCCATCACCTCGGGTGTGGTCACCCGGAAGCCGCCACGGAATTCGCCGCGCAGACCGAGCTTCTGCAGCATCGCGCTGATCTGCGGGCCACCACCGTGCACCACCACCGGATGCACACCGACCGTACGCAGGAAGGCCATGTCGGCGGCGAAGGCCTGCTTGAGGTTCTCGTCGACCATGGCGTTGCCGCCGTATTTCACGACGACGATCTTGTCCCGGAACTTCTGCAACCACGGCAGAGCGTCGGCCAGAACGTGTGCTTTGTCCAGCGCGGAGAGCGTGTGCAGTACCTGGCTCATGAGCTGTAGGCCGAGTTCTCTTCGACGTAATCGTGTGACAGGTCGGTGGTGCGGATGGTCGCGGTCGCGGAGCCGACGTTCAGGTCGATCAGCACCTCGACGTCGGCGCCGGACAGGTCGACCTCGCGGGCACCCGGCGCGCCGATGCCATCCACACACACCGGATTTCCGTTGAACGACACCGAGATCCGGTTCGGGTCGAGCGTCACCGGCGCCATGCCGACCGCCGCCAGCACCCGGCCCCAGTTCGGGTCGGAGCCGAACATCGCCGTCTTGACCAGGCTGTCGCGGGCTACCGTGCGCGCGGCGGCCACCGCCTCGTCCTCGCTCGCCGCTCCGGCGACGGTGACCCGCACCCGCTTGGTGACGCCCTCGGCGTCGGCCATCAGCTGGGCGGCCAGGTCGTCGCAGACCGCGAGCACGGCGGCGTCGAGTTCCGCCTGGCTGGGGGTGACCTCGCTGGCGCCGTTGGCCAGCAGCAGCACGCTGTCGTTGGTGGAGCAGGAGCCGTCGACATCGAGCCGGTCGAAGGTGCGCGCGGTGGCCTTGCGCAGGGCGTGGTCGAGCTGGTCGGCGGTGACCGCGGCGTCGGTGGTGAGCACCACCAGCATGGTCGCCAGCGACGGCGCCAGCATGCCCGCGCCCTTGGCCATACCGCCGACGTTCCACTTGTCGCGGTGATGGAACGCCGCTTCCTTCGGCACGGTGTCGGTGGTCATGATGGCCCACGCGGCGTCCGAGCCGCCGGACAGGCCGCCGCCCATCTCGTGCACGATCTCCGTGACGGCGGGAATCAGCTTGTCCATCGGGAGCCGGTCGCCGATCAGCCCGGTCGAGCAGACCGCGATCTCCCCCGCGCCGGTCTCGGTGCCCCAGTTGCTCAGCGCGAGCGCGAGTTCTTCGGCGGTCTTGTGTGTGTCCTGGAATCCGGCCGGGCCGGTACACGCGTTGGCGCCGCCGGAATTCAGGATCACCGCGCGCAACCGCTTACCGGTCAGCACCTGCTGCGACCACAGTACCGGCGCCGCCTTCACCTTGTTACGGGTGAATACGCCCGCGGCCGGGCATTCCGGGCCTTCGTTGAACACCAGCGCGAGGTCCGGCTTGCCGCTGGCCTTGATGCCCGCGGCGATCCCCGCCGCGCGGAAGCCGAGCGGTGCGGTCACCCCCTGGGTCCGGACCAGCTTGCCGCTCGCGGTCTCGGTTGTCGTCACGGTGCCACTCCTACGATGGAAAGTCCTGCGGTCTCGTCGAATCCGAGGGCGAGGTTCATAGATTGCACCGCGGCGCCCGCGGTGCCCTTGGTCAAGTTGTCGATCGCGGCGATCACCACGAGCAGACCGGCGTCGGCGTCCACGGCCACTTGCAAGGTGACGGCGTTCGAGCCGAGCACCGAACCGGTCTGCGGGAGAACGCCTTCCGGCAGCAAATGCACGAAAGGTTCGTCGGCATAGGCTTTCTCGTAGACGGAGCGCGCCTGCGCGGCGTCGACGCGGGTCGGCGCGGTGCAGGTGGCGAGGATGCCGCGCGGCATCGGCGCGAGCACTGGGGTGAACGACACCGTGACGTCCATTCCACCCGCCGCCGTCAGGTTCTGCACGATTTCCGGCGTGTGCCGATGCGCGCCCGCGATGCCGTATGCCCGCGCCGAACCCATGACTTCCGACCCCAGCAGCCCCACGTCCAGCTTGCGGCCCGCGCCCGACGTGCCGCTCACCGCGACCACATGCACAGATGGCTCCACGATGCCCGCGGCGACGGCGGGGGCCAACGCGAGGCTGGCCACGGTGGGATAGCACCCGGGGACCGCGATCCGCGTGGCGCCGCGCAGTTTTTCCCGGTTACCGGGTAGTTCGGGCAGGCCGTAGGGCCAGCTGCCCGCGTGCGCACCGCCGTAGTACCGCTCCCATGCCTTCGGGTCGGTGAGCCGGAAGTCGGCGCCACAGTCGATGATCACCGCGTACCCGGGCAATTCCGCGGCGATGGCGGCCGATTGCCCATGTGGCAGCCCCAGGAAGACCACGTCGTGCCCGGCCAGTTCGGCGACCGTCGTCGGCGCCAGCACCCGGTCGGCCAGCGGCAGCAGATGCGGCTGCAACTCCCCCAGGGTGGCTCCGGCATTCGCCCCGGCGGTGAGCGCCCCGATGACGAGACGCCCGGCTCGGTAGGCCGGATGCTCCAGCAGCAGACGCAGCACTTCACCGCCCGCGTACCCACTGGCACCGGCCACCGCGACCCGGATGACGGGTCCGGTCGGGTTGGGCATGTCCGAGGAATCAACCATGTGATGATTATGCATGACAGTGCAAGCTCATTCACGGCCTGGGTTGCCCGGCTCGGTCACAGGCAGGGTGATACCCGGCCTCGAATTGCGCAAACCGTACCGGCAACGGTACGTGCCACGCCCGTGACCAGGGGATTCGGCATCGACCATGCAGCGCACCGGCGGTAGCGGGTCGAATTGTCAGCTGCGGCGGCGAAGTGTCCCACCCCACTCCGATCGGCCGGTGCGGCGACCTTCGCGCTCGCTGAATTCAGTCCTTGTGCACCACGCGCTCGCCCTCGGTGGGCTTCCAGATGGTGATGTCGAGGCGGTTGTCGATGAGCTCTACGGTCGAGGCTCCGGTGAGATCGGCGACGTAGAAATGGTCGAACTCTTGGCCGCGGATGTCGAACTCGCTCTCGTCGAACAGGTGCTGGGCGAAGCGGGCGTGCAGGTCCCGGTCGGACAGGTCGACCACGGTACCGAAGAGTTTGG
Organism: Nocardia glycosmidis; assembly: GCF_052545115.1. NCBI lineage: Bacteria > Bacillati > Actinomycetota > Actinomycetes > Mycobacteriales > Nocardiaceae > Nocardia > Nocardia glycosmidis. The sequence goes on along the minus strand of NZ_JBQWRH010000014.1, from coordinate 140,062 downwards.
CGTCGCCGTCGCCGACGTTCGTGTCCACGGTGGCGGTGTGCAGGCAGAAGCGCGGATCCCGGGCCAGATCGCGGAACTTGGTGGTCCCCGGCATGCCCACGATGACGAGGTAGTCCTCGAAGATGCGCGGCTCGACCGGACTGATCCGCGGGTATCCGTCGGAACGGAGCGTGCCGAGCATGCATAAATTGCCCGCGGCACGGTGCCTGCGCAGGAAGATCTCGGCGACGTGCGGCGCTTCTTCGGTGAATCGGCTCCAACTGGTCATAGAGACGACGGTACGGCCGGCGGCAGCGGTAGACACAAGGGTTTGCGCGACTGCCCGACCGCCATGACCGGCGTCCATCAGTCGACGAAGCGCTCTGCCGCCTACCTGACACAGTCCTGCTCACGACGCAGATCTGCGGCGGCAACGCCGATCACTACCGATGTAGTATCGCGGAGTGGCCACCAAACGCGAACTCGTCCTGGACGCGGCGATCGATCTGCTGGGATCTCGCGGCATCCGCGCGCTCACCCACCGCGCGGTCGATGAAGCCGCGGGGATGCCCGCCGGGTCGGCCTCCAACTACTTCCGCACGCGGGAGGCGCTGCTGATCGGCATCGCCGAGCGGCTCGAAGCACGCGACCACACCGACTGGGTGATACTCGGCCGGCAGCCGGTACCGCGCACGATCAACGAACTCGTCGACGGCATGACCTCCTTCGCCGTACGCGCAGCGCGGACCGACCGGGTGCGAACCCTGGCCCGTTATGCCATGTTCCTCGAAGCACGGACCTCGCCCGCGCTGCGCGAGACCGTGCGGCGTGGACACCGTCGGCTGGCCGACTGGGTCGCAACCCTGGTGGCGGGATTCGGCGCCGACCAGTCGACAACGCAGATCCTCGTCGACCAGTTCGACGGAATCATCCTGCACCAGCTGGTCGATCCGGCACCGGACTTCGATCCACGCCCTGCGCTGGACCGGTTGGCGCGCGCGCTGATCGACGGCGCAGCCGGTTGACGGTGGCGGACCGGATCGCTAGCGGCGGGGTGGGCTTGCGCGTCACGCGAACTCCTTCATCAGCCGCTCCGCCAGGACCTCGGCCGACTGGGGGTTCTGCCCGGTGAACAGATTTCTGTCCTCCACAAGGTAGGGCTTCCAGATCTCGCCACGGCTGAACTCGATGCCGACCTTTTCCTTCAGCTCGTCCTCGAGTAGCCACTGCGCTTTGTCGGCGAGTCCGACGCCCTCTTCCTCTTCGTTGGTGAAACACGTTGCCCGATAGCCCTTGAAGGGCGACTCACCGTGGATTCTGGTGGCCAGCATCGCCGCGGGAGCGTGACAGACGATCGCGAGTGGTCTGCCCGAGGCGAGCTGTGCGCTCAATATCCGGCCGGCGTCGGCATCTACACAGAGGTCCTGCATCGGGCCGTGACCGCCGGGCAGGTAGACCGCGTCGTAGTCTTCGACCCGGACGTCGGAGAGTTGCAGTGGCCGGCGCATCGTCTCCGCGGAACGAATGATGGCCTCCAGATCGAGGGCTCCCTGCTCGCCGCCTGCCATAGCGGGGCGCAGGCTCATCATGTCGACGTTCGGCGTGACCCCGCGTGGTGTCGCGACCACGACCTCATGGCCTGCGTCGGTGAGCGTCTTGTACGGCCGAGCGAACTCCTCGGCCCAATAGCCGGTCGCGTACCTGGTGCCATCCTTCAAGACGAGGTATGTGGCTCCCGAGATCACAAAAAGTATTTTCGCCATCACAGACACGCCTCCTCATCCCCCGCTTCAACAGTGTGGGAGGGCCGGCCCGGATTCATTGTAGGCTGCTCAGCCGGAGTTGCGCAGGGCGGTGGCCAGGCCGTTCATGGTCAGCAGGATGCCACGCCTGACCAATTCCGAGTCGTCCCCGGCGCGCAGGCGGCGCAGCAGTTCCACCTGCATCTGGTTGAGCGGCTCCAGGTACGGGAAGCGGTTGTGGATGGACTCGGCCAGGGAGGGGTTGTCGGCCAGCAGATGGTCGTTGCCGGTGATGGCGGCGTGCATGCGGATGGTCCTGGCGTGCTCGTCGCGGATCATGCCGAAGATCTGCTCCCGCAGTGCCACGTCGTCGACGAGCTCGGCATAGCGGGCAGCGATGTCCAAGTCGCTCTTGGCCATCACCTGGGCCAGGTTGGACAGCACCGTCCGGAAGAACGGCCAGCGCCGGTACAGATCCGCCAGGGTCGCCAGACGCTGCGGGTCGCCGCCGATCCACTGCTCCAGCGCAGCGCCGGTGCCGTACCAACCGGGCAGCATCACCCGCGCCTGGCTCCACGACATCACCCACGGGATGGCGCGCAGGTCGGAGACCGAGCTGGTCGGCTTACGCGACGCGGGCCGGCTGCCGATGTTCAGGTCGCCGACCTCGGCGACGGGCGTGGACCGGCGGAAATACTCCACGAAACCAGGAGTTTCGTGCACCAGCCGCGAATACGCCGCCCGGGCGCGGGCCGCCAGATCGTCCATGATCGCGTAGGACGGCTCCGCGTCAGGGCCGAGGCCTTCCACGTCCAGCAATGTCGACTCCAGAGTGCCCGCGATCAGCGACTCCAGATTGCGGTGCGCCGCACCGGGTTCGGCGTATTTGGCAGCAATCACCTCCCCCTGCTCGGTGAGTCGCAGCGAACCGCGCACCGCACCCGCAGGCTGAGCGAGGATCGCGTCGTAGCTACGACCACCGCCACGGCCCACCGTCCCGCCGCGACCGTGGAACAGCCGCAACCGGATTCCCGTCTCGCGAGCCACCTCGACCAGGTCCAGCTCCGCCCGGTACAACGCCCAGTTGGCGGCGAGGTACCCGCCGTCTTTGTTGGAGTCGGAATAGCCGAGCATCACTTCATGACGCATCCCCCGTGCCACCACCAGCTCACGGTAGACCGGAACCTCCAGCGCGGCGGACAGCGTAGTTGCCCCCGCCCCGAGGTCCTCGATGGTCTCGAACAGCGGCACGATGCCCACCGAACAGCTCGGCGGGCCGTCCGGCTCGCCCGGGTCGAGCAGTCCGCCTTCTTTCAGCAGCAGGGCGGCTTCCAGGACGTCGCTGACCGACGTGCACATGCTGATGATGTAGTTCGGCACCGCTTCCGCGCCGAGAGTCCGCACCACATCCCGTGCCGCGCGGACGATGTCGAGTTCCTTGGCGGCCACGTCGCTCAACCGCGCCTGCGGACCGAGCAACGGGCGGCGGGTGCGCAGCTCGGCCGCGAGCAGCTCCACCCGCCGGGTCTCCGGCAGACTCGCGTAGTCCGGGTGCACCCCCGCCCAAGCCAGCAGCTCCGCAACCACTTGCTCGTGTATCTCGGAGTTCTGCCGCAAGTCCAGACTTTGCAAGTGGAAACCGAACGTCTCCAGCGCGTGGCGCAGCGAGGCGAGACGGTCGTCGGCGAGCACGCCATCGCCGCTGCGCCGCAGCGAGGCGTCCACGGCGTCGAGGTCGTCCAAGACCGCCTGCGGGGTCGGATACGGCCGCGCCGCGACATCCGATCCGTTCGGCGCGACCGCCCCGAGCGCGGCCTGTGCGGTAGCGGTCAGGCGAGCGCGAATATGGTGCAGCGCACGGCGATACGGCTCGTCGGCGTGCGTGGCCGGATCGGGATATCCCGGCTCGGCGAGCGCGGCCACCTCGGGCGTCACCGCGACCAGCCGGGCCGACAGCGACAGCGTCTTCTCCAACTCGACCAGCTCGTGCAGGTAGCGCTCGAAGGCGACACCCGCGGCGCGGTAGGCGGCCTGACGCACAACATCGGCGGTGACGTACGGGTTTCCGTCCCGGTCGCCGCCGATCCATGACCCGGGCCGCAGGATCGGACGCGCCAGCAGCTCGACACCGGGCCAGCGTGAACGCAGCGCGGCGCGCACTTCGGCATTGATCGCCGGAATCACGTCGAACAGGGTGAGGTCGTAATAGCGCAACCCCACCGAGATCTCATCCTGGATGCGCAAGCGGGCCAACCGGATCAGCGCCGTGCGCCACAAGCTGAGCACCTGACGACGGATCCGCAACTCGAGCTCGGCGCGCTCGCGTTCGCCCTCGGTGTAACGACGGCGGCGCATCAACTCGGTGATCCGGGCTTGCACGTCGAAGACGGTGCGGCGGCGGGTCTCCGTCGGGTGTGCGGTGATCACCGGCGACACCAGCGCGTCGGCCAGCAGATCGGCCACCCGGTCGCCGGCCGGCGCCGCCGCGTCCAGCTTGCGGTAGGTCGCCGCGAGCGACGAATCCTGCGGCGGCTCACCGGCCGCCTCGTGCGCGGCACGGCGGCGGTCACGCTGAATATCCTCGGCCAGGTTGGCCAGCAGGACGAAATAGCTGAACGCGCGGATGAGCGGCAGAGCTACCGCGATGTCGACACCGTTCAGCATTTGCGCGACAGCGCTGCGCCCGACCTCTTCGCGGCGCACTCGAAATGCCTCGACGCGCACCCGCTCGATGAGGTCGAAAACCTCCGGGCCCTCGTGGTCACGGATGGTGTCGCCGAGCACACCACCCAGGAACCGGATGTCATCGCGCAGCGGCCGGATGGCGTCCTGTGGGGTGTCGATCGTCGATTCGCCCATAGTCAGACAGTATTGTCCTCCGGACCGCGGGGCTACTCGACCCGGCGGACGCCGAACCGAGGGTGGCCTCGAGCCCTGGAGTCGACAAAAGCGCAGGTGGGCTCCCGCGGGCGCGTAATCTGCAGACCGGCACCCCGCACTGCCGCGAGATGGTCTCCTGAGCGACCTCGACCCGGCTGCTTCGGAGCCGGGCTGGTGACCAAGAAGCGCCAGCTCACCGTGGTCGGGGCGAACGAGCACAATCTCCGGGGCATCGCTGTCAGCTTCCCGCTCGGCGTGCTCACCGCGGTGACCGGCGTATCCGGATCGGGCAAGTCGACGCTGGTGAACGACATCCTGGCGAACCGGCTCGATCACGCACGACAGGTACCGGGCCGGGCGCGGCTTTGGTACAGTCCGGCCCGACACTGCGAAGGGTAAGAGAGCGGATGGCGCACCGAATCACGTTGGTTCCCTTGGCGGTAGCACTCGCGCTCGGACTGGCCGCCTGCGGCGGCGACGCGTCCAGCGGGTCACCGGCCGCGACCAGCACACAAGCCAAGGGCGCGACCGGTACGCAAGCCCAGCTGTTCGACCCGTGCACCGGTATCCCGGAGAACGCGTTGACGACAGCCGGACTCGACCCCGCCACCAAGCAGGTCGGCGTCGGCGGCGTCGAACAACCCGGCTGGGAGATCTGCGGATGGAAAGGCGCCGACTACACCCTCGGCGTATTCTCCACCAGCGCATCCGCGGCCGAGTTCGAGCGCAAGCCGGGCAACGTCGACTTCCAGGACATCACCATCGCCGGACGCGCGGGCCGCCAGTTCCGCGTCGAAGGCGCTGCCAAGGATCAGATGTGCGACGTGCTGTTCGCCGCCGGGCAAGGTTTGCTGCAGCTGACGCTGGTGAACAAGAACGCCGGACAAAGTCCTTGCGAGCGGCTGGCGCAGGTCGGCGAGGCGATCGTCCCGGCGCTACCGGCCTAGCGGCGCGCTTATTCCCCGCCGAGGATGCCGAGCACCGCGTCGGAGGTATAGAACGGCGCCAGGCGCTCCCGAATCAGCTGGGCCAGAACGCCTTCCCGCTTCGCGCCCTCGATGACCGCCGGGCCGTAGCGCAGAATTTCCTTGGCGAGGTCGTCGCCACCGAGACCGAGTTCGGGCAGCATGGCCGCCAGCGTGTAGTCGCCGTACTTGGTGTAGAAAACCTCGACACATTCGTCCACGAGCAGCCCGAAGTACGGCTTTTCGCGGGTGGTGACGGCGATTTCGTAGCACAGCAGCACCAGCTCGTTGAGATCACACTGGGTCAGATACTCGCGCAGCCCGCTGACCGGTTCGTCGGCGTGTAGATCCCAGAACTCCATCGCGGCGTCGTGCACCGGTGCGTCGCGCAGCATCTCGCGGATCGCGTTGTTGGTGCGCTTGAGCGCGAACAGCGCGCCTTTGCCCGCGAGGTCGCCCACGAAGGTGCTGTCGGCAGCGACCCTCTTCGCCCGATTGGCGGCGGACTGGCCCAGCGACATGAGCGAGGAGACGCCCGGGATCTTCTCCGCGCGTTCCCGATTGGCCTGTATGAAGTCGTTGACCAGCTTGTCCACGAACTTCGAGGCGACGGTGGCGACCAGCGGGCTCTCGGTGAGCCGGTCCAGGATGCGCTCCTGCGCCTGGTGCATACCGAAGATCTTCTCCAACAGCGCCTCGACCGGCTCGCGGTCGACCACCTCGCCGAGCGTGTAGTCGTGGTTGGCGCCGATGTGGTCGTAGATCGAGTCGGCGAACACCCCGACCATGTCGGCGAGCACCGGGCTGCCGCCGATCAGCTCGATGACGGTGCGGACGGTCTGCTTGGCCTGCTCGACCTCGACGATATCGCGGAAGACGAGCGTGTCGGCGACGGCCAGCACGGCTTCGGTGTCGCGGGCGATCACCTCGGCGAAGCGGTCGCCGGTCACCTCGGCGAGGACGAAGGCTACCTGGGCGTCCAACAGCCGTTCGGCGACCGCACGCGGCTCGCTCATAGCATTCCACCCATCACGGTCGTCCGGCGCGCCCGGCACGGATCACGGCTGGTCCGGGTCATTGCCGTGCAATGACTTCCGAATCCGATCCAGGCGCTCACGCGCGGCCTTCTCGCGTGCCTCCCATTGTTCGTCCACGCTGCGGCCCGCAGGAGTTCGCCGGTCGAGTTCGCCCATTCCTTGCGCGGTGCCGAAGCGCTGCTCGACCTTATCGCGAACCGACTCGAAAGTCGGCACGCCCGAAGCCGAATATCCACCGCTCCCCACGGGTGCGGACCCACCCGGCGGCGGTACCGGTACCGAGGAAGCACCGCCGACCTGCCCGGACACCTCCGGCACCGAAACGGGCGGCGAAGCATCCCCGGATGACGTGGCAGCAGTCACATCCACCGGGCGGCCGGCAGCACCGGATTCGAGCAGTCCGACCAGCGCCGCGTGAACTGCCGCGAACCCGGACCGTCCCGCGGTCGCGACCAGCAGGACACCCGCCAATTCCGGGTCGGACAGTCCGGCCAACCGGCTCGCGATATCGCTGTTGTCACCCATGACGCCAGGCTACGCAGCGGTGCCGGCTCGGGCGTCGATCACGGTCGGACGAGCGGATGCGCCCAGTTCCGCACCAGCTCGAACCAGGCCGAGCCGCCCACGACGATGAGGTCGTTGTGTCCCGCGCCGGGAAACACAACGAGCCGTTTCGGCTCCCTGGCCGCGGCGTAGAGCCGTTGCGCGTGCCGCAACGGCAACAGTTCGTCCTGGTCTCCGTGCATGATCAGCACCGGGGCACGCAGCTCGCGGATGCGTCGTTCATTCGGGTACGCGTTCGGGATCAGCGGTGCGGGCAGGAACGGGTACACCGAGCGCGCCGCGTCGCGCAGGCCGGTGAAGGTGGACATCAGCAGCAACCCGGCCGGTGGGTGCTGCTGCGCCAGCTCGAGCACGACGCCGCCGCCGAGCGACTTCCCCAGGTACAACACATGATTCGGATCGACACCGGGTTGCGCCAGCAGCGCCGCGCGGGCCGCGCGGGCATCGAGATAGGTGCCGTGTTCACTGGGCCTTCCGGTGCTGCGCCCGTACCCGCGGTAGTCGAAAGCCAGCACGTCGAGCCCCGCCTCGGTCAGCAACGCGAACAGCGCCACCCGGTCACCGATGTTGCCCGCATTGCCATGCGCGAACAGGACGTGCCCGACCGAATTCCGCGCCGGAATCCACCACGCATGCAAGGTCTCCCCATCCACCGTGCGCAGGGACAGATCGGTGTAGTCCATGCCCAGCAGCGCCGGAGTCTGCGCGATTGTCCGTTCCGGCAGGTAGGTCAGCGCGTTGAGGATCGGACTGGCCGGATGTCGCATGCCCCGTTCTTACTCCCGGTCAGCGGCGCGGCGTCAGGCGGGTAGCACGGGCCATGCGACCGCACAGTCTCGCCTCAGCTGCGCAACACCGCACCCACCGCGTCGGCCGCCACCGCGACAGCTGCGTCCCGCGCCGCGCTGGCCTCGTCTTCGGTGAGGGTCCGATCGGCAGCGCGGAAACGCAGCGCGTAGGTGAGCGACTTGCGTCCCTCGCCCGCCTGCGCACCCTCGTACACGTCGAACAGGGCGATGTCCTCCAGCAGCGCGCCACCGCCGGCGCGCAGCGCGGACTCGACCGAGGCCGCCGGAATCGTCTTCTCGACGCTCACCGACACGTCTTGAAGCACGGCGGGGAACGGCGACACCGTCGGCACCGGCCGGGCTTCCCGCAGTGGCAGCGCGTCCAGGTCGAGTTCGACAGCGCAGGTGCGCGGCGGCAGACCCGAACGCTCCAGCACGGCGGGGTGCAGTTCGCCCGCGTGACCGACAACGACGCCCGCCACCACCAACTCGGCGCAGCGACCGGGGTGCCAGGGCAGGCGAGCGGCGGGGCGGCGCTCGATGGTGACGCCCGCCGCGTCGGCGACCTCGTCCGCCAGGGCGAACGCGTCCGCGGCCTCGACCGGGCGGCCGGGTCCCCACGGTCCGCGCGGCTCGCGGCGACCGGTCAGGACGGCGGCCACGTGCACCGGCTGATCGGGCAGCGAGCCGAGCAGCTGGGCAATCTCCTCGTCGGTGGGACGCCGGTCCACCGCAAGAGCCTCGACTGCCCGAGTGTTCGGACCCGGCAGTACCACTTGCGCGATGCCGTAGATGGCCAGATCACGCGCGCCCCGCGAGATATTGCGGGCGGCCACCTCGAGCAGGCCGGGCAGCAAGGTGGTGGCCAATTCGGCGCGTTCCACATCGAGCGGGTTGAGCACGCGGGTGGTGACTCGGCGCGGGTCGTCGGCGTCCAGGCCCCAGGTGTCGAAAACACCGGCGGGGAGGAACATCGGCGGCGGCACCTCCACAGCACCGGCGAAGGCCAATGCGCGGCTCACCGCGCGACGGCGGCGCTGCGCCGGGGTGAGCCCGCGCCCAGCCGGAGCGGCGGGCAGCACGGACGGGATCTGTTCCAGCCCCTCCAGCCGCAGCACCTCCTCCACCAGGTCCGCGGGCGCAGCCAGGTCGGGCCGCCAGCTCGGCGGGGTCACCACCAGCTGACCGTGTCCGGTTTCGCTGACGCCGACCTCGACGGTGCAGCCGATCTGGGCCAGGCGGCGCGCCGAGGTCCCGGTCGGGTAGGTGACGCCCGCGACGCGATCGGCCAGATCGATGTCGATGCGGATCGCCTCAGCGACGGGAACCGGGAGCCGGACGTCGGTGAGCACGGGTTCCACGGTGCCACCCGCGATTTCGGCGAGCAGGCTCGCGGCCCGGTCGAGCGCGACAACGTTGATGTCCGGATCGACCACACGCTCGTAGCGTTTGCCCGCCTCGGACACCAACTTGTGCCTGCGTGCGGTCCGGTAGATCCGCAGCGGATTCCACGTGGCCGCCTCCAGCAGGATGTCGGTGCTGTCCGCGCCCACCTCGGTGCTCGCACCACCCATCACACCGGCCAGCGAGACGACGCCGGAATCGTCCGCGATCACGACATCTTCGATGTCCAGAACTCGCTCGACATCATCCAGGGTGCGCAACTTCTCCCCCGCCGCGGCACTGCGGACCACCAGGCCGCCGGATACCTTCTCCGCGTCGAACGCGTGCAACGGCTGCCCGAGCTCGAGCATCACGTAATTGGTGACGTCGACCGCGGGCGAGATCGGGCGGATACCCGACAGCAGCAACCTGCGCTGCAACCACCAAGGGCTGACCGCCGTCGGGTCGATCCCGGTGACCCGGCGCGCCGCGAAGCGGGTGCACTGCGAACTCGGCTCGACCTGAATCGGCCAGGCCGGCTGCTCGTAGTCGGGCAGCGTCCGCACGGCCGGGTCGGCGTAGTCGAGATCGAAACCGCAGGCCAATTCGCGCGCCAGCCCGCGCACCGAGAAGCAGTAGCCGCGGTCGGGCGTGATGTTCAGCTCGATGACCGTGTCGTCCAGGCCGAGCAGTTCGTTGGCGTCGGTGCCCGGCTCGGCGGTGCCCGGCTCCAGCACCAGGATGCCGGAGTGGTCCTTGCCGATGCCGAGTTCGGCGACCGAGCAGATCATGCCATTGGACACCTGGCCATAGGTTTTGCGCGAGGTGATCTGGAATCCCCCCGGCAGCACACCGCCGGGCAGCACCACGACAACCAGGTCACCGACCGCGAAATTCCGTGCGCCGCAGATGATCTCCTGCAACTCGACACTGCCGATGTCCACCTTGCAGAAACGGATCGGTTTCTTGAACTCGGACAGTTCGGTGATCTCGGCGACCCGGCCGACCACCAGCGGCGGTCGGCCGTCCCCGCCGTCGACGCGCTGGAGCTTGTCGACCTCTTCGACTTCCAACCCGACCCGGACGAATCCCGCGTCGAGTTCCTCCGGCGTCACCGACCACTCGGGGTTGGTGCGCTGGATGATGTCGGTCAGCCAGGACTGCGCTACTCGCACTTGACGTTTCGCTCTCTCGATCGAAGGGTGGGATCAGGACCGGACACCGAAGGGCAGCGTGAATCGCACGTCGCCTTCGACGATGTCGCGCATATCCGGGATGCCATTGCGGAACTGCAGGGTCCGCTCCAGGCCCATACCGAACGCGAACCCGCTGTACACCTCGGGATCGATCCCGCTGGCGATCAGCACCTTCGGGTTCACCATGCCGCAGCCGCCCCATTCGACCCAGCCGGGACCGCCCTTCTTGTCCGGGAACCACACGTCGACCTCGGCGGAGGGCTCGGTGAACGGGAAATAATTGGGCCGCATGCGCGTGCGGGTATCCGGCCCGAACAGTGCCCTGGCGAAGGCGTCCAGGGTGCCGCGCAGGTGCGCCATGGTCAGCCCCTTGTCCACCGCCAGGCCCTCGACCTGGGAGAACACCGGGGTGTGCGTGGCATCCAGCTCATCGGTGCGGAACGTGCGGCCTGGGCAGACCACATAGATCGGCAGGTCGCGTTCCAGCATCGAGCGCACCTGCACCGGAGAGGTGTGTGTGCGCAAGACCTGGCGCGACCCCTCCGGCGCGATGTGGAAGGTGTCCTGCATTGTGCGCGCCGGGTGGTCGGGCAGGAAGTTCAGCGCGTCGAAGTTGAAATGCTCGGTCTCCACCTCGGGGCCCTCGGCGACCTCCCAGCCCATCGCGACGAACACGTCGGCGACCTGCTCGGAGATGACCGTGATCGGATGCCGGGCGCCGACAGCGGTGCGGCGGGCGGGCAGTGTCACGTCGATGGCCTCGGCCACCAGCACTGCGGCGTCGCGCTCGGCCAGCAGCGTGATGCGGCGGGCTTCGAATGCCTCGGACACTCTGCCTCTGGCCAGGTTGACCCGCTTGCCCGCGTCGGCCTTCTCCGACTTCGGGAGGCCACCCAGGGCACGTTGCGCGAGCGCGAGTGGCGCCTTGCCACCGAGGTGTTCGGTTTTCGCGACCGCGAGCGCATCCAGATCAGCGGCAGCGGCGAACGCCTTCTCGGCGGCCGCCGCGGCCGCGGCCAGTGCCTCCTCGGTCAGCGCCGCGCTCTGCTCGCCTGCGTCGATGTCGTCGGCCACGATGCTCCGTCTCTCCCCTGGGGATCGGTACGCGGGTCAGCTGGTCGCCGGCCCACATTGCTGCTGGTAATTCCTGATGACGTGAATGCAGTGTATTCGCGTGACTATATTCAATTCACCGGGATTACCGGCTCAGGGGCAGCCGATGCGCTGAGGATCGACTCGCCCGGTTCGTCCAGGTAGCCACTACGTCGAGCAGCGATACGCGCGCATCATCCCGTATACGGGCCGAACAGCCTGCCGGCACGGCGCTGACCAGGACAGCAACCGGACCGACTGGACTCCGTCACGGGGCAGGCCCTGGATCACCGCATCCTGCGGCCACGCAGGCGCCATACCGGTTCTCCATGCGCGACGCGGCCCACCCGAAGCAGGGGCATGCGATCAGCCCGTCACGGCGACAGCAGCGCGCACCAGCCGATCGGTCCGGCGATTCGAACACAGCACCGCGCGGCGCGGCGGATCAAGCACCGAAGCGGACGCGAGAGTTCGCGTAGAGGCAGATCGCGGCGGCGGTGGCCAGGTTAAGGCTCTCGGCGCGGCCTCGGATGGGAATGCGGACGCGATGGTCGGCGCGGTGCGCGACGGCCGGATCGAGGCCATGCGCCTCGTTCCCGAACAGCCACGCAATGGGCCGGGTGAACAGCTCGTCGGCATCGTCGAGGTCCACTTCGCCGTTCGCCGCGGTCGCCAAGATCGTGATGCCCGCCGCCGCGATCGACTCCAGCGCTTCGGGAACATCCCGGTGCCGCGCGATCGGCACATGGAAGATGCTGCCCGCGCTGGCCCGCACGCACTTGCCGTTGTGCGGGTCGACGGTGTCGCCTGCGAGCAGCACGCCGTCGGCGCCCACGGAATCGGCGACCCGGATGAGGGTTCCCGCGTTACCCGGCTCGGCCATCTCGACGGGAACAGCCAGCATCCGCGGACTCGCGTCGAGGATGCGCGCCACAGGCACCTCGAGCAGATCGCAGACCGCCACCAACCCGGGCGCCGCCACGGTTTCGCCGAGATGCTGTGCCGCGCGGTCGCTGACCAACGTGGTGCGAACCCCCGCGGCGGCCGCGCCCGCGATCAGCGCGTGGTCGCGGTCCGCCGCGGTCCGCGAGTAGAACAGCTCGTGTACTCGTCCGGTGTCCAGCGCGGCGGCGACGGCGTTGGCGCCTTCGGCGAGGAACCGGCCCGCCTTCCGGCGCTGCGCGCTGCGCTGCAGCTTGACAGCGGAAACGACCCGCGGATTGCGCTCGCTGAGCGCTTCCACGGGTCGTTGCGACAGATGTCCGTGTGTCACCGAATCCGGCTCAGGCGGCCGGCGCGTTGACGTCCTGCGGCAGGGCGGCCTTGGCGACCGCGACGAGACCGGCGAACGCCTCGGCGTCCGACACCGCGAGCTCGGCGAGAATCTTGCGGTCCACCTCGACACCGGCGGCCTTCAGGCCCTGGATGAAGCGGTTGTAGGTGATGTCGTTGATCCGCGCCGCGGCGTTGATCCGGGCGATCCACAGCTTGCGGAAGTCACCCTTGCGCGCCCGGCGGTCCCGGTAGGCGTAGGCGAGCGAGTGCAGCTGCTGTTCCTTGGCCTTGCGGTACAGCCGCGAGCGCTGGCCACGGTAGCCCTTGGATGCCTCGAGGATGGAACGGCGCTTCTTCTGCGCGTTGACGGCCCTTTTGACGCGTGCCACTGGTCAGTCCTGTTCGATCTGGGGGCGCGGGGCAGCGCCCGGAAATGGGTCGGGGGTGGCGACGGAGAACCTCCGGTCGCGGGTGCCTATCGGCCTGCGCGGTTGCGCGATCAGATACCGAGCAGCTTCTTCACGCGACGGACGTCGGCAGCCGCGACGACCTCCACGCCGTCCAGACGACGAGTCCGGCGGGTGGGCTTGTGCTCGAACAGGTGGCGACGGTTCGCCTGCTGGCGAAGCAGCTTGCCTTTGCCGGACACCTTGAATCGCTTCGAGGCGCCACTGTGGCTCTTCATCTTCGGCATGGATTCCTCTATCTGTCGTGCCGGCGGTCCTGTGGAGGCGCCGGTGTTCTGTTCGGTGTTACTGCGGACCAGCGGTCTCGGCCTGCTCCGCGGCAGGCTGACCGGCCGCTGCGGCGCTGGGCGCCGGGCGCTGGGTGGACTCCTGCTGCGCCTTCACCCGCGTCTTCGCCCCCTTGTGGGGAGCGAGGACCATGGTCATGTTGCGACCGTCCTGCTTGGCGGAGGTTTCCACGAAACCGAGCTCGGCGACGTCGGAGGCCAGCCGCTGCAGCAGCCGGAAGCCGAGTTCGGGCCGGGACTGCTCGCGGCCGCGGAACATGATCGTCACCTTGACCTTGGATCCGGCCTCGAGAAAGCGAACCACGTTCCGCTTCTTGGTCTCGTAGTCGTGATCGTCGATCTTCGGGCGGAGCTTCTGCTCCTTGATCACCGTCTGCTGCTGGTTCTTCCGAGATTCGCGCGCCTTCTGCGCCGTCTCGTACTTGAACTTGCCGTAGTCCATGATCTTGCAGACCGGCGGACGGGCATCCGGTGCCACCTCGACGAGATCGAGGTCGGCTTCGAGGGCGACGCGTAATGCATCCTCAACACGCACGATCCCAACCTGCTCGCCGCCGGGTCCGATGAGCCGGACTTCGGGAACACGGATGCGATCGTTGATGCGGGTCTCAGTGCTGATGGGGCCTCCTAGGTCAAGCGGTGTCGTCAGACGACCGCGCGCAATAACTGCAACCCCTGTTCAACACGAAGGCCCCGGCGCGAAATTCCGCGACACGGGGCCCGATGTCGACCGGTCGCCGATCGCGAGCGAACTCGGATCGACTCTCGTGCGGCGGTTCTCCTGCGAGACACCGGCACGAGAAACCCGCCCTCGCCGGGCGGGTGACCGGACCGTTGACCGTACGATCACTCGCCGGCAACGGTGGGAGTCGGGCTCCACTTATCAGCCCCGGGCACAACCCGGGACGGTCGTCAGCGGACAGCATAACATTCTGTTCGGCTATCACCGAATCGCGCCGAAAACCGCTTGCCGGACCGCAGGCGTGTACTGGTCTGGCGACGGACCCACGGCCATCGCGCCCCTGCGCGATCTCGGCATGGAATGGGTGCGTGTGCTCGACGAGCTGACCGAACTCGACCTGGATCGCGACGCCGCGTACCCATGGCCCGCCGACGCCGGACCGACCGTCGCGCATCGAGCGGGCTGGGTGAACGCGGAACTGATGAAGAATGTCGCGGAGATCGGCCACCTCCAGATGCTGCCAGCGGCGTCGCTAGCCTGAAGGGCATGACTGACGAGCTCGATGCCTCTGTACGCGAACTGGCCGACATCCCCGCGGTCGAAGTGATCAGCCGCGCCGCCGTGATGTTGATGAGCTCGGCGGCGGAGAAGCTCGGGCTGGCCGACGAGGATCCGGACGCCAGCCCGCGCCGCGACCTGGACGAAGCGCGTCGGGTGATCACCGCCCTGGCCGGACTGGTGACGGCGTCGGTGGAGTACCTGGGTCCGCACGCCGGTCCGATCCGCGAGGGTCTGCAATCACTGCAACGCGCCTTCCGCGAATCCTCCGCCCATCCCGACGAGCCGGGCAAAGGCCCGGGCGAGAAATACACCGGCCCGGTCTACTGAGCCGGAGCCGAGCGCACTCCTGCCACCCTGGCAGCCGCGGGCGAAAGCCGCTCAGCCGACTACGTCGACCTGCCGACCGGCCACTGGCCGATGTGGTCCAAGCCGACGGAACTCGCCGAGCTGATCCACACGATCGGCAATCACTGAGGACACGAACAGCGAAAGCGATGCGGCCCAAGCGATGTGGACCGCATCGCGCAATGGGTCAGCCGACGGCCGCCGCCTTCTTCGCCACCCGCTTAGTGGCCTTGGCAGCGGCCACCTTCTTCGCCGGAGCCTTCTTCGCCGCCTGCGGTGCGGGCGGCTGGTTCAGCACCTCGCTGAGGAATTGGCCGGTGTAGCTCTCCCCGACGGCCGCGATGTCTTCCGGCGTGCCCTGCGCGACCACGGTGCCGCCACCGGATCCGCCCTCCGGACCCATATCGATCACCCAGTCTGAGGTCTTGATGACGTCCAGGTTGTGTTCGATGACGATCACCGTGTTGCCTTTGTCCACCAGCCCGTTGATGACCGCGAGCAGCTTGCGGATGTCCTCGAAGTGCAGACCGGTGGTCGGCTCGTCGAGGATGTACACCGTGCGTCCGGCGGACCGTTTCTGCAGTTCGGCGGCCAGCTTCACGCGCTGGGCCTCGCCGCCGGACAGGGTCGGCGCGCTCTGGCCGAGGCGCACGTACCCGAGCCCGACGTCCACCAGGGTCTTGAGGTAGCGGTGGATAGACGTGACCGGCTCGAAGAATTCCGCGGCGTCCTCGATGGACATGTCCAGCACCTCGGCGATGGTCTTGCCCTTGTAGTGCACCTCGAGGGTCTCCCGGTTGTAGCGAGCGCCGTGGCAGACCTCGCACGGGACGTATACGTCCGGCAGGAAGTTCATCTCGATCTTCAGCGTGCCGTCGCCGGAGCAGGCTTCACAGCGGCCGCCCTTGATGTTGAACGAGAACCGGCCCGGCTGGTAACCACGCACCTTCGCCTCGGTGGTGGCGGCGAACAGCGTGCGGATTTTGTCGAAGACGCCCGTGTAGGTGGCCGGGTTCGACCGTGGCGTGCGGCCGATCGGCGACTGGTCCACCTGCACCAGTTTGTCCAGGTGGTCGAGCCCGTTGACCCGGGTGTGCCGGCCCGGCACCTGCCGCGCGTGATTGAGCCGGTTCGCCAGCACCGTCGCCAGGATGTCGTTCACCAGCGTCGACTTGCCCGATCCGGATACGCCGGTCACCGCGGTGAGCACGCCGAGCGGGAAGCTGACATCGATGCCCCGGAGATTGTGCTCGTTCGCCCCGACCACAGTGAGCTGGCGCTTCTTGGAGACCGGCCGGCGCACCAGCGGTACCTCGATGCGCTCCCGGCCGGAAAGGTACGCGCCGGTGAGCGAATTCGGCTCGGTGAGCAGCTCCTCGTACGTCCCGCTGTGCACTACCGTGCCGCCGTGCTCGCCGGCGTGCGGACCGATATCCACCACCCAGTCCGCGGCGCGAATGGTGTCCTCATCGTGCTCGACGACGATCAGCGTATTGCCGAGATTGCGCAGCCGCGTGAGGGTTTCGATCAGCCTGCGGTTGTCCCGCTGGTGCAGGCCGATGGACGGCTCATCGAGCACGTAGAGCACGCCGACCAGCCCCGAACCGATCTGAGTAGCGAGTCGAATGCGCTGCGCCTCGCCACCGGAGAGGGTGGCGGCCGCGCGGGACAGCGACAGGTACTGCAAGCCGACATCGAGCAGGAAGCCCAGTCGCGCCTGCACCTCCTTGAGCACGTGCCCGGCGATGGCGGTCTCGCGCTGTCCCAGGGTCAGGGAGTTCAGGAACGAGGAGCATTCGCCGATGGACAGGTCGCTCACATCGGCGATGGATTTCTTGTCGCCGTTCGCCTCGATGGTGACCGCGAGGATCTCCGGGCGCAGCCGAGCACCCTTGCACACCGGGCACGCGACATCGCGCATATACCCGTCGTAGTGCTCTTTCATCTGCTCGGACTCGGTGCTCTCCAGGCGCCGCTGCAAGAACGGCATCACGCCCTCGAAATCCGCGTAATACGAGCGTTTGCGGCCATAGCGGTTGGTGTAGGACACATGCACCTGGTCGGAGCTGCCCTCCAGCACCGCCTTGCGCGCCTTCGGCGGGAGATCCCGCCAGGGCGTGTCCATGGCGAAACCGATCGAATCGGCCAGGCCGGACAGCAGCCTGGTGAAATACTCGGCGGACTGCCCGCGCGACCAGGGGGCGATCGCGCCCTCGCCCAGGCTCAGCCCCGGGTCGGGCACCACCAGGTCCGGGTCGACCTCCTTACGGATGCCGAGACCCGTGCAGTCCGGGCAGGCGCCGTAGGGCGAGTTGAACGAGAACGAGCGCGGCTCCAGGTCCTCGATGTCGAGCGGGTGACTGTTCGGGCAGGCCAGGCGCTCGGAGAAGCGGCGCTCCCGGTCGTGCGCGTGCTCCTCGCGGTCGACGAAATCGAGCACGACGATGCCGTCGGCCAGCCGCAACGCCGTCTCGATCGAATCGGTGAGACGCTGCTTGGAGCTCGGTTTGACCGCGAGGCGATCGATGACCACCTCGACATCGTGCTTCTCCTGCTTCTTCAGCTTCGGTGGATCGGTGAGTGGATACACCACGCCGTCGACCCGCACACGGGAGTAGCCCTGCGTGTTCAGCTGGTCGAACAGGTCGACGAACTCGCCTTTGCGGGTGCGCACCACCGGCGCGAGCACCTGGAAGCGGATGCCCTCTGCCATGGCGAGCACCTGGTCGACGATCTGCTGAGGCGTCTGCTTGGCGATCAGCTCGCCGCACACCGGGCAGTGCGGGGTGCCCGCGCGCGCGTAGAGCAGGCGCAGGTAGTCGTGCACCTCGGTGATGGTGCCCACGGTCGAGCGCGGGTTGCGGTTGGTCGACTTCTGGTCGATCGATACCGCGGGTGAGAGACCTTCGATGAAGTCGACGTCGGGCTTGTCCATCTGGCCCAGGAACTGGCGCGCGTACGCCGACAGCGATTCGACATAGCGCCGCTGCCCCTCGGCGAAGATCGTGTCGAAGGCCAAACTCGACTTACCCGAACCGGACAGACCGGTGAACACTATGAGGCTGTCGCGGGGCAGGTCGAGATCGACTCCCTTCAGGTTGTGTTCCCGAGCTCCGCGCACAGTGAGGCGTTCCGCCACAGGCTGTCCCTTCTCCTTCGTGTTCGGCGTCCAGACGTACTCCCGCCGCCATGCTAGGCATTGGCACCGACAAGTTTCGCGGACCACCCTCACCTCGATGCATGGCGGGATCCTGCGGTCGGACAGTGCGGATGGAGCCGGGAACAGGCCGGGACGCCTCCGTAGCATCACCCTTCCCGGCACCACCGGTCAACAACGTGTCGCGGCCGGTCATTCCCCTGGGAGGTGGCGCGGTCCCGCCTGGTCGAACCCGAAATAGTGCCGGTACTGTGATCAGAGCAATAGCGTGGACGATGTGATCTTGTCCACGCCGATACCACAATAATCCCGTGCTCCAATGGCCATAATGGGTCGACGATCGGGGGTTCGAGTGGGTGATGACAAGCTGGCCGCCGCGGTCGACGCCGCCGAGCAGCTGGCCGCGCGCTATCGCTCCCTGGTCGAGCACACCCCCGATGGGATCTGCGTGCACGAGGCCGGGATGGTCGTCTATGCCAATCCCGCGACCGTCCGCCTGCTCGCCGCCGAGAGTGCCGAACAGGTGGTGGGCCGGCCGCTCACCGACTTCGTCCATCCGGCTTCGGTCCCCGGAATGCTCGCCCGCATCAGCGCACTGACCGTCGCGGGCGCGGCCTCGGTACCGACCGAGATCACCCTGGTGCGACTGGATGGCGTCAGCGTGCCGGTCGAGACGGTGTCGGTGCTGACCGCGTGGCACGACCGCCTCGCCCATCAGGTGGTCATCCACGATCTGACCGCGCAACGCCATGCTGAGGCCGCGCAACGCAGGGCCGAGCACTTCTTCACCACGGTGGTCTCCCAACTGGAGGAGGGAGTGGTGGTGATCGATCCGGAGGGGCGGATCGAATCGATGAATCCAGCCGCCAAACGTATCTTCGGCAGCGAAGGACCCGACCGGCACGTGATCGGCCGCACCATTCAATCGCTGCCGCTGGCGCTGCTGGACGCCAACGCTCAGCCGTTGCCGCCGAGCCGCCATCCCGTGGCACGCACCCTCGCCACCGGTGAGACCATCACCGGCTACGTCTTCGGCGTCGACCGCGTCGACGGCCAGCGCCGCTGGCTGTCGGGCAGCAGCCGCCTGCTCAATCCCGGCGACGCGCGTTCGTCGGCGGTCTCGTCCTTCGCCGACATCACCGAATTCCGCGCCAGCAGGCGGCAGCTGGAATACCAGGCCACGCATGATTCGCTGACCGGCCTGGCGAACCGCTCGCTGATCCTGTCCCAGCTGGCCGCCGCACTGGCCGGTACCGAGGAACTGCTGCCGGTGTCCACCGTGTTGTTCATCGATCTGGACGGGTTCAAGGCGATCAACGACACCCTCGGACACGCCATCGGCGACACCGTGCTGCAGATCGTCGCGCAGCGGCTGCAACGCGGGCTGCGTGGTGACGATATCGTCGGCAGACTCGGCGGTGACGAGTTCCTGGTGCTGTTGTCCGGCCTCACCCGGCGCGTCGAGATCGATGCGCTGGTCGCCCGGCTGCGTTCCACCATGGCCGAGCCCATCATCGCCCGCGGGCACCGGATCCAGGTGAACGCTTCGATCGGAGTCACCGCGCTCGGTGCCGGCGACCGGCGCACCCCGGAGGCTGTGCTGCACGACGCGGACCTGGCGATGTACCGCGCGAAGCCGCCCGGACACCGCGGTGGCAGCATCTCGAGCCGTAGACCCAACAGCACCCACGCTTCCTGACAGGCCGCCACATGATCGTCGAACACGCCCTGCTGCCCGTTCCCCCGGAGTCGGCCGCCGACTTCGAGGCCGCGTTCGCCGCCGCGCGGCCGATCATCGCGAGCATGCCCGGATTCCGGTCGCTGTCGTTGTCCCGCGGCATCGAGTCGCCGGGCAGCTACCTGCTCCGGGTGGAGTGGGATCACCTCGACGATCATGTCGTCGGGTTCCGCGGGTCGCCGGAATACCAGCGCTGGAAGGACCTCTTGCACCACTTCTACCGCCCCTTCCCGGTGGTCGAGCACTTCGCGCCGGTGCCGCTCACCTCGAGCGACAACCAGGCCATCGGGGCGCCACCTGCGATTACGGCGAGCTCTGTGCAACCCCAGTAGACTCGACAACCCTGCTTTCCAAGCGATCACCGGCCCGACCGGGTTGGGTGCTCGCGGCTCTTCGCGGTGACAAGGAGTTCCGTTTTGCCCGACCTCACTCAGGACCGTGCCGCCCACGACGGCGCACCCGAGCGGACCCGCGAGACCGAACAGGAACAGGCCTACCTGTCGGTGCTGTACGTCCGGCTGGACGAGATGCGCGCCTACGCCCGCAACCGGCTGCGCACCGTGCTGCTGGAGAACGGCGGCACCCCGCAGGCTCGCAGCGAACGGGAGTCCTTCACTCAGCTCTACACCGAAGACCTGGCGAAATACGATGCCGCCGAACACGGCCTGTGCTTCGGCCGCATCGACCTCGACGGCGATCAAGAGGAGTACCGCTACATCGGCAGGCTCGGCATCCTCGACGAGAAGGACGACTACGAGAGCCTGCTGCTGGACTGGCGTGCCCCGCTGGCCCGGCCGTTCTACCTGGCCACCACCGCGGCCCCGGACGGCGTGACCCGGCGCAGGCATATCCGCTCACGCAACCGCACGGTCACCGCGATCAACGACGAATACCTCGACTTGGCGGCCGCACGCCTGGCCGGCGTCACCGACGGCGACGGCGGTGTCGGCAGTGAGAGCGCGCTGCTGGCCGCGCTCAACGCCGCCCGTACCGGCCACATGAACGACATCGTCGAGACGATCCAGCACGAGCAGGACGCGATCATCCGTTCCGAGCACAAGAGCGTGCTCGTCGTGCAGGGCGGACCGGGCACCGGCAAGACCGCCGTGGCGCTGCACCGCGCCGCCTACTTGCTCTACACCTACCGCCAGCAGCTGGCCAAGAGCGGCGTGCTGATCATCGGGCCGAACGCCACCTTCCTGGACTACATCGGTCAGGTGCTTCCCTCACTGGGTGAGACGGGAGTCCTGCTCTCCACCATCGGCGACCTCTACCCGCGCGTGCGGGCGACCCGGGAGGACTCGCTGCGCGCGGGCGAGATCAAGGGTTCGACGGCGATGCTCGACGTGCTCAAACAGGCGGTGCGCGACCGTCAGGAGGTGCCGGGCGAGCCGATCCAGCTCGGTTTCGACGGATATCCGGTCGTGCTGGACCGCAAGATCGTCACCAAGGCCCGTGGCCGCGCTCGATCGTCGCGGCGCCCGCACAATCTGGCCCGGCCGATCTTCGCCGCCTCGGTCATCGACGCGCTGACCGACCAGCTCGCGCGCACGATGGGAGCCGATCTCTCCGGTGGTCCCAGCCTGCTCAGTTCGGCCGACCTCACCGAGATCCGGGACGAGATGCGCGCCGATACACATATTCAGGCCGTCATCGGCGAGCTGTGGCCGATCCTGTCACCGCAGGACGTCCTCGCCGGTCTGTTCGCCGACCCGAAGCGGCTGGATCGGGCCGCGAGCTCGCTGCCCCCGGACGACCGCGCCGAGCTGCTGCGCCCGGACACCGGCGAGTTCAGCGCCGCCGACGCGCCGCTGCTGGACGAGCTGGCCGAGTTGCTCGGCGTGGACGACACCGAGGAACGCGAGCGCGCCCGTCGTCGCTGGCGCGCCCAGCTCGCCGAAGCCCAGGACGCGCTGGACATCCTGACCGGCTCGGCGCCGCAGGATCTCGAAGACGAGCTCGATCCCGAGATCCTCATGGCCTACGACCTGATCGATGCCGGCCAACTGGCCGAACGCCAGGACGTACGCACTCGCCAGACCACGGCCGAACGCGCCGCGGGCGACCGCACCTGGACCTACGGGCACGTGATCGTGGACGAAGCGCAGGAATTGTCGGAGATGGCGTGGCGCATGGTGATGCGGCGCATCCCGAACCGGTGGGTCACCGTGGTCGGCGATGTCGCGCAGACCGGCGACCCCGCAGGCACCTCCTCATGGCAGCGGATGCTGGAACCCTATGTGGCCGCCCGGTGGAAACTGACCGAGCTGACCGTCAACTACCGCACACCCGCCGAAATCATGAACATCGCGGCCGATGTCCTGGCGGCGATCGATCCCACGGCATCCGCGCCGCGGTCGGTGCGCGAGACCGGCGTCGCACCACGGGCCTACTCGGTCGCTCCCGGCGACGTGCACGCGCAGGTCGGCAGGCTCGTCGCCACCGAGACCGGCCCCGGCACCACGGCGGTGATCGCGCCGCACGCGCTGCTGGCGCGGCTGAGCGACCTTGCGGGCGAATCGGTGCGGGTGCTGACCGTGCACGAGGTGAAGGGCCTGGAATTCGATGCGGTCTACCTGGTCGAACCGCAGGGCATTCTCGATGAATCACCGCGCGGGCTGAACGATCTCTACGTCGCGCTCACCCGTGCCACCCAGCGGCTCGATGTGGTGCACAGCACCCCGCTGCCGGATGTGCTCGGCCGACTGAACCAACCGGACCGCGTCGTGCCGCAGGCGACGAAAACATCTGTGTCACAACATGATTCGTGACAGGGCTGCCAGCGGTAGTCGAAGCCTCGGCCGAGGCTGCAGATCATCCCGCCGGGCGCGAGGAGCGTTCGGGCACGGGTTGGCGTGTGTGCGCGAAACCTCGGTGGCGGGCGTCCGCCGGATGGCAAGTCGCAGTGCGCCTCCCAGCCGATCCGGCTCAGCGCACGGTGTGCACGATCAGCACATCCGAGCGCGACTTGCGCGCCACGTCGGAGGGCACCGAACCGAGCAGCCGGCCGGCCAGCGTGTTCAGGCCCCGGTTGCCGACCACGAGCAGGTCGGCCTCGACCTGCTTGACCAGCGCCAGCAGCGACTCCACCGGCTCACCGACCACGGCGCGCTCGATGATGTCGGCCGCGCCCGCCCCGATGGCCTTCTCGCGCGCGACGCGCAGGATCTCGCTGGTCGGCGCGGAACCGCGTACCTGGTAGGCATCCTCCTTGAGGACATCGACCGCGGCAGCGAGATCGCGGTCGTCGTTGGGGTAATACGCGCAGGCCACGATCAGCGTCGCGCCGGTGACACCGGCCACGGCCGCGGCCTTCTCGACGGCCACATAGGACGAGTCCGAGCCATCGGTACCGACGACAATGGTCCGGTAGGCGGTCATTCTCTCCTCCAACTATGCGGTGGATCGGGTGGCGCGCGCGGAGTCGTCCGAGCCAGGCCGGCGCGGTGATTGGGTCGACCATAGCCGCAAATGGCGCGGAAATTTCAGAAATCGCAGGACATCGCACTCGGGGTGTTCACCGATTCGAGTCACGGAATCTCGGAGAATGCCGGATGGGCCCAACAATCGGCACCGACCCGATTTCGATGAGAAAATCCGCTACAGCGGAGTCGAACGTCCTTGCGGCCCTGGCATATTCGGCGCCACCGACCTACGAACGAGATCGGCCCGCCTCGGCGGCGTGAATCACGCAGCGAGACGGGCCCGATCATGCTCGGCTATCGCGCCGCTACGGCCACTGCCGATAGTTGGCCCAGAATATGGCGACGATCCGTCCGATGATGTCCATATCGTCCTTTTCCCACATCAAATAGGACACGCAAATGTCAGCGCGTCTGATCGGGCTAGAGGTCGAAAAGCGGCCCGGTGATGGTCAATCCGAGTTCATCGACGTGCGCGAAGAACGCGAACAGCATCAGGGCGGCACCCGCCAGGGCGAGATCCTTGTTGAACTGGATCATATCCTGCTGCTTGGCTTCCGGGTCGGCCTCCTTCCAGAACCCGTGCATCAGAACGGCGGTCGGCAGCAGCACGATCACCAGGACCAGCGACCCGAGATCAGCCCAGACACCGAGCAAGACGCTCAACCCGCCGAGCGCCAGCAGCACACCCGAGGCGAGCACGGAGTACTTCGGCATGGGCACGCCGCGGCTCTGTGCGTATCCCGCCATCGCCTCGGTCTGGGTGAAGTGACCGAGCGCGGAGCCCAGGAACAACACTGCGAACAGCACCCGCCCGATCAACACAACGACATCCATCTGTGGCTCCTCATTGCCTGTCCAGCATTACGTCCCGGTCGGGATAACCTTCGCGGTGAGCTCGTCGCGGGAGCGTAATGAATTATTGGCGTATTTTAGAGGAGCCGTACCCACTTCCGCGGTGAACTCACGCGAGAAGTGCGCCTGGTCGAAATAGCCCAACTCCGCGGCCAATGCGGCGAGATCTTCGGTCCGGCCCTTGGCCAGCAGGTCAGCGGCGTCCTGCAGCCGATACCGTCGCAGCACCCATTTCGGACTCGCCCCGACGTAGCGGCGGAACATCCGCTGCAGCGTGCGAGCGGGCACGCCGAATCGGTCGGTGATCTGGTCGACCCGCGTCAGCTCCTGGTCGGCGGCCATGGTGTCCACGATGCGCAGCACCATGCGGTAGGTCGGGTCGTCGACCGCGGGTCTGCCCATCAGGTACTCCTCGACGACGGCGCGACGCCGCTCGTCGGTAGCGGCGCCGAGCACCCGCTCGGTCAAGCCGGCCGCGTCGGGCAGCACATCGGCAACGGCCACGACGCGGTCGCGAAATGAGCCGGCCTCGAGTCCGGTGAACGCGCCGAAACCGCCTGCCCGGAACCGGATTCCGAATGTTTGCCCGACTCCGCTGAGTTCGCGAATGAATCTGGTGGTGCACACACCGTTGACGAATCCGCCTGTGCGCGTGCCGGACCGCTCGAAGGTGACATTTACGCTCGGATACGACAGCACCTCGGCGCGATACGGCGGTCGCCCGCGCAGATCCCAGCTCACCGCCCAGTACCACTCGATGTAGTGGCCCACCGCATCACTCGGCGGCAAACGAACCAGCGCGCGGTGCTTGGCCTGCTCGGCCGGATGCAGAATTCCTTTGGTGTCGGTCGGCCGCGAGGGATTGCGCGATTGCTGCGGCTCGACGGCCGACGATTCAGCGTTACTCGGCACGGTGTCGCTTTTCTACAAGACCCGCGGACCACGATCGACAAACGTTGTGGTCATGACGAACACAGTGAATCCCATCGCCGACGGCTACCATTCGATCACCTGTTTTCTCGCTGTCGGTGACGGCAACAAAGCCATTGCTTTCTATACCGCCGTCTTCGGGGCCGAGGTGCTCAGTCGCAACGACCTGCCCGACGGTCAGCCCGCGCACGCGGAGCTGAAGATCGGCGACTCGACCCTGCAACTGGGGATGCCGATCCCGGATAACGGAGTACTCGCCCCGAACGGCGAGTGGGTGCACACCTCGATCGTGCACTATTGCCCCGATGTCGACGCGGTGGTGCGGCGCGCGGTCGAGCACGGCGCCCGCAGCGCCGAGCAACCGCAGACCTTCGTGACCGGCGATCGCTACGGGGTGATCATCGATCCGTTCGGCCACCGCTGGGCGGTGCTGACCAAGGTCGAGGACGTCTCGCGCGAGGAAGCCGAGCGCCGCGTGAACGATTGGATGGCCACCCAGGTTTGACCGCACCGCCGCCCGCCCGGCGGCTCGGCAGCTGGTCCGTGCAGGCGTCGGGTCGAACGCCCGAATCGGCTCCCGGTCCACGCCGGGCGCGACGCTCTTCGGGGCGTGTGTGCCTCGAAGCCACCCGAGTGCACCGTCACCGAGGAGCGCGGCCGCGCGCCGCGCGAAACGTAGCCCCGGCGCGGCCCGACTCAACTCAACCCGGCGGCGTCCATGCCGCGCAATTCCTTCTTCAGGTCCGCGATCTCGTCGCGTAACCGGCCCGCGAGCTCGAACTGCAATTCCCTCGCGGCGTTCATCATCTGATCGGTGAGCTCTTTGACGAGATCGGCGAGTTCGGCGCGCGGCATCGACTTGACGTCGCGGCCCTCGTACACGCCCGCACTCACCGCTCGGCCCGGCTCGCCTTGCGCTCGCCTGCCCCGGCTGGCATTACGACCGGAGCCACCGACCTCCACCTCGGACTCGTCGGCTTCCCGGTACACCTGGTCGAGGATGTCGGCGATCTTCTTGCGCAACGGTGTCGGATCGATGCCCATTTCCTCGTTGTAGGCGACCTGCTTCGCGCGGCGGCGTTCGGTCTCGTCGATCGCGAACCGCATGGAGTCGGTGATCTTGTCCGCGTACATGTGCACTTCGCCGGAGACGTTGCGCGCGGCGCGGCCGATCGTCTGGATCAGCGCCCTGGTGCTGCGCAGGAACCCCTCCTTGTCCGCGTCGAGAATCGCCACCAGCGAGACCTCGGGCAGGTCGAGACCCTCACGCAACAGGTTGATGCCCACCAGCACGTCGTACTCGCCGAGGCGCAACTGTCGCAACAGCTCGACGCGGCGCAGGGTGTCGATCTCCGAATGCAGGTAGCGCACTCGGATCCCGAGCCCGAGCAGATAATCGGTGAGGTCCTCGGCCATCTTCTTCGTGAGCGTGGTGACCAGCACCCGTTCGTCGCGCTCGGTGCGTTCGGAGATCTCGTGGATCAGGTCGTCGATCTGGCCCCTGGTCGGCTTCACCACGACCTTGGGATCGACCAGGCCGGTCGGCCGGATGACCTGCTCGACCACCTCGCCGCCGGTCTGCCCGAGCTCGTATGAGCCGGGCGTCGCCGACAGGTAGACCGTCTGACCGATGCGGTCGGCGAACTCTTCCCAGGTGAGCGGCCGGTTGTCCACCGCCGACGGCAGCCGGAACCCGTATTCGACCAGGTTGCGCTTGCGGGACATGTCTCCCTCGAACATGCCGCCGATCTGGGGGACAGTGTTGTGCGACTCGTCGATGACGAGCAGAAAATCCTCCGGGAAGTAATCCAGCAGCGTGGCGGGAGCCGAACCGGCCGGGCGGCCGTCGATGTGGCGCGAATAGTTCTCGATGCCGGAGCAGAATCCGACCTGCCGGATCATCTCCAGGTCGTACTGGGTACGCATGCGCAGGCGCTGCGCCTCGAGCAATTTGCCCTGACGCTCCAGTTCGGCCAGCCGCTGCTCGAGTTCCGCCTCGATATCGCGCACCGCGCGCTCTATCCGCTCCGGCCCCGCCACGTAGTGGGTGGCGGGGAAGATCCGCAGCGTGTCGACCTGACGGACCACGTCACCGGTGAGCGGATGCAGGTAGTACAACGCCTCGATCTCGTCGCCGAAGAACTCGATCCGGACCGCGAGTTCCTCGTAGGACGGGATGATCTCCACGGTGTCACCCCGCACCCGGAACGAGCCGCGGGTGAACGTCATGTCGTTGCGCGTGTACTGCACGTCGACCAGCAGCCGCAGCAGCGCGTCCCGGTCGATCTCGGAGCCCACCTGCAGCTGCACCGACCGGTCGAGGTACGACTGCGGCGTGCCGAGGCCGTAGATGCACGACACCGACGCGACCACCACCACGTCGCGGCGCGACAGCAGGCTCGAGGTCGCCGAATGGCGCAGCCGCTCGACGTCGTCGTTGATCGAGCTGTCCTTCTCGATGTAGGTGTCGGTCTGGGCGATGTATGCCTCGGGTTGGTAGTAGTCGTAGTAGGAGACGAAATACTCGACGGCGTTGTTCGGCAGCATCTCGCGCAGTTCGTTGGCCAACTGGGCGGCCAGGGTCTTGTTCGGCGCCATCACCAATGTGGGCCGTTGCAACCGCTCGATCAGCCAGGCCGTGGTGGCCGATTTGCCGGTGCCGGTCGCGCCGAGCAGCACGACGTCGCGCTCCCCCGCCCTGATCCGGCGCTCGAGCTCGGCGATCGCGGCGGGCTGATCACCGGCCGGCTGATGCTCGCTGACCACCTCGAACCGGCCGCCGACCCGCTCGAGCTCGCCGACGGGGCGGAACTGCGAGCGCGCGAGCGGCTGCTCGGCGGCCCGGTTCTCGTAGCCCTCGGCCGGAATCTCGGTTGCGAATGCCATGCTCACCAGCCTATGCCCAGCCACCGACAGATTTCGCGGGTGGTGAATCGGCCGATCCGATGATGTGGTCGAGCCGCGTTTGCGGCCACGCGCCGGGGGTATTCAGGACGATATTTCGAGCGACCACATCGGAGTCGGGCGGCGGCCGGCGCAGTGCCCACCAGACTTCCACCGCATTCGGGCAAATGTCTGAAATGTCCGTTGCTGCAACAGGTTTCGTGTTGGAAAACACCCTATCCTGCACCGCGCAATCAGTCCGTACCGGGTGTAACCTGGCTGGGTTGCTCGGATGTTGAAGGATGAACCATGAGCGGTTTGATTCCCTTGCT
Source organism: Nocardia glycosmidis (assembly GCF_052545115.1). NCBI lineage: Bacteria > Bacillati > Actinomycetota > Actinomycetes > Mycobacteriales > Nocardiaceae > Nocardia > Nocardia glycosmidis. The sequence continues at coordinate 111,502 of NZ_JBQWRH010000014.1, read as the reverse complement.
CGTCGCTGCACCCGCTGTCACCGGCCTCGCCGGATACGTCGCCCGAGATCTCCGCGCGATGGTTCCCGCTATGGCGGCCACCGCCACGACCGCACCACCCGGCCCCGGCGAGACGCCCGCTGCGGCGCCACACCGGCCGAGGATCGAGTACTTCAACCTCGCCGAGCTCACCAACACCGACGCCAAGGGGTTCGTCCGTCCGGTCGAACGGTTCCACGTCGAGCCGTGGGGCCTGTACATGGCGCGGGCGGTCGACGGGCCGGATTCGCACTACCTCGAGTCCTGGCTGCTGCCGGAACTCGCGCTGCGCGCCACGGTCGTGCGCCGCAGCCCGGCGCATCACCGGGACGCGGGTTATCGCCTCGACATCGGCGAGTTCACCCGCATCGGCCCCAAACGCTGGAAGGCGGTCGACCACTACCTGGACATCGTCGTGCGCCGTGGGCGCCCCGCCGAACTCCTCGGTGTCGACGAGTTGCTGGCCGCGCACGCCGCCGGGCTCGTCGACCCGACGCACGCGCATCGGGCATTCGAGCGCGCCACGACGGTGCTGGAGGCACTCGCGGCGCACGACCACAGCGTGGAGGACTGGCTCGCCACCCGCGGCATCACGCTCACCTGGATGTAGCCGGCCGATTACCGCGTCCGACTCGACGCATCCGGGGCGGCGGTAGATTCTGGATGCATGACGCAGGCACCTACCGTCGACGTGCACCGGCCCAAAGTCGAGTACTTCAATATCGCGGACCTGACCAACACGGACCCGAAAGGCTTCGTGCGCCCGGTCGAGCGATACCACGTCGAGCCGTGGGGTCTGTACATGGCCCGCACCTCGGACCACCCGCAATTCCACTACATCGAGTCCTGGCTGCTGCCGAAGCTCTTCCTCCGCGCCACCGTCTTCCACTACCTGCCCGCCCATCGGCGCGACCAGGACTACTACCTCGACGTGGGTGAATTCACCGTGGTCGCACCGAAAAAGTGGAAATCGGTCGACCACTATCTCGACATCGTCGTGCGCTCGTCGCGGGAGACCCAACTGCTCGATGTCGATGAACTGTTCGCCGCGCATGTCGCCGGACTGATCACCCTCGGCGAGGCGGAAGCCGCCGTGCAGCACGCGAGCGCCGCCATCGACGGCATCGCCGCCAACGGCCACACCTTCGAGGGCTGGATGGAGTCGATGGACATCAGCCTGACCTGGCTGTGATGTCCTCCCGCGGGACTACTGCGGCCGACCGACCGCGCCGCGGACAGCTTCGGCCGCAGCGGTAGCGGCAGTCGCGGCGATGATGCGCCCGGCGCGAGTACCGATCAGCAACGCAGTGAACGCTCGCGCCGTTCCTCGGGGCTAGCGGCCCCACCAGGCAAGGGCCCGCGGATAGGCGGCGTCGAACCATGGCTCTTTGACCGCGAGGTAGGCCGCGGCCGCCTCCGCACCCGTCAGTCCCGCAGCCTTGGCCGCACCCTCGCGCTTCACCGCGACGTAGTCCGCGCGGGCGGCCGCATCGGCGCGCAGCCAGTCGCGCAGCAGCAGCGCATACTGCTGACCTGGCGAGCCCGCAGCCCGCACATGCACATCGGCCAACCGGCCGGGATCGGCATTCTGGTGAAATCGCTTGGTCCATAGCGCGGTATCGGCACCCGCCGGGTCCTGCGGCGTCGGCTTCGGATTGTCCTGAGTGCATTCCGGCCGAACCGGGAACCCGGCGGCGCCGAGTGCGTCCCGCAGGCTGTCGGCTGCGGCCAGGTCGGCGACGGTGATCTGGAGATCGATCACATCCTTGGCGACCAGCCCCGGTACCGATGTCGAGCCGATATGGTCGATCCGGGACGCGGTAGCGCCACAAGCCACCCACAGCCGGGCGATCAGCCGCTGGGCCTGCGCGGGCCAATCCGGATTCGGCGGCAGGATCCGCACGTCGGTGCGGCGTGCCGGGGTCCCGGTCCGGAGGTTGCGCTCGAACGGCAATAGCCGCCGGGCCCACAGCGTACGCACTTCGGTCTCGACTTCGCCGGGCGCGCCGCTGTTGTCGAGTAATACGTCGGCAACGGCCCGGCGCTGCTCGTCGGTGGCCTGCGCCGAAATACGCGCCCGCGCATCCGCTTCGACCACGCCGCGGAATTCTACGAGACGGCGAATGCGTGTTTCGACGTCGACATCCACGATGAGCACGAGATTCATCAGCGGCGCCAGCCCATTTTCCACCAGCAGTGGAATATCCTGCACGACAATGCTGTCCGACGGCACATCCGCAATTAATTTCGCCGTGCGTTTTCCGACCAGCGGGTGGGTAATCGAATTCAGTTTCGCGCGGGCGGCGTCGTCGCCGAATGCTTTGGCCGCCAAAGCGGGGCGGTCGAGACTTCCGTCGGCGGCGAGAATATCGGCGCCGAACGCCTCGACCAGCGCCGCGAGGCCCTCGGTGCCCGGCGCGACCACTTCCCTGGCGATCAGATCGGAGTCGATGATCACCGCGCCGAGGTCCCCGAGCGCCCGGGCCACCGTCGACTTGCCCGCTCCCATGCCTCCGGTGAGGCCGATTCGTAACATTCGACCAGTCTTGCACCAGCCTGCGACGTTCGCCTTCGCCGCCCCGATCCCGGCGGCCGCAGGAGCCGGGCCGCGCCGCCGTGTACCGCGCCACTGGAACAGGCCGACCGTCCATCGGCAGCAAATGTGCTCGATCACCCGATGCGGCCGCGCATTCCACCAGCTCTGCGATCCTTTGCCCGATCCGTGACTGGGCCGAGACCGATTCGAAACAATTCCACAGGTTTCCGGTTCGGCGGGCGAATATTCCGACACGCCGAGACAATTACTCGCGCAAAATACTTTGGCGAGCACTTTTGTTCAGCTAATCTTCGCCGTGGCGATCCAGGCCGACACCAGCAAAAGCAAAGGAACAACATTGGGCACCAGAATCAACCAGACGGGTCGCCACCGCCTGGGTGTGGCGGGGCGAGTGCACTGCATTCGAATCCCTGCTGTAGCGGCGGCGCTCGCCGAGCACCGTCGCTCTTGGTTCACCGCGTTCATCAGTCCCGCGCGGCACAGTTTCACCGTCACGCGGAAGCGCTCGACCGCACCAGCGGTCCGTTGGGTACCTGCCGCAGCAACCTGAATCCCGAAGTCGACGTGGCCCAGCCCTCGCCAAGGCTGGGCCACTCTGCTGTGCGCTGTCCACAGTCCGATGCGGCATCGAAAAACGACTGTGTCCCAACCGGAAATCCGGTTGGGACACAGTCGTTCAGGCGGGTATTGATCAGGCGTTGCCGGAGAGCTTCTCCCGCAGAGCCGCCAACTGGGCGTCGCTGGCGAGCGAACCGCCGGCGGGCTCGGCCTGGTTGGCCGCGGACTGCGCACCACTCTCGGAGGAGTAGTTCGACGCACCGCCGCCGTTTGCGGCCTCGGCCTCGGCGTCAGCCGCCATCTTCTCCATCTGCGCGGTGTGCATCTTGTGGCGACGCTCTGCCTCGGCGTAGCGGCCTTCCCACTCTTCGCGCTGCTTCTCGAAGCCGTCGAGCCACTCGTTGGTGTCGGGGTCGAAGCCCTCGGGGAAGATGTAGTTGCCCTGCTCGTCGTAGCTGTCGGCCATGCCGTACTTCGACGGGTCGAACTCGGCGTGGTAGTCCTCGTTGGCCTGCTTGAGGCTCAGCGAGATCCGGCGACGCTCCAGGTCGATGTCGATGACCTTGACCATCGCGTCGTCGCCGACGGTGACGACCTGGTCCGGGACCTCGACGTGGCGCTCGGCCAGCTCGGAGATGTGCACCAGGCCCTCGATGCCCTCCTCGACGCGAACGAACGCGCCGAACGGAACGAGCTTGGTGACCTTACCCGGCACGATCTGGCCGATCGCGTGCGTGCGGGCGAACTGGCGCCACGGGTCTTCCTGAGTTGCCTTGAGCGACAGCGAGACGCGCTCGCGGTCCAGATCGACGTCGAGCACCTCGACGGTGACCTCGTTGCCGACCTCGACGACCTCGGACGGGTGGTCGATGTGCTTCCAGGACAGCTCGGAGACGTGCACCAGGCCGTCTACGCCGCCCAGGTCGACGAACGCGCCGAAGTTGACGATCGAGGAGACCACACCCTTGCGGACCTGGCCCTTCTGCAGCTGGTGCAGGAACTCGCTGCGAACCTCGGACTGGGTCTGCTCCAGCCAGGCGCGGCGGGACAGCACGACGTTGTTGCGGTTCTTGTCCAGCTCGATGATCTTGGCTTCGATCTCCTTGCCGACATACGGCTGCAGATCGCGCACCCGGCGCATCTCGACGAGCGAGGCGGGCAGGAAGCCGCGCAGGCCGATGTCGAGGATCAGGCCGCCCTTGACGACCTCGATGACGGTGCCCTTGACGGCCTCGTCCTTCTCCTTGAGCTCCTCGATGGTGCCCCACGCACGCTCGTACTGCGCCCGCTTCTTCGACAGGATCAGGCGGCCTTCCTTGTCCTCCTTGGTGAGCACAAGAGCCTCGACCTCATCACCCACGGAAACGACCTCATTGGGGTCGACATCGTGCTTGATCGAGAGTTCGCGAGAGGGGATGACGCCTTCGGTCTTGTAACCGATGTCGAGCAGGACCTCGTCACGATCGACCTTGACGATGGTTCCTTCGACGATGTCGCCATCGTTGAAGTACTTGATCGTGGCGTCGATGGCGGCGAGGAAATCCTCGGCGGAGCCGATGTCGTTGACGGCTACCTGCGGCGAGGTGACGGTGGTGGGCATGTGTCGGTTTGCTCCGGACGGATTGTGGTCGGTTGCGGACATTGGAACTTTCGGTACGCTGCGATCTCACTGCGAGGTGTGAAGACGGACACTGAGGAACGTACCGCACGCGACGCGCGTGAAACACAGCACGGGTTGAACTCCGGTACGGCTGTACGGAAGACACTCGCGCGTTCAGCGTACGCGACCGTGGTCCGGCCGGGCAAACCGGTCGAGCCGCCACGCCGATAGTCTGTCCGGCGTGTCGGAAGATCGCCATGCGCAAGCAAATGCACTGCTCGGAACGGCAAGCACCACGCGGACCCGGATCGGATCGGCGGCCAGCCAGCTGGCCAGCCGACGCTGGTGGGACGCCGACGCCGCCCAGTACCACGAGACGCACGCGGAGTTCCTGGGTGTGGACTCGCCCGACGGCGAGTTCATCTGGTGTCCGGAGGGCTTGCACGAGGGGGATATGCACTTCCTCGGTGACGTCGCGGGCAAACAGGTCCTGGAGATCGGCTGCGGCTCGGCGCCGTGCGCCCGCTGGCTGGCCGGACAGGGCGCGCGGCCGGTGGGGCTTGACCTGTCGCGCGGCATGCTGGAACGCGGGCTTGCGGCGATGGCGCGCGGCGGCCCGCAAGTGCCGCTGATCCAGGCGGACGCCGAGGCGCTTCCGTTCGCCGACGGGTCGTTCGACCTGGCCTGTTCGGCATTCGGCGCGGTGCCGTTCGTCGCCGACTCGGCACTGGTCATGCGGGAAGTGGCCCGGGTGCTGCGCGCGGGCGGGCGCTGGGTGTTCTCGGTGAATCACCCGATGCGCTGGATCTTCCCCGACGATCCCGGCGCGGCCGGACTGACGGCCACCATCCCCTACTTCGACCGCACCCCGTATGTCGAGGTGGACGCCGCGGGCGTGCCCACCTACGTCGAGCATCACCGGACCATCGGTGACCGGGTGCGCGAGATCGTCGCGGCGGGGTTGCTGGTGGAGGACATCATCGAGCCGGAATGGCCGGAATGGCTCGACCGCGAATGGGGGCAGTGGAGCCCGCTGCGCGGCGAACTGTTCCCCGGCACCGCCATCTTCGTGGCTAGGAAGCCGTGAGCGAGGAAGGGTGATGCTCGTCGACCAGTTCGAGGATGGACACCTCATGGGAGACCAGCATCGCCTGAACCTGCGCATGGTGGGTGATCTTGTGCAGTTCGTCCCGGAAGGCTTCGGCCGCCGCGGCGGTGTCGAAATCCAGGTCGATGAGCACCCGGTTCGGGTTGTGCGTGAACCGCTCCACCCGGCACGTGCGGGCTCCGGCCTCGGCGCGGAACTGTTCCCAACCATCGAACATGGTCTTCCACGTGTCGTAGTCGCGCACGGTGTCGTCGACGTGCACTGTCGTGGTCATCGGACTCCCCTTTCGGCGCTGGAAAGTTGCTGGTAACCAATCTTCGCGCCGGAGATGTCGCGCACCAGCCGGGGTCGCGAGTATTTCGGTCGGTAGCGCGCGTGCGCACCGTAGTCACGTCGCCGGATCGCCAACCGACACCCCGGCGTCACTCGGTCGCCTCGGCCGGCCCCGATCCGTTTTCGCGCTTCGGTTTGCGCCCGGCCTGTTCCAGCGCCAGGCGCAGCGCGTACTCGATCTGGGCGTTGATACTGCGCAGGTCGTCGGCCGCCCACTTCGCGATGGCGTCGTGGACGGCCGGGTCCAGGCGTAGCAGCAGTTTCTTGCGCTCAGCCATGGGCCGCCGCCTCAGGAGTAGAGCGAACCGGCGTTGACCACGGGCTGTGCCGGACGATCACCACACAGCACGACCAGCAGATTCGACACCATCGCCGCTTTGCGCTCCTCGTCCAGCTCCACCATGCCCTCCGCGGCGAGCCGCTGCAGCGCGAGGCCGACCATGCCGACCGCGCCCTCCACGATTCTGGCGCGCGCGGCGACCACCTGGGCGGCCTGCTGCCGAACCAGCATGGCCTGGGCGATCTCGGGTGCGTAGGCGAGGTGGGTGATCCTGGCCTCCAGCACCTCGATGCCCGCCATCTCGGTGCGTTCACGCAGTTCGACCGTCAGTTCCTCGGCGATCTCGGCGCCGTCGCGCAGGCTGGTGCGGTCGGCGTCGTGCGCGTCATAGGGGTGCGTAGTGGCCAGATGGCGGACCGCCGCCTCGGACTGGGTCTCGACGTACTCCTCGTAGTCGTCGACGGCGAAAGCGGCCTTGAAGCTGTCCACCACCCGGTAGACCACCACGGCGGCGATCTCCACCGGGTTGCCATCGGCGTCGTTGACCTTGAGCTTCTGGGTCTCGAAGTTGCGGACGCGCAGCGAGATGCTCTTGCGGTCGGTCAACGGCAGCACCGAGAAGAACCCTGGGTCGCTCACCGAGCCGACATAGCGGCCGAAGAACTGAACCACTTTGGCCTCGTTCGGATTCACCACCGTCAGACCCGTGACGAGAAACAGCAGGACCACCACGACGACAATCGCGGCCACCGCGCCGCCGATGGCGAGCGGATTGTCGTGCCCGGCTCCCACGACGAAACCGAGCACCGCGGCGCCACCGAACACGACCGTGAGCACGAACCAGCCCAGCAGCACCAGAAAGCCGTTGACCCGGAACGCGGAACGAAACTGCATGACATCCTCCCAATATCAGAGTGATATCACGAAGATAGCATGTCGTCGTCGCGCCGGCCAGAGCGCGACGGCGAGACGGGCCTCAGTGGGCGGGCCGGATATTGCGGTTGAAACGAAACAGGTTGGCCGGGTCGTGCTCCGCCTTGAGCGCGGCCAGCCGTGCGTAGGTCTCGGGCCGATAGCCCGCGCGAGTCTGCGCCTCGTCGGCTTCGCTGCCCGCGCCGTAGAGGAAGTTCAGGCTGTTCCCCAGCGTCCACGGCGCCAGCGCGGCACGGATCCGCGCCTGGGTCGCGGTGCCCTCGGGCCCGGTGATGATTCGCACGATGTACCCGGCTTCGCGATGGTCGACCGCGATCGCGGCTTCGCTCGGACGAGCCAGCGCGCCGCCGAGATGACGGACGTCGACGACCGCGTCAGCGCCGGACTCCGGGCCCGCCGCGACCAGTAGTGCCGCGGCCGCGTCTTCGGTGAACTCGTCGAGCATCGCGTTGGTCGCGACGTAGGCGTGCGGATGGTCGGGGTCGCTGTGGATGGTGTGCGACTCGGTGTAGGACATCGCGCGCACGTCGTCTTTCAACCGGTCGCCGACCGCGCGCAACGGCGCCACCAGGCGCTCGCCCTCCTCGGCTGGGCCGGCGAAGGCGGTCCGGATGGAGGCGACGTACCGCCCGCGCAACGGCGCCGGCACCTGCGGGATGTCCGGGAAGGCGAGCATGGTGACCGTCGAGGTCAGTTCGTCCGGCACGGTGGCGGTCCACCGCCGCCACGCGTCCAGCGCCCGTTCGACCAGCGGTGTGTCGAACACCAATTGCCCGCCGTACACCTCGGTGAGTGGAAGCAGTTCGACGTCCAGGGCCGTGACGACGCCGAAATTGCCTCCGCTACCGAGCACGGGGCCGAACAGCTCGTCGCCCGGCGTGAGTGTCCACACCCGGCCGTCGGCGGTGATCAGCTCGATCGCGCGCACGTGCTCGGCGGCGTACCCGTACCGCCGGGCGAGCAGCCCGACTCCGCCGCCGAGCAGATAGCCCACCACGCCGACCGAGGGCGAGGAACCGTTCAGCGGCGCAAGTCCGTGTTCGGCCGCCGCTTCGACCAGCGCGCCCGCGCGCACTCCCGCGCCGATATGCGCCGTCCGGCTCGCCGGATCGATCCGGATGCCCGTCATCCGGCGCGTGCTGATGAGCACTCCCCCGTCGGCCGCGACCGACAGCCCGTGCCCGGTCGCCTGCACGGCGATCGGAAGATCGTGGCGCGCGGCGTATTCCACTGCGGCGCGCACGTCCTCGGTGTGCACCGCGCCGACGACCAGCGCGGGCCGGTGAGTGTAGGCGGTCTGGAAACCGGCGATCTCCGTGTCATAGTCCGGGTCGCCCGGACGGAAGACGGGGCCGGTGAAGGCGTCGATGGCAAGAGTCTGTGCGGTGTCGTTTCCCATGACTCCGACAGTTCCCTGCCGGGAGTAAGAAGTAAAACAGATAGCTTTTATAGCTTCTAGAATCAATAGCTATGGAAATGCGTCAGCTTCGCTACTTCGTCACGGTCGCGGAGGAGGCCGGCTTCACCCGGGCCGCGGCCCGATTGCATCTGGCCCAGCCCGGGCTCAGCGCACAGATCCGGCAACTGGAACGCGAACTCGGCCAGCCGCTGCTGGACCGCGGCGGACGTACGGTGACGCTGACCGAGGTCGGCGCCGCCGTACTGCGGCACGCGCAGGCGGCGCTGGCCGCGGCCGAGCGGATCACGCAGACGGTGGACGAGTTCACCGGACTGCTCCGCGGACAGGTCCGGGTCGGCCTCATCTCGGGCGCGGCGGTCGAGGAATTCGACGCCGCCGCCGTGCTCGCGGATTTCCACGACGACCATCCACAGATCGGCATCAGCCTCACCGAGGACACCTCCGACCGGATGCTCGCCGCCCTCGGCAGAGGTGAGCTGGATATCGCACTGGTCGGGCTGCCGGGCGCGGAACTGGATCCCGGCATCGGCATCGACGTGGTGCTGGACACGGCGATAGTGGCAGCGGTTCCGGTGGCGGACGCCGGCTACGAGGCCGAGATTCCACTCGCCGCGCTGCAGGATCGTCCGCTGATCTGCCTGCCCCCCGGCACCGGCATTCGCGGCGTGTTCCAGCGTGCGTGCGCCGCTGCGGGTTTCGAGCCCACCATCGCCTACGAGGCGGCCGCACCCCCGCTGCTGCTGCGACTGGCCGCGCGTGGCCTCGGCGTCGCCGTGGTGCCCGCGCTCACCACGCAGGAAGCCGCGGCCTTCGGGGTGCGGGCCGTGCGCATTGTCGAGCCCGAACTGCGCGGACAGCTCGCGTTGGCCTGGCGCACCGACCGTCCCGGCAGCCCGGCAGCCAAGGTGCTTCTCGGCCGGCTACGAATCGCCCTGCGGGCGGGCACGTAAGGCGCGCGTGACTCGATCACGGGTACCGAGCCACCGCCGATCTCGAGCTGATCGTCGGTCTCGGGCTGGTTGCCTGTCTTCATCCGAACCGCCGATCTGGAGCCGGTTGCCGGTCTCGAGCCAACGGGCAGTCCCCGGTCAACCGCCAGTCCGAAGCCCCCGCCGATCTCGGAGCCCACCGCCGGTAGCGAATCCGGCCGATATCGAGCCGACAGCCAGTCTCGGTTGGCCACCACATCGAACCGCACACCCGCGCGGCAGGTCCGGCGCGACGGTCCAAGCGGCGACAGAAAACGGTCTTTACCGCTGGAAAGGATTGGTCGCCCACAGTCGGCCTGGTGCCTATCCGCCCGCCGCCGGGCCGGGGAACGTGGGTTCCAGGTTCACAGCAGCCGCGAAAGGAACGCCTTGGTGCGTTCGTGCCGCGGGTTTGCCAGCAGCTCGCGGGGCGGCCCCGCCTCGACGACCACGCCGCCGTCCATGAACACCAATTGGTCGGCGACTTCCCGCGCGAAACCCATCTCATGGGTGACCACCACCATCGTCATGCCCGATTCCGCGAGTTCCCGCATCACCGTGAGCACCTCGCCGACCAGCTCCGGGTCCAGCGCGGAGGTGGGCTCGTCGAAGAGCATGAGCTTCGGGTCCATCGCCAGCGCGCGGGCGATGGCCACGCGCTGCTGCTGGCCGCCGGACAGCTGCGCCGGGTAGGCGTTCGCCTTCTCGGCCATGCCGACCCGGGTCAGCAGCTCCCGCGCCCTGACCAGCGCTTGCGCCTTGGGTACCTTCTTGACCTGAGTGGGCGCCTCGATGACGTTCTCCAGCGCGGTCCGGTGCGGAAACAGGTTGAAATGCTGGAACACCATGCCGATCTCGCGGCGCTGCTGGGCCGCGTCCCGCGGGTGCAACTCGTAGAGCTTGCCGTTCTTCTCCCGGTACCCCACCAGCTGGCCGTCGACGTACAGCCGCCCGGCGTTCACCTGCTCGAGGTGGTTGATACAGCGCAGGAACGTGGACTTGCCGGAACCGGACGGCCCGATCACGCACAGCACTTCGCCGCGGCGCACCTCGAGCGTGACGCCCTTGAGCACCTGCAGCGCACCGAAGTTCTTGCAGACCCGATCCGCGCGAATCATCGCCGCGGCCGCGGTGTTCTCGGTGTCGCTCATTTCGCTGTCTCCACCTGCGCGTCGGCGAGTTCCTGCAGCTGCTTGCCGGTCAGCTGCCGGGAGACGCCGCGCGAGTAGTAGCGCTCCAGATAGTATTGCCCGACCATGAGCACGCTGGTGATCGCCAGATACCAGGTGGCGGTGACCAGCAGCAGCGGAATCGGTTGGAAATTCACGCCGTAGATATCGCGGGCCCGGCCGTAGAGGTCGGTGCTCAGCGGAATCGCCGTGACCAGCGCCGTGGTCTTCAACATGCCGATGAGCTCGTTGCCGGTCGGCGGAATGATCACCCGCATGGCCTGCGGCAGAACGGTCCGGCGCATGGTCTGGCTCCAGGACATACCGAGCGCGATGGACGCCTCCCGCTGCCCTTCGCCGACGGAATTGATCCCCGCCCGGACGATTTCGGCCATGTAGGCGGCCTCGTTGAGTCCGAGGCCGATCACCGCGAAGGCGAACGCCGCCTGCAGCCCCTGCACGTCGAGCTCGAAGAATTGCGGTCCGAACGGAATGCCGAGGTGGATCTGCCGATACAGCGACGGGAACAGTCCCCAGAACACCAACTGCACGAACACCGGCGTACCGCGGAAAATCCACAGGTACACCCACGCCGAGGCCCGCAGGACCGGGTTCGGGGACAGTCGCATCACAGCCAGTGCCGTTCCGAGCGCGATGGCGATGGCCATTGCGAGCACGGTCAATTCCAGCGTCACGATGGCGCCGGCGGTGATCCGGCTGTCGAACAGATACTTCGCATAGGTATCCCAGCGATACGCCGGGTTCGTGGCGGCGCCGTAGACGAACAGCGCCGCAAGCACCAGGATGAACGCCGCTGCTATCCAACGACCGGGCCTGCGCAGCGGCACCGCCTTGATCGGCTCCGGCTCGCGCGTCGAGTCCGGCCCGCCGGGCCCGGCGGCACCGGGCGCCGGGCGGGTGTCGTTGTCGGCCATGTGCTCAGCTCACGGCGCCGTTGCGGACAGACTTGGTGATGGCGCCGTCCTGGACACCCCAGTTTTTCGTGATCTCCAGGTACTTGCCGCTATCGATGAGGTGCTGGACGGCCTGCTGCAGTACCGCCGCCAGCGGCGCGCCCTTGGCCACCGCCCAGCCGTAGGGCGCGGAATCGAACACCGGGCCCGCGTTCTCGATCTTGCCGGCGCTTTGCTTGATCGCGTACGCCGTCACCGGGGAGTCGGCCGACATGGCGTCGACCTGACCGAGCACCAACGCGTTCGTCGCGGCGCTCTGCTCGTCGAACGGCTTGATGTCGATGGCGGGCTTGCCCTCGGCGACGCACTTGGCGCTCTTGGCGGGCACCTCGTCGGTGTGCTCCACGGTGGTGGCCTGCACGGCGACCTTCTTGCCGCAGGCATTGTTCGGGTCGACCGGCTTGCCACTCTGCTGGGCCCACTGGATGCCCGCGTTGAAGTATGTGGTGAAGTCGACCTGCTGCTCGCGTTCCTTGGAGTCGGTGATCGAGGACATGCCCACGTCGTAGGTGCCCGCCTGGATCGCGGGGATGATCTTCTCGAAGGCCGACTCGACGTATTCGGCCTTGACGCCGAGCACGGTAGCGACCGCGTCCATCACGTCCACATCGAACCCGACGATCCGGCCGCCGGCGTCCTTGTACTCGTTGGGCTGGTAGGGGATGTTCACGCCGACCACGATCTTGCCGGACTGTTTGATCTTGTCAGGAAGCTGCGCGGCGATCTCGTCGACCTTGTCCACCTGCACCTTGGGCACCGAGGGCCCGGATTCCTCGGTGTTGGTGGTACAGCCCGTCAGCACCAGTGCACCCGCGGCGAGCACACCCAGTCCGGCGCGCAGAGCACGCCCACCGGGAAACGACCAATCAGACACAGCAGCCCTCCACATTTCGGATACACGCAACCTGGGTGCCATCACCTGTTTGGCAATCTAAGCGAACGCAACGGTTCGCGCTGGAGAGTCTCGAACTGCGTCACGAAGTCGTTGCGCGGCGCGCGGTGGTCCACGGGTCGGCGCTCGGCCGCGACCGACTGTCCTGCTCGATGAACAGCGGCTTTTGGGATGCGGACCGGCTGCACGAGCGACCAGAGCATGCGCCTGCGCGGTCGGCGCTGAGCACGTGCACATTTCAGCGTAAATCCCGGCCGATGGTCCGATCAGGATCGCGCTGAGCCCAGAGGTTTTCGATATTCCGCTAACGCTTGTGCACCCTGGCGCACACCTGCTCGGTGAATTCGCTCGTCGAAGCCTGTCCGCCGAGGTCGGCGGTGGCGATTTCCCGCCGGCGCGCCCGGCTGCTGGAAGCGGCCCGCGGACACGCCGGTTGCGGCTACCTTCGGAGGACCATGGTGCAGTCGGTCGAACTACTTCTCGACGAGGCCGCCGACACGGAGATCCGCCGGCAGTGGCAGATGCTCGCGGAGGCCGGCGTGCGCAGTCTCGCCGCGCGTACCGACGAAGCCAATCGTCCGCACATCACCGCCGGGGTGGCCAGGCAGATCTGGCCGCGCATCGAGCAGGTGCTGGACGAGCAGGTCTTCGCACCGATCCCGGTGCGGCTCGGCGGCGTGGTGGTCTTCGGTGCCCGCCGTTTCATCCTGGTGCGACTGGTGGTCCCGACCGAAGCGCTGCTCGCGCTGCAACGGCGGATCTTCCACACGATCTCCCCATGCCCCGGTATCCCGGCCAACCTGTATCCAGACGCCTGGACACCGCACATCACGCTGGCCAGGCGCGTGGCACCGCACCAACTCGGCGAGGCGATCCACGCCGTGGCGCGGGACCGCGATTTTCCGGCGACCGTGCTGGGTATCCGTCGATGGGACGGCGATCAGCGGCGCGAGTGGCCGGTGGGCCGGATCCGGCGTGGAAGATAACCGAGGCAGCTCGTGTTGTAGCTGGCACACCGAAGACGAGAGGACGTCATGGCCACCCAGACGCTGACCCAGCAGAATTTCGACGAGATCGTCACCGGAAACGACGTGGTACTCGTCGATTTCTGGGCCGAGTGGTGCGGTCCGTGCAAGAGTTTCGCACCCACTTTCGAGGCCTCTTCGGACAAGCACCCCGACGTGGTGCACGGGAAGGTCGACACCGAAGCCGAACAGGGCCTCGCGGCAGCCGCCAACATCCGCTCGATTCCGACCATCATGGCCTTCCGGGAGGGCGTGCTCGTGTTCGCACAGCCCGGTGCGCTGCCGCCCGCCGCGCTCGACGATCTGGTCTCCCAGGTCAAGGCGCTGGACATGGACGAGGTGCGCAAACAACTGGCCGAACAGCAGGCCGGTCAGTAGTGGGCGCAGCGCGGTAAGTTACTGCGCCGCAACGACATCGGCGCAAGCCCGGACACGGAGTGCCGGTAGCAGGAACGCTGTAGCCGGGCCCGGTCTCGTATCGGGCCCGGCGCAGGCTTGGACTACCGGCGGACTATCTCCCCGCGGTATCGAAGATTTCGGATCAGGCAGTCCCGAGCAGGTTGACGCCCGCGATCATCGCGCGAACAGTCGACTCGGCGCTGTCGTCGGCCAGGGCCGCTCCCCAGCCGCGCCGGCCGTTGCACTCGCACTGCACGAAGGTGGCGGTGCCGCTCGCAGTGCGCCGCTGGTGAAACTGCAAGATCTCCACGGGGAACCCCTCGTCATAGAGAGCCGAGGTCATCGCCGCGACCGGGCTGCCTGCGGCGACAACGGTCCGCAGGTGCCCGGCGAATTCGACGGTGGCGGTGAACTCAGCGGTACGGCTGCCCGCAGGTGACCAGTCACCGAGCCGGATCGGGCCACTGTGCTCGCAGTAGTGGCGGTGGAACTGCGCCGAGGTCAGACCTGCGCTCTCGGCCCGCAGGCCTTGGGGAGCGGCGGCGTGGAAAGCGTCGGTATCGAGAAACAGGATGGTCATTGACAGTAGGTCTTCCCGAAGAATGTCGTTGCTCAGTTGACAGAGGGGACCAGCACTAGCAAGTCGAGACAGCCGCAGCGAGGGGCCGGCCCGAATCAGACCCCGCTACGGCGGGTTACTACGAGAATTCGACGACGCTGTGCCACCATCGCGGTAAGCGGAATCAGCCGGGCGCGAACCTCCGGTTCGGCGATAGCCGACGCAACCACGGAGGGCCCGTTGAGCGACGCCATGGACACAGCGCGGTCGCGGAAGGCGACACGCAGCGCTGTGTTGTGGCGATCTGCGGGATTCGGCACGCGTTCGAGGATAGGGATATCGCGGCGCGATAGCAACCATTTCCGGTGCACGATTTGTCTACTGACGAGTACTATTCGCGCAGTTCAGGACGTTGCGGGGGATCGTAGCGTAGCGTCGGCGGCATGGGTCTCGTCGCCATGACCATCCCGGGCCTGTCCCTGCTTCTCATCGCGCTTGCCTTCGCCGAAGTCGCGTGGGCAAAAATCACCGGAAGCCGCGTACTGCCCTGGACCCGCGAACGGTCGGGACCTCCGCTGGCTGCCGCGGGCTTCGAAGAGGTGACCGCGTTGTTTCAGGGCGCGAAGCATCACGAATTCGAGCAGCGAATGACCACGCTGATGCATCGGGAAGACAAATCCGATGGCGCGCCACCGCGCGACGAGGTGGATCTCGCCGGCGGTTCGGCGCGCCTGGTGCGGCGGCTGCCGGGATGACGTGCCGCGTCGACAGCCCGAATCTCGCTGTGGCGCTGCAACACTCTTTGCGCCAGCGGGCGGCTTCGTGCAGAACACCCGTGGCGACATCGAAGACCCCGGATCGTGTTCTTGTGCGGCACGAATGGACTGGTGACGATGCGCGCGATCGGGTTGGCACACATCGCACCGGTGGAGTGCATGTATTCGATCGCTGCGCTATTTGTCGACGGTTTCGCGCCAGATCCTCGCCAGCGTGTTGGTCGTGGTAAGGCGGGTGAGTCGTGGGCGGCGAGCTCTCGGTCGGCGATGGAAATTGGGTTGCCGGGGCTGATGGTTCAGGTCCAGGATGACTTGGTGGGTGATGTTCCCGTCGATGGTCGTGCCGGGATCGACGCGGTATTGGTTGAGTGCCTGATCCGGACGCAGTTTCCGCAGTGGGGTGATCTGCTGGTCTCGCCGGTGCCTGCGGACGGCTGGGACAACCGCACCTACCGTTTGGGCGCGGACATGTCGGTGCGGCTGCCGACCGCGGCTGCCTATGCGCCGGCAGTAGCGAAAGAGAGCGTCTGGTTGCCTCGGCTGGCACCGATGCTGCCGGTCGCGATCCCGACGGTGCTCGCTGTGGGAGCTCCGGACTATGGATATGCGTTCTCCTGGTCGGTGCGTGATTGGCTGCCCGGCGACACGGCCGACCGGGCCGCTATCGGCGATATGACCGAGTTCGCTGCCGACGTTGCGGAGTTCATTTGCGCGCTGCAGCGATGCGATATCGGCGGCGCCCCTCTAGCCGGCGCGCACAGCTTCTACCGCGGGAGCCACCCAGCGCAGTACGACGAGCAGACCCGGCGCTGCCTACAAGTGTTGGCCGAACGTGTCGAGGTTCGACGGGCTACCGAGGTCTGGGAGTCCGCTCTGGCGGCAGAGTGGACCGGGACCCCGGTGTGGTTCCACGGCGATATCGCTGCCGGCAATCTGCTGGTAGCCGAGGGGAAATTGACGGCTGTCATCGACTTCGGTACTTGCGGTATCGGCGACCCTGCCTGCGATCTGGTCCTCGCCTGGACGATGCTGTCCGCGGACAGCCGCGCGACGTTTCGCCGAGTACTCGCCCACGACGATGACACGTGGACGCGGGCGCGAGGCTGGGCGCTGTGGAAAGCCTTGCTCACCCTGATCGAGGCCCCAGACCACGACCACGAGATCACCAGTCTGCGGATCATCGACGAGGTCCTGACCGACGATCTGTAGCCGGCAGCGTTGATGCTGCGTCGACGTCATGTGTCGCGCGGTTCCCTGTGGAAGTACAACCGTGGAAGCACCTCAGCCTGGCAATGCCGCAGCCAGTTCGGCGCACAGCGCATCCAGTCCGGATGCGAGGATCCGAGGCGCATCCGGGGAATCGGCGTTGTGCCACGGCACATGCCGTGCGGTGCTGGATGGGCGAGTGAAGACATGCTGGTGAAGGTGGACACCTGCCACACTCAGGCCCGCGACGAAGGTGAAGACGTGGGCGGGTTCGAGGACCCGGCGCAGGGCGCCGATCGACGAGCGGACAGCGCGGGCAAACGCTACTGTCTCGGTGTCGTCGAGCAGATCGAGGGTCGCAACGTGGCGGCGCGGCTCGACGAACAGGTACCCCGGCCGCACCCACTCGCCGGCCGCAGGCCGGTGGGTCACCACCACGAGGTCATCGGCATGAATCACCGGGCTCATCAGCGGTCCGGTCCCACGGTGTTTGTCGCAGATCACGCACCCCCGCATGTGAGTGACGATACCCGCTCTGGCAGCGAGCACCCAAACGGCAGGACCCGGTAGAGCATCGAACATCGACGGCACCTCCAGCGGGCCGGAGGCACTCACGTGGTGGCGCTGCCGGTGCCGGCCTGAAGAATAAGCGGGTCGTGGCGGCCGATGAATCGGCCGTCACGAAGGTCCCCGGCCAGCGGGACCACCGCGACCGCGACCCGCAGCTCCGGATCCAGACCATCCCAGATCCGCTCGAGCAGGTCCGGCCACTTCGTATCAATCTCTACAGCGACCGGTTGCCCGCTGGTCAGCACCGCAGTGGTGTCTCCGGCGTACGTGGTCGCCGCGTACGCCTCGCCGCCGGCCAGCGCCGGGACATGCACCAGGCGGTGTTGCGAGGACGGCGCATCCGGCCAGCGCGAGTGCGCCACCACGCCGGACACGATCACCTCCCGCACCCCTGCGCCGTTCACGACTGCGGTCGCGGTGATGCGCGGGGTCAGGATCGGCGGGTCCGGCTCGCACTCCAGCGCGGTCAGCGCCTCCCACATCGTCGCTCCGGCCGAGAAATTCGCCACGACTTCGCCCACCTGGGTACCGTTGCCGACCACGATACGGAGGCCATTCGTTCGCATGATCGCGACGTAATGCCGCAGCGGATCCGCTGGGCCCGCGCTGGTCTCGACGATCTCGAGCTCGTCCGGACCCACGACCATCCGCCGCGCTCGGCTCGCCTCGCTACGCCCGGTCAGCCAGTACGCCGCGAAACCCTCTCCGGCGCAATCGCGCCCGAGCACGATCCCGCGGCCGGGGTACCGATACCGCACAACGAATTCATCGAATCCCAGGATTACGGAGGCCATGGCAGCAGAGTCTAGGGGCCACCCGGCATCGTGATAGGACCGGTGAATGGAAGCAACCGGGCTCGATGAAGGGACGTTGTGGTCATGGCCGAACTCGTCTACACACGGGTGTCCACCGACGAGCAGAGCACCCTGCGTCAGACCCACCTGCTCGCCGACCCGGCCACTTCCGCCAAGATCCCCGCGCTCGACCGCGCCGGCTTCCGCCGGCTGGCCGGATACGCGCGCCCTGGTGACCGGCTCACCGTGTCCGAGCTGTACCGGCAGCGCGGCGACCTCGCCGACATCCTGGCCGGCCGCGACTGGTGCCAGCGCCACGGCGTGAAGCTGCGAGTACTCTCCGGGGCATGATCGGCAATGCCGCGCAGTTCGGGGTGTGGGCTGGGTTGTCAAGCCGGGGTGTTGGATTGGTGTGTCGTGAGATGGAACAGCGGAACTGCTGGGGGATGTCCGCAGCCGAGGAGTTGGAGCGTCGTGCCGGACGAAAGCCCACCGGGCTTGACACTTCGCGAGATCGGAAGTCTCCATCGGTTGAAGGATCTGAGAGCATGACGACGTGAATTCCACCGCAACCGAACCCGCACTCGTTCCCGAGCTTCTCGTCACCGACACGGCGAGGAGCATCGCGTTCTGGTGCGGGCTCTGCGGATTCGAGATCAACTATCAGCGCGCGGAAGAGGGCTTCGCATACATCTCGCGCGGCACGGCCCACATCATGCTCGAACAACGCGGCATCGGTCGGAACTGGATCACCGCCCAACTCGATCGGCCTTTCGGGCGCGGAATCAACTTCCAGGTCACCGTCGCCGACCTTGCGCCGATCCTGTCCTCACTACGCGAAGCGGACTACCCACTGTTCATGCCACCGGAAACGAAGTGGTACCGCGTCGGTGACACCGAAGAAGTAGGAGTCCAACAGTTCCTCGTCGCCGACCCCGACGGATACCTCATCCGATTTCAAGCCGGGAGCGGCCGACGGAGAAATCGGGCGACGCCAACGGTTATTGATTTGAAACGAATCGGTTGCGCTGGTTGATGTTTCGGGTGTGGGTGATGATCTTCGGATGGATATGCGCAGGCTTTCCCCTGGTCAGCAGGAGGCGGTGCGGAAGCGGGTGATGGCCGCGCTGCTGGATGGGATGACGTCCGGTGAGGCGCAGCGGGTGTTCGGGGTGTCGGAGGGCTCTATCCGTAACTGGCGCAACCGGTTCGCCGAGAAAGGTGCTGATGGCCTGGACTCGGGCCGGCCGGGGCGGCGGGCCGGGGAGAAGACGAAATTGACACCGTCGCAGGCCGAGGCCCTGGTCGAGTCGTTGACTGTGTTCACTCCCGAGGATCTGAACCTTGGTGGGCTGTTGTGGACTCTGCGGAAAGTCGCCGAGCTGGCACGGCGACTGTTCGGCGTCACCTACACCGAGCAAGGTATGGGGAAAGTGCTGCGCCGCATGGGTTTCACGTTCCAGCGCCCGGACCGGCGCGCGATCGAGGCCGACCCCGAAGCCATGCGTGTATGGGTAACGCAGACGTATCCGCAGCTGGCGGCGCGTGCCAAGCGGGAGGGCGCGATCATCCTGTTCGGTGACCAGGTCGGCGTTCGCAGCGACCATCTGTCGGGCCGTACGTGGGGTCGCAAGGGCCAGACCCCGACCGTGGCCCGGAGCGGGAAACGGCTCTCCCTCAACGCGATGTCGACGATCTCCCCGCGCGGTGACCTGAACTTCACCCTGTTCAAAGGCCGGTTCGCCACCGAACAGCTCCTCGACTTCCTCGCACGGCTGCTGGGTCAGCACACCCAGAAGATCCACCTGATCCTCGACGGCCACCCCGTGCACCGATCCCAAGCGGTCGCAGCCTGGGTCGCCGAGCACGCCGACCAGATCGAGCTGCACTTCCTGCCCCCGTACGCACCGCACCTCAATCCCGACGAACTGGTCAACGCCGACCTCAAACGCACCCTCACCGATCAGATCATCACCAGCCGCGACCAGATGCACACCGCCGTCCGCTCGTTCTTCCACCGTGTCCAGAAGCTCCCCGACCGCGTCCGCGGCTACTTCCAGGGCCCGCACACCGCCTACGCTTCAACCAATTAGTTTCTTGTCAATAGCTAACGCCCCAAATGAGGACGGGGCTGGGCTGGCCACGCCTGGCTGACTTCAGACCACTCGAAAACCAATACTTACCAGTTCCAGGAAGCTGCCGAGCGGACGCTCAGCGGCCGGTGTCTCAGCGCAACATGCGGCGACGGTTCAGGCGGTCCCGGCTGCTACACCCTGTATCAGGCGTCGGGAAGTGTGTTGCGTCGCAGCACGATCAGTGGCGTGACATAGTGCTCGGTCACCTGCCCCCCGAGTTCGTCCACAGCGCGAGCTGCCTCATCCACTTCGGCGGCCTCCCAGTTGCTGAATGTGGTGAACAGATCGCGGATCTGGTCGGTCCGCATGCCGATCGACCAGGAGAAGTGGCGAATGTGCGTGGTGACGAAATGCCCACTGGAGGCCAGGCGAGCTGCCCACGCGTGGGTGTCGAGTTCACCATGCCCGCGTTGTGGATTTACGGCTTCGCGGCGGGCCACGATCTGGGCGACTCGCTCGCGAAACGGCGTGATCGAGACTGTTGGGTCACCGAAGGCATTGCGCCACACAGCGAAATGGCCGCCGGGGCGCAGCACGCGATGCAACTTCGGGACGACCACCTCGAGATCGAACCAATGCACAGCGGTCGCCGCGACCGCGAGATCAAAGACTGCCGCCGGCAGCTCAACCTGCTCGGCCGTGCCGACATGCACGACTGCCGCCGGCCAGCGCCGGCGCAGACGATCGGCCAGGGCGGGGCCCGGTTCGACCGCGTCGACCGACGCGCCCGCCTCGAGAAGCGGCCCCGTGGCCAGTCCAGTACACGCACCGAGATCAATCGCCCGGATCCCTGGCCGCAGCAACCCGAGATCTTGCAGCTCGGCCCACACAGCAGCCGGATACCGCGGCCTGGCCCGGTCGTAGACCTCAGCGTGGGCATCGAAATGCAGTGGACCAGGCACTTTGAACACTCTAATCCGATTGTGGCCGACCCCGGACACCGCGTTGAGCGGACATCACCGGAGTAGCGGACCCGCTGGCGCGGCCTGGTGCTTCGACCGCCACCAACATCCGCCGCGGGCTGCGCTTTCCTCAGTGCGCGGCAGCGTCCCAGCTGCGACCGACACCCACGGAGACCTCCAACGGCACGGATAGGGCGATCGCCGAGGACATCTGTTCGCAGGCCAGCGTTTCCAGCGCCTCCCGCTCGTCTTCGGCGACCTCGAAGAGCAGTTCATCGTGGATCTGCAGCAGTATCCTGGAACGCAGCCCGGCCGACCGCATCGCCCGGTGCACGTTGATCATCGCGACCTTGATGATGTCGGCCGCGGTGCCCTGGATCGGGGCGTTGAGCGCCATCCGCTCGGCCGACTCCCGGCGCTGCCGGTTGCTGGAGTCCAGATCCGGCAGGTAGCGGCGGCGGCCGAACAGCGTCTCGGTATAGCCGACCTTGCGTGCCTGCTCGACCACCTCGTACAGGTAGTCGCGGATCCGTCCGAAGCGGGCGAAGTAGACGTCCATCTGTTCCTTCGCCTCGGTGGTGCTGATCTTCAGCTGCGCCGACAGGCCGTAGGAACTCAGCCCGTAGGCCAGGCCGTAGGACATCGCCTTGATCCGGCGGCGCAACTCCGGCGTCACCTGGGCGATCGGGATGTCGAACGCTTTCGAGGCGACGAAGCTGTGCAAGTCCTCACCGGAGTTGAACGCCTCGATCAAGCCCTCGTCGCCGGACAGATGTGCCATGATGCGCATCTCGATCTGGCTGTAATCCGCGGTCATCAACGACTCGTAGCCGGAACCGACCACGAAGGTGTCGCGGATCAGCCTGCCGGTGTCGGTGCGAATCGGGATGTTCTGCAGATTCGGGTCCGTCGAGGACAACCGGCCGGTCGCCGCGATCGTCTGGTTGAACGTGGTGTGGATCCGGCCGTCCTCGGCGACGCATTTGAGCAGACCGTCGACGGTGACCTTGAGCCGGGTGGCGTCGCGGTGCGCGAGCAAGTGCTCCAGGAACGGGTGCTGGGTCTTCTCGAACAGCGACTCCAGCGCGTCCGCGTCGGTGGTGTAGCCGGTCTTGGTGCGCTTGGTCTTGGGCATGTCCAGTTCGTCGAACAGCACCACCTGCAGCTGCTTGGGCGAGCCGAGATTGATCTGCTTACCGATCACCCCGTAGGCCGCGTCGGCCGCATTGGTGACCCGGTCGGCGAATTGCCGCTGCAGCGTCGCCAGCTGGTCGGTGTCCACCGCGATGCCCGCGTCCTCCAGCGTGGACAGCACGCCGAGCAGCGGCAGTTCCATATCGGCGAGCAGCGGCGTGGACTCGATCTGGTGCAGTTCCTGGTCCAGCGCGTCGGCCAGGTCGGCGACGGCGCGAGCGCGCAGCATCTGCGCCCGCGCCAGCTCCGCGTCGACGGTGTCCTCCTCGTCGAGCAGCGACAGCTGCGCGGCCTCGGCAGCCTCCGCGCGCAGTTCCCGGTGCAGGTAGCGCAGCGAGAGATCATCGAGATTGAACGTGCGCTGGCCGGGGCGGACCAGATAGGCCGCCAGCGCCGTATCACTGGTCAGGCCGCCGAGGGTCCAGCCGCGGCCGCGCAGTGCATGCACGGCGGCCTTCGCCTCGTGCAGCGCCTTGGGCACGGCCGGGTCGGCGAGCCATGCGCCCAGCGCCGCCTCGTCCGCCGGAGTGAGCACGGTGACATCGATGTAGCCGCTCTCGCCATCACCGGCCGCGATGGCGAGCGCACGCACATCACCCTGCGCCGGGATACCGGTTCCGACAATCGAGACACCGTGGCGCACACCCGCTTTCGCGTGCTCGGCGAGCCACGCGGCGACGGCGCCGATCTCCAGCGCGCCGCCGCTGATCTCGAAGCCGGCCTCCGCTTCCGGCTCCGGCGGGGCCAGCGTTTCGAACAGCCGATCGCGCAGCACGCGGAACTCGAGATCGTCGAACAGTCGGTGGATCTTCTCCCGATCCCACGGCCCCTGCGCCAGCTGATCGGGCGTGTACGGCAGCGGCACCGCACGCATCAGCTCGGTGAGCTGCCGATTGAGCACCACACTGCTCAGGTTGGCCCGCAGTGCGTCGCCGACCTTGCCCTTTACCTCGTCCACCTTGTCGACCAGGGCATTCAGATCGCCGTACTCGCGGATCCATTTGGCGGCGGTTTTCTCTCCGACACCGGGAATACCCGGCAGGTTGTCGCTCGGATCGCCGCGCAACGCCGCATAGTCGGGGTACTGGATCGGTGTGAGGCCGTACTTGGCCATCACCTCGTCGGGGGTGAATCTCGTCAGATCGGAGACACCCTTACGCGGATACAGCACGGTGACGTTCTCGTCGACCAACTGGATGGCGTCCCGGTCGCCGGTGACGATGAGCACGCGGAAACCTTCGGCCGCCGCGCGCGTGGTGAGTGTGGCGATGATGTCGTCGGCCTCGAAGCCATCGATCGCCATCACCGGAATGCCGAGCGCACCGAGGACGTCCTTGGTGAGTTCGACCTGCCCGCGGAACTCGTCCGGCGTGGTGGCGCGGTTGGCCTTGTACTGCGGGTACGCCTCGGCACGGAAGGTCTGGCGGGACACGTCGAAGGCCGCGGCGACGTGCGTCGGCTTCTCATCGCGCAGCAGATTGATCAGCATCGCGGTGAAGCCGTACACCGCGTTCGTGGTCTGCCCGGTGACCGTCTTGAAGTTCTCCGCCGGTAGCGCGAAGAAAGCGCGGTAGGCGATCGAATGACCGTCCAGCAGCAACAGCGTCGGCCGGTCTCCCCCGGGGTCGGACGCGGTGGCGGAAGGCTGGGCAGTCGTCGGTGAACTCACGGGCATGAGTCTAGGGACCGGCACCGACAAGTGGTGACCCGGACACCCGGCGCAACGGGATCAGCGCACGCGCCCAGCGCAGGCAAGCCGTGGAGGATGACGCCGCAGGTCGTCGCGACGCCGACCGGACCGCATCGCCCAGCACGCTCGGATGATAGTGCAGGTTCGGTTGCCCGGCGGCGAGCCGTTGCTCGGCGCCCCGCCCACCTCTCGCGGATCGTGGCGACGTTGCACGGCCGAATCTCGCCGAAACGGGTGACGTGGCATATGACTACGGCCTGCGCTCCCACCGGGAGCACAGGCCGCAGCGGGCACGTTATGGACGCAGCCGGACGACGTCCGCCGACCGCCTGCGCCGGTAGCCGCTACCCCACACCGAGATAAGCCGACTTCACCGCGGGATCGGTGAGCAATTCGCGGCCGCGGCCGGTCTTGGTGACCTCGCCGGTCTCCATGATGTAGGCGCGGTGGCTGCGGGCCAACGCCTGTTGCGCGTTCTGCTCGACCAGCAACACGGTGGTGCCCTGCTGGTTGATCTCGCTGATGATCCGGAATATCTGCTGGATCACCATGGGCGCCAGGCCCATCGACGGCTCATCGAGCAGCAGCAGCCGAGGCCGAGCCATCAGCGCGCGGGCGATCGCCAACATCTGCTGCTCACCGCCGGAGAGCGTGCCGCCGACCTGTTTGCGCCGCTCGAGCAAACGCGGGAACAGCTCGAAAACCCACTCCAGGGTCCGGTCGTACTCGGCCTTCTGCTTGAAACCCCGTCCGTAACAACCCATGTCGAGGTTCTCCTGCACCGTCATACCGGGAAACACGCCCCGGCCCTCCGGCGCCTGGATCAGTCCCCTGGTCACCCGCTCGTGCGCCTTCATCTGGGTGATGTCGCGGCCCTCGAACAGGATTCGCCCCCGGGTCAGCGGCAGCAGCCCGGACATGGCACGCATGGTCGTCGTCTTACCCGCGCCGTTGGCGCCGAGCAGCGTAACCAGTTCACCCTCCGCGACGGTCAGCGAAATTCCATGCAGCGCTTGAATTCTGCCGTAATTGACGACCATGTCCTCGACTTCGAGCAGCGGAGCATCGGCGGGCTTGCCGGGCGGCGCCGACTGCGCGGACGTCGGATTGCCCGGCTGCGCCTGCTGCGACCCGGACCGGATATCGTCGGCGGCCGCATCAGTTCCCGCTGCAGAACTGCCGGATGCGCCAGCGGTACCAGCGGATTCGTCTGCGGCAGCGCCGGCGGCGCCCACCTGGGTGTCCGGCACGCCGAGATATGCCGCGATCACGGCCGCGTTGTCCCGAATGTCGGCGGGCAGCCCGTCGGCGATCTTGCGGCCGAACTCCAGCACCACGATCCGGTCGGTCACGCCCATCACCAGGCGCATATCGTGCTCGATCAGCAGCACCGTGAACCCGTCGTCGCGGATCTTGCGGATCAGATCCATGAGCGCGGACTTCTCGCTCGGGTTGAACCCAGCCGCCGGCTCGTCCAGGCACAGCAGCTTCGGCTCGGTGGCCAGCGCGCGAGCGATCTCCAGGCGGCGCTGGTCGCCGTAGGAGAGGTTGCGCGCCTTCTCCACCGCGCGCGGCGCGATACCGACGAACTCCAACAGCGCCATGCCGCGTTCGATGGCGTCACGTTCCTCACGCCGGTGCCGCGGCGTCCGGAACACCGCACCGGGCACCGAGGTCTTGTGCCGTGCGTCGGTGCCGACCACCACGTTCTCCAAGGCGGTCATCTCACCGAACAGGCGCACGTTCTGGAAGGTGCGCGCAATGCCGAGGCGAGTGATCGCGTTGCGCTTGGTCTTCGTCAGCGGCTTGCCGTCGAAGTACACCAGTCCGGCGGCGGGCTGGTACACACCGGTGATCGCGTTGAAGCAGGTGGTCTTACCCGCGCCGTTGGGACCGATGAGGCCGAGAATCTCGCCGCGGCGGATCTCGAAGCTCACGTCGTCCAGCGCGGTGAGACCACCGAACCGCACCGTCAAGCCATCGGTACGCAGCAGCGGTTCGCCCACTGCCGTCTCGATGACGCGATGCGGCGCGACGACTTCCGCGACCGTCCCGGAATCGGCGAGATCCGGGATCACCGCGGTCACGTCCACCGTGCCCACCCGCTCGACCGGCTGCTCCGGCGCGTAACCCGCCGCCATGTCCTCGTTGTCGAACAGTGCGTCGCCCGCACCCGGGCCGGTCATCGCCCGGCTCCGACCAGCTCACGGGCCGCCGGTCGGCGCACCGCCTGATATACCTGCCTGCCGTAGGTGAGCAGCTTCTGCCGCACCGGGAACAGACCCTGCGGACGCAGAATCATCATCACCACCAACGCGATACCGAAATACAGATACTTGAGGTCA
The DNA here is from genome assembly GCF_052545115.1 of Nocardia glycosmidis. Lineage (NCBI taxonomy): Bacteria > Bacillati > Actinomycetota > Actinomycetes > Mycobacteriales > Nocardiaceae > Nocardia > Nocardia glycosmidis. The sequence continues at coordinate 85,097 of NZ_JBQWRH010000014.1, read as the reverse complement.
CCCAGCGATTGCGCGCCGCCTTTGCGGAACAGCAACACACTGCCGAGCAGCAGCAACCCCAGCACACCGGTCGCCACCATGCCGGTGATCACGCCGCGTCGTGGCCACCGGCCCAGCCGGCCGGCCCACAGCCGCCAGGCGACGATCAGCACGACGAACACCGCGACGTCGATGGCCAGCAGGACGTACCCGGTCGACTCATTGCTCACCAGGTTCACCGATTGCAGCCGCGCGGGCAGATAGGCGATGACGAACGCGCCGAAGATCACGCCGAGCTTGTTGCCCTGACCGCCGATGACCACAGCGCACAGGAACAGCATCGAGTTGATGATGTTGAACCCGGCCGGATTGACGAACTGCACCTGTCCGGCGTAGATCGCGCCGGACATGCCGCCCACCGCGGCGCCGATCATGAACGCCCACAGCTTGAATTTGAACGTCGGCACACCCATGATCTCGGCCGCGTCCTCGTCCTCCCGGATGGCCACCCAGGCGCGGCCGACCCGGCTGCGCTCCAGATTGCCCACCACCAGCAGCACGAGCACCACCAGCGCCATGCCGAACCAGTACCAGTAGGTGCCGTAGCCGGCCCGGTCGAGGAGGTTCGCGGCATCCGGGTCGCCGCTGTTGCCACCGGAGAACACACCTTCCGGCCTGCTCTCGGACGCGCCGATATGCGGATAGGCCACGCCCGACAGACCCAGGCTGCCGTTGGTGAGCTCGGTGAGGTTCTCGGCCAGCAGCCGGACGATCTCACCGAAGCCGAGCGTCACGATCGCCAGGTAGTCACCGCGCAGGCGCAGCGTCGGCGAACCGAGGATCAGACCCGAGACCGCGGTCACCGCGACCGCGATCGGCAGGCAGGCCAGCCACGCCCACTGCGGATCCAGCCAGCCGCCGTCGGTCTGGTTCCACGGACTGTTGGGGCTGGTGAGCAGCCCGACGGTATAGGCGCCGACGGCGTAGAAACCGACGTAGCCGAGGTCGAGCAGGCCGGCCTGCCCGACCACCACATTGAGACCGATGGCCAGCAGCGCGTACATCGCCACCTGCGCCATCACCAGGCCGAAGTTGTAGGAGGGGGTGTTCAGCAGCGGCGGCGGAAACAGCGGCAGCAGCGCGAGCAGGAACAGGATCGGAACGCCGACCCCCCACTGCGCCGGCCTGCTCAGACCCTCCCACCAGGTGCGGATCGCATCGCCGAGGCCGCGGCGCGCTGCCTCGGGCGCGGGCGCCGTCTTGGTCGTGTCGATCATGCGCGTGCCCTTCCGAGACTCTCCCCGAGGATGCCGGTCGGGCGAACCATCAGCACCAGAACCAGCACTACGAACGCGACCACGTCACGCCATTCGGTGCCGAACAGGATCTGGCCGTACTGCTCCACCACACCGAGCAGCAGGCCACCGAGAAGCGCACCGCGCAGATTGCCGATGCCGCCGAGCACCGCGGCGCTGAACGCCTTGATGCCGAGGATGAATCCGCCGGAGTAGATGATCCCGTTCGGGATCTTGAGCGTGTACAGCATCGCCGCCGCGCCCGCGAGAACGCCGCCGATGAGGAAGGTCAGCATGATGACCCGTTCCCGCGACACGCCCATCAGCGTCGCGGTATCCGGGTCCTGGGCCACCGCTCGGATTCCGCGGCCGAATTTGGTCTGGTTGATCAGGATCTCGGTGACGATCGCCAGCACGACCGCGGCGATCACGATGAGCAGCATGATGTTGGTGACATCCGCACCGCCGAAACTGAACTGCACGGTGGGCTCGACGAGCCGGATCGCCTGCTGTGCGTTGGTGCCGCCGAGGTCCGGGCGGATCTTCGGCAGCACGAAGTGCACCAGTTCCTGGAGCACGAAAGACATGCCGATCGCGGTGATCAGAAAGGCCAGCGGTTTGGCGCCCCGCTTACGCAGCGGACGATAGGCCACCCGTTCCAATCCGACGGCCGCGCCGCCGGACACCAGCATGCCGACGACCATCGCCAAGCCCAGATAGACGACGGTGAGCACGACACCCTGGGTATAAGCATCGGGGCTGGCGACGAATCCGAAGATCATCAACCCGAGCAATTGCCCGAACAGGCCGAGCATGAAGATTTCCGAATGGGCGAAATTGATCAGCCGCAATACGCCGTAGACCAAGGTATAGCCCACAGCGACCAAGGCGTAGATGGCGCCATAGGTCACTCCGTCGACGGTCAGTCGCCAGAAGTTATCTATCAACCCTTCGTAGTTGAAGTCGACCGAGCCACCGAAGAGTTGTGCTCCATCGGCCAATGCCATTGAGTTCATTTACTTCTGCCCTCATCCTTTCGCCCGCCGAACAACGGCACGTACCGGGGCGCCATCCCAGTACGTGCCGTGCGTCCGAGATTCGGGGCTACTTGACCTCGTAAACCCAGATCAGCGCGTTCGACAGCTCACCATTCGGATTCCACTTGTACTGACGCGCGAGGCCGGCACCGTCGTATGTCCGCACATACCCGAGCAGATCCGGGCGGGTCACTTTACCGCCGTCGATGCCCTTGGCCAGGATGGTGGTCAGGTCGTAGGCCTCGACCGAATAGACACCGGGCGCCTGACCGTTCAGGGCCTTGTAGTCCTCGGCGAATTTCTCCGGCGCGGGACCGCACGGGCACGACAGCTTCGCGCCCTTGGCCGCGCTGCCCGCCTGCGCGACGAACTGCGGGTCGTTGGTGCCGTCCGCGGATACGAAGACCGCCTTCACGCCACCGGACTTCAGTTGCTGGGCCAGCGGCGCGGCCTCGGAGTAGTAGCCGGAGTAGAAGATCGCGTCCGGATTCGCGGCCGCCACCTTGGTGACCGTCGCGGAGAAGTCCTTGTCGCCCTTCTTGATGCTGGCCGCGCACGCCGGGTCGGCCGCGGCGCCGAGGCCCTCGGTGATCGATTTCGCCAGGCCGGTGCCATAGTCGGTGTTGTCCTGGATGACACAGACCTTCTTGTAGCCCGCCGTGTTGACCAGGTACTTCGCCACCGACGGGCCCTGCACGTCGTCGTTGGCCAGGCCGCGGAAGAAGGTGGTCCAGCCGTTCTGCGTCAGTGTCGCGTTGGTTGCCGACGACGTGACCGAAACCAGGCCCGCGTCGCTGAGGATCTTGCCGGTCGCCTTCGTCTCGCCGGAGAACGCGGGGCCGACCAGGCCGATGATCGACTTGTCGTTGACGATCTGCGGGATCACCTGGGTGGCCTTCTGCGGGTCACCCTCGGTGTCGAACTGTTTGAGTTCGATCTTGCATCCGGGGTTGGCTTTGTTGTGCTGATCGAGGGCAAGCTTGACGCCGTTGACGATATTGATGCCGAGCGCGGCATCCGGACCGGTCAGCGCGCCGGCCATGGCGATCGCGGTACCCGGCGCACAGGTCGCTTTACCGTCGCCCGCGGGATCGGCCGCCGCGGCCGCATCGGCCTTCGGCACCTCTTTACCCTGCTGGTCGACCTGCAAAACCGGCTGAATGGACAGGCCACCCGCGCCGTTGGTACCCGAGGAATCCGAACCGCTGCTGGTGGATTTGTCGCTACAACCGGTCAGCACCAGCGCGGCGGCAGCGCCGACGGCCAGAAAAGCTATCGTCGAGCGACTGCGCCATGTCGAACTAAGCACGTTTCACCTCATCTAGTTCTGTGCTCCCCCGGATCGCCGAGGAGGCCGACTACGTCAGCCCGGTCAGAACATAGCGTCGGTACGTTAGATCCGCATCACATTCGGGTCATGCGCGCGACATTGTGTCGAATCCTTGTTCACGATCATGTTTCGACTGTGTAAATTTTCCGCCGTTACGCGGCGGCGACGTCACTTCGGTGTCAGATTCTCCAACACGACTTCCGCGACCGCCTTCATGGTGGTGCGCCGATCCATTGCCGTGCGCTGAATCCACTTGAACGCCTGCGGCTCCGACAGGCCCTGGGTCTGCATCAGCACACCTTTTGCGCGCTCGACCAGCTTCCGCGTTTCCAGCCGATCGGCCAGATTCGCCACCTCGCTCTCCAACGCGGTGATCTCATGGAAGCGGCTGGCCGCCAATTCGATAGCGGGCACCAGATCCGATTTGGTGAACGGCTTCACCAGGTAGGCCATCGCACCCGCGTCCCGCGCCCGCTCCACCAGGTCACGCTGGCTGAACGCGGTCAGAATAACCACCGGCGCAACACGTTTGGACGCGATCTCGGCCGCCGCGTCGATCCCGTCCCGGCGCGGCATCTTGACGTCCATGATGACCAGATCCGGCCGGTGCTCGACCGCGAGGTCGACCGCCTGCTGGCCGTCGCCCGCCTCGCCTACCACGTGATAACCCTCTTCGGTCAGCATCTCGACCAGATCCATGCGAATGAGCGCCTCGTCCTCGGCGACGACGACCCGCTTCGCCCCGGCGTCCCGCTTCGTGCCGGCGCCCCCAGCTGCTGTGCTCATAGGTAGACCCCTCTGGTTTGCGATGCCTGTACCCGACACGCCGAAAATATGCCGCGATCGCACTGACGACCACCAGCCGATCACCGGACTGCCGAGTGATGTAGAGAGTACCTATCACTTCAGCATAGAACGCATATACCCTGCGTAAACCGCGTCAGGCCGCCGTCTGCACCAGCCCATTCGCTTCCGCGGCACCCCACCCGCTATAGTTTCCACCCGGTGCGCCGAGTTGGCGGAACTGGCAGACGCGACGGTCTCAAAAACCGTTGTCCGAAAGGACGTGTGGGTTCGAGTCCCACACTCGGCACCAAGGTAGTGGGCGGTTTTTCCGATCCCGCCCACATTCCCTCCACTCACGCAGTCCGCAAGTAGTCCGCAGCTGCCCGCGCTCCAGCGTCCATCCCATCGGCCACGGCGTCGAGATCGTCCGGGAACAGGTGCCCGTAGAGGTCCAGGGTCAACGTCGCCGTTTGTGCCCGAGCATCCGCTGAACGACCTTGATGTTCGCCCCAGCGCTTATCGCGAGCGACGCGGCCGTATGACGCAATCCATGCGGCACGACTCCAGCCAGCCCAGCGTCCTTCACGGCCTGATCGAACACCCACCGGAATTCCGTCGATGCCAGGTAGCCGCCCTTGTGGTTCAGGAACGGTAGCGCATCCGTTGAGCCTCAACAGGTTCGACACTTCTCCGGTCGGTCCAGGATGCGCGCGGGTGACGGTCTTACCCGTATAGGCACGATCGGCGTATCGCCCGGCTGTGGTCCGGCCACCGGAAAGTCCTCGCAGTCAGTATCCAGGCTCACCACCAATAGCCAATCGAGCCGCTGCCTCTGCGGGGGTGTCGCCGTATCCCGGCCGCGCCACGAGCGCCGATTGAAAGAAGTAGCCCTGCGCCTCGTCCGGGTCGTCATCCGCTGCGAACGGTCGCCACAACGCAAGGTACCGCTCAGGCGAGGTGAATCCATCGTCGTCTTCATTCTCCCGCAGGTCGATATGACGACGAAGCCGTTCTACCACCTCCAGTGCGGGCAGGCCGAAGACATCGACGCTGTGATAACGGACCACGTCTTCCTCACTGGGAGACCAGACCTCGATCGCGTTGACTTTGTTGCCGGTCGGACCAGCTCCGAAGTGCACACTGAAACCGAGCCCACCGGGCAAGTTCAGCGCCACCTCACCATGGGTTGCGGGCTTCAGCGGACCGAGTGTTTCCAACGCCGCCCGCGCTTCGTCCGGCGTCATCCCGAGCCTCAGCGGACCAACCCCGTGTGGCGGATCGAGTACAAATTCCATCCGCCGATCATGGCAAACTGCAACCGAACCCCATCGAGCAGTTCGAAACCGAGCTGACCTGCGCGGTTAAATTGCTGAACGAATCCAACGACAGACAGAGCCGTAGGCGGGTCGTTGTGACTCAGATGGTGCAGACGCCTACGACGCCACGGTCAGCCCACGACCCCGGCGGCTGTGAGGTACTCGATCACCGCAGGTTGGTCGACGCCGAGAAACTCGAAGAATTCGCCGGTGAGTGCGCCTCAGCCGGCCGCCGCGCACAGGACCTCGAGGTGTTCGGAATCGGTGACGGTCTCCTCGGGATCGTCGTCCAGGTCGTCGGGGATCCATCCGGCTTCGCCGGCGAGCGTGTCGATCTCACCCCCATAGCGGTCGGGGTCGGCGGTGTTGTACATGCCCGATTGTCTGACCCCACTCGGCCGACTCAAGGGAAAGAGCGCCCCTGGACACGACCCTCCCTCAGCCCAGGATGGCTCAGCGGTCATTGGCAGCATCCGAAGGCCGGCATCCGGCTCGCCGGCGGCGCCGACCTCGGGTAGCTCGTCGTATTCTCAAGGGTGCAATGCCCTGGTCCCAGGTCGTAGCCGCGGGCGTTGCAACCGAGCACAGCGGAGGTGTGCGATGCGGGTGAACAGGACCACCGTGGACTTGTCGGAATATCCGGATCTGGTGGTGATCTATCTCGGAATGCGGGTGCGGCGGCCGAGGGGGATGCTGCGACTGCTCGGACTCGGACCCGAACTCTATCGGTCACACCGGGACCGGCCGGACGGGCTGCTCCTGCACGAAGACGTCGTCTGGTCACTGTTCCCGCCGCACTGGGGTGCGCGGCAATACTGGCGCGACCTGGACAGCCTCGAAGCGTGGACCCGCACCGCACCGCACCGCGACTGGTGGCAGAAGTTCCTGCGCGACTCGGGCGGCACCGGGCTCTGGCATGAGGCCTACTTCGCGCGCGGTGGCATCGACGCCATGTACGACGATATGGACCCCGCGACCGGCCTGGCGCGGTTCGCGCCGGTCATCCCCGCACGCGGCCGAAGGTTCACCACCCGTGGACGTGTCGAGGACCGACCCGCCGAGCTGGAGCCGGTCGTACGCGAATCCACTTACTACGACAGCGAATCCGAGTAGCCGCCGCATCCGGGTCATATCACGAAGCAATCACAACGCAGTGTTTCGCGGCGCCCGCCACTGGGTACATCCGGTGGGAGGAATCGACCGCACCGCCAGTTGCGTGACGTACGTGGCGAGCCGAGGCGGGAAAGCGGCGTACTCAGTGTACGGCGCACTACGAACAGATGAATATGTTGTTCCCACACCTGGGACTATCGAATCGGGGCCGTTCCGGTAAGCCCCGAGCGGATTACCGTGTTCGTATGCACATCCTGTTCGTCTGCAACGGCAACGTTTGCCGTTCGGTAATCGCCGAGCGGCTTACCCGCGCCCTCGCCGCCGAACACGCTCTGCCCAACCTCACCACCGAAAGCGCGGGAACCCGTGCGCTGGTGGGATTTCCGGTCGAACCGCTCGCCGCACAGACCATCGCGGGACTCGGCGCGGACCCGAGCAACTTCCGGGCCCGCCGCCTCAAGGCGGAGATGATCGACCGGGCCGACCTGGTCCTCGCGATGACCGAACAGATTCGCGACCAGGCGATCGAAATGGCCTTCGGTGCCCGCCCCCGCACTTTCACACTGTTGGAAGCCCACCGCATCGCCCACGTCACTGGTGCTCGCACCATCGCCGACCTGCACACCGCGCGCGACGACCTCTCGCTCGTCGGCCGGGAGAACATCGCCGACCCGGTCGGGCTGTCCGCGCAGTCGTTCTGCGAGGTCGGCGACCGCATCGCCGAGGCGCTCGGACCGCTGCTGCTGGCGCTGGCACCGGACGAGCAACTGCGCCCGCAGGACGACGAGCGCGCCGGGCTGGTGATCCGGCCCGGCGCGTCGCCCGCGCCCCTGGCGACTTTCCTCGCCGCCCAGCGCACGCGGTAACTACCGGCAGCACAAGGGAAACCCACTCGGGCACCGTCGAATACCCCGGATCACCCGCCCGTCACGGGTCGGCTATATCCATTTCGGGCCGGGACAGTTTAAACTCCCGCGGACACCACTCTCGCCGCTGCTGCTTCGACACAGAACAGGAATCAGACATGCCGAAGCGAATTTCGGATGTTGCGCTCCATGTTTATGTGACACCGGAAACGCTCGAACGCGTCGTCGATATCGTGCGCGAGGTGGTGGACGACCACCTCATCGACCGCGACATTTTCGCCTGGCGGTTCACCTTGCCGCTCGATTCCGACGACCCGGCCCACGTGGCCCTGGTGAGCCACTGTGGTGGCGACCGGCTCGACAACGAACCGGAAAACCGCCGCACCTACGAAATCGCACTGAGCCTGGTCGGGGAGCCGAACCAGCTGACCGACGACGGCGTAGCCACGCTGGAACGGCAGCTGCTGCACGGGATCTCCGGTCTCGCGCGCACCGAGCCGGAACGCCAGATCCCGGTCTCGATCCGCGCCAGCCAACGCACCGACGTCGATCTCGACATCGATCGCGAGCGCGAACTGCTGTAGCGCAGGCTCGGCCGCGGGCCGAAGCCGAAGCGAAAGCGCAGACCGCCGCTCAGTCCTGCGAGCTCGCCGGGAAGTGCCGGATGAGCCCTTCCTGCACCGTGGTGGCGAGCAGGTCGCCGCGGCGCGAGTAGAACCGCCCGGTCGCCAGACCGCGAGAGCCCGCCGCCACCGGCGACTCGGTGGCGTACAGCGCCCACTCGTCGAAGCGGAACGGGCGGTGGAACCAGATCGAGTGGTTGACCGTGGCCGCCACGATCCGGTCCAGGCCCCACGACAGCCCATGGGTGGTGAGGATCGAGTCCAGCACCGTGGTGTCGGACGAATAACCGAGCGTCGCCACGTGGATCAGCGGGTCGTCGGGCAGCCTGCCATCCGCACGCATCCACACCCGATTGTGGTTGAGCCGCTCCCCCGTGCCCTTGAGAATCCAGGCCGGGTCGTTGGTGTAACGCATGTCGATCGGATGCGGCGCCTTGACGAACATCTCCAGTTTGTCCTCGAAGCCTTCGAAGCTCTCCTCCACGCGAGGCAGCGTCTCCGGATCGGGAACCTCCGGCTGGGCGTGCGCGTGCTCGAGCCCTTTACCCCAATCCTGGAAAGCGGCGAGCATCACGAACAGCTCCTGGCCGTCCTGGATGGCGGTGACCGTACGGTTGGCGAACGCGCGACCGTCGCGTTGCCGCTCCACCCGGTACTCGATCGGCTTCTTCACGTCGCCGCCACGCACGAAATGCGCGTTCACCGCGTGCACCGGACGGTCACCGACCGTCCGGCCCGCGGCGATGATGGCCTGCGAAACGAGCTGACCGCCGAAGGTCCGGCTCCATACCTTCTCCGGATGCTGGCCGACGAACACGTCCTCGTCCATCTGCTCCAGATCGAGCAGGCCGAGCAGCACGTCCAGGTCGCAGCGCCGCGCAGACGGCTCCTCGACGCTGACCGGGCTGCTGAGGGAAGCACTCACTAATGGTCCTCCTCACCGATGCGGTGCACGTGGATCAGATTGGTGGAGCCGACGGTGCCGGGCGGCGATCCCGCCACGATGACCACCAGATCACCCTTCTGGTATCGGTCCATGGACAGCAGCGCTACATCCACCTGGTGAATCATCGCATCGGTGGTGCTCACCGTCGGGACAATGAAGGTTTCGGTGCCCCAGGTCAGCGCCAGCTGGCTACGCACCTCAGGCAGCGGCGTGAACGCCAGCAGCGGCAGCGGCGTGTGCAGCCGGGCCAGGCGGCGCACCGTGTCCCCGGACTGGGTGAAAGCCACCAGCGCCTTGGCATTGAGCCGCTCGCCGATGTCCCGGGCGGCATAGGAGATCACGCCGCGCTTGGTGCGCGGCACGTGGGTGAGCGGAGGGACACGGGTCGACTCGGTCTCCACCGCGTGCACGATGCGCGCCATCGTGCGCACCGTCTCGATCGGGTACTTGCCCACCGAGGTCTCACCCGACAGCATCACCGCGTCGGCGCCGTCGAGTACCGCGTTCGCCACGTCCGAGGCCTCGGCGCGAGTGGGGCGGGAGTTCTCGATCATCGATTCCAGCATCTGGGTGGCGACGATGACCGGCTTGGCGTTCTCCCTGGCCATCTGGATGGCGCGCTTCTGCACGATCGGCACCTGCTCCAGCGGCAGCTCGACGCCGAGGTCGCCGCGGGCGACCATCACCGCATCGAAGGCGAGGACCACGGCCTCCAGGTTGTCGATCGCCTCCGGCTTCTCCAATTTGCCGATCACCGGTACCCGGCGGCCAGCGCGATCCATCACCTCGTGCACCAGTTCGACATCGGCGGGGGACCGCACGAACGACAGCGCGATGAAGTCGACGCCGAGTTTCAGCGCGAACTCCAGGTCCTCGATGTCCTTGTTCGACAGCGCGGGCACTGAGACGTCCATGCCCGGCAGCGAAACGCCCTTGTTGTTCGAGACCGGGCCGCCCTCGGTGACCCGGCAGACCACATCGTTACCGTCGACGCGGATGACAACCAAGCCGACCTTGCCGTCGTCGACCAGGAGGCGGTCGCCGGGCTTGGCGTCTTTGGCGAGCTCCTTATAGGTGGTGGACACCCGGTCGTGGGTCCCGTCGATGTCGTCGACGGTGATGCGCACTTCTTCGCCCGTCGCCCAGACCGTCTTGCCCTCCAGGAAGCGGCCGAGGCGGATCTTCGGTCCCTGGAGGTCGGCGAGAATGCCGACAGCGCGGCCCAGGTGGTCGGCGGCCTGCCGCACCTTCTTGTAGTTCTCGGCATGGTCCGCGTGCTCGCCGTGGCTGAAGTTCAGCCGAGCTACGTCCATGCCGCTCTCGACGAGTTCGCGGATACGGTCCTCGGAGGCAGTGGCCGGGCCGAGCGTGCACACAATCTTCGTCCGTCGCATCACGGGTAGAGCCTAGTCCCGCTGGTCCATAGGTCCTGCTGCGGCCATGGTGAAACGTAGGTGAAAAATATGAACGCGAGCGTGATAGCCGCTACAAACAAATAATCAGCGCGCGACCGGAGAGATGGACCTCGTTTCCAGCCGGGTCCCTCGAACCCGACAGTCAGCACGACAGCGCCACCCGCGTTGCGACTGAAGGCGAAGCCACGGCGGCCGGCGATACGGTCGATCGCGATCCGGATTGCGGCGGCGCCCAACACATGAGGAACAACCGCGCCGGCAGCGAAGTGCCGCGGATGAGCGAGATTCAGCGGGCGGCCGTCGAGTACGCGGGGAGGCGGGGATCCCGGCGCCCGCCTCCCTGTTGTGCCGACCGTCGCGATCAGTCGCGCAGCGGGCGGCCTTGGGGATCAGGGACCTTGCCGACCAGGATCAGGATGCCGTCGATGACACCCCAGATGCCGCCGATACCGCAGGTGACGAGCGTGACCACCAACTGGGCGATGCCGAGCCCGTGGCGCCCGGAATGCGCTGCTCAGGATCGGTCACTCAGGTCCTCCTCATTCGTGCGGGCACCTTCTGCTCGGCCCCCGTCCTTGCCGGACCGCCGATTTGCCGCTCGCGACGATCACGAGACATTGTCGCCGGGATCGACCGAGTTGTCGCGCTCGATGTTCTCGGTCCTGCGAGTAGATATCGCGGTGCGCCGCCGATTCGTTGCCGTGGAGGAGAATTCGGATAGCCGGCCGGATCGTCGCTGTCGCCCAGGCCGGACCGGACGAAATCAGCTCTTGTCCGGACCGGCCTGATCCGAACCGGTCTCGACGGACTCGACGCCGGACGGTTCCGCACCGATCGTCTTCTCGGTGGTCCCGCCCGGGGCCGCATCGGCCACTGTCTCCCCGGATGCGGCGGCGTCCGAAGGCTTCTCGGCCTGCGCCGTACCCGCGGCGCGCAGCGCGCGAAGCTGCCACGGGCGCGGGCTCGCGCCGGGCTGCAACTGCTCCGGGGTCTCCCGGCCTTTGGTGGCGAACACGAAGTAGGCGATCGCTGCCAGGAATACCACCGCGGAGGTGAACGAGTTGATCCGGATACCCGCGATCTTGGTCGCCTCGTCGGCGCGCATCAACTCGACGAAGAACCGCCCGAAGCAGTAGCCGGCGACGTAGAGGGCGAACAGACGCCCGTGCCCGATCCGGAAGCGCTTGTCCACGTACACCAGCAGCACGACGACGAGCAGGTTCCAGATCATCTCGTACAGGAAGGTGGGATGCACGATCTTGTCGACCACGCCGGTGGAGACGCCGTTCATCATGTCCAGCTGACCGTCGTCGCCCACCCGGCGGAAGATCTGCAAACCCCACGGCACGTCGGTCTCGCGGCCGTACAGCTCCTGGTTGAAGTAGTTGCCGAGTCTGCCGATGGCCTGGGCGAGCAAGATCGGCGGGGCGACCGCGTCGCCCAACGCGGGCAACGGGATTCGATACACCCGGCACCCGATCCACGCGCCGATGCCGCCCACCAGCACCGCACCCCAGATGCCGAGTCCGCCCTGATAGATCTTCAGCGCGGCGATCGGGTTCCCGTCCGCCCCGAAGTACTTCTGCCAGTCGGTGGCCACGTGATAGAGCCGGCCGCCGACCAGACCGAACGGCACCGCGAACATCGCGACATCCAGGATCGCGCCGGGCTGCCCACCACGCGCGCGCCAGCGCTGCTCACCCCACCAGATCGCGACGACGATGCCGAGGATGATGCACAAGGCATACGCCCGCAGGGGGAACGGCCCGATCTGCCACACACCCTGCGCGGGGCTGGGAATGTAGGCAAGCACGGCGTCGCTGATGCCGCCGTTGGCCAGGACACTGTCTGCCAGGACTGGAAAGGTCACGGGGCCACCGTAGCGGAGATGCTCAACCGCCCCGCCACCACCGCACCACCCACGCCGCGGCCAAGCTCGTCACCGCGGCTCCAGAGCGTCCGCCGCGATCGGTTGATGCGCGTGACGGCGGCCGGTACCGACTGCCGGGCCCTGTCATACAGACGGTCCAGAGCGCCGTTACCCACACCTGGTCGTATGACGGCGCAGGTCGCGCGGCGTGTCGAGATCCTACGACGCGACGGTCGCCGACCGCACGCCCTCGGCGAGTTCCGCCGTGAGTGCGCGGACCGCGTCCAAACCCTGGTCCGCCGCGCTCACCAGTGCCGAGCCGACGATGACGCCATCGGCGTAGGCAGCGATTTCGGCGGCCTGCGCGCCGGAGCGCACACCGAGCCCGACACCGATCGGGATGTCGGAATGGGCCCGGATACGCGCGCACAGCGCGGGCGCGGCCGAAGACACCGCGTCGCGAGCGCCGGTGACACCCATGGTCGAGGCCGCGTACACGAAACCGCGGGTGGCCTCGAGCGTCTTCACCAGGCGCTCCTCGGTGGACGACGGCGCCACCAGGAAAATGCGGTCCAGGTTGTGCGTGGACGAGGCCACGAACCAGTCGTCGGCCTCATCCGGAATCAGGTTGGGGGTGATGATGCCGGACCCGCCCGCCGCGGCCAGATCCCGCGCGAAGCGATCGACGCCGTACTGGAGTACCGGATTCCAGTAGCTCATCACCACCGCCTGACCTCCCACGCCGGTGATGGCCTCGACCACGGAGAACACGTCGCGCACCCGCACTCCGCCGCGCAACGCCTGCACGGCGGCGGCCTGGATGGTCGGGCCGTCCATCACGGGATCGGAGTAGGCGACGCCGACTTCGACTATGTCGCAGCCGGATTCGACCATCGCGCGCACGACATCGATCGACCCGGCGAGGTCGGGAAAGCCCGCGGGCAGGTAGCCGATCAGTGCGGCGCGTCCCTGCGCGCGGCAGGTGGCGAAGATGTTCGCCAGACGAGACTGCTGGCTCACCGCTGTGCCCCACTGGGCTGCGTGACAGTCGCTACGGCCCGCTCGCGCAAGGCTGCGCCGCGCTGATGCTCGCTCACTGGTCCGCCTCCTCGGTCTCGGTGTCGAACAGCCCGAACCACTGCGCTGCCGTGTCCATGTCCTTGTCCCCCCGCCCGGAAAGATTCACCAGGATAATCGCGCCGGGACCGAGCTCCTTGCCCAGCTGCAGCGCACCCGCCACCGCATGCGCCGACTCGATCGCCGGGATGATGCCCTCGCGGCGGCTGAGCAGCAACAGCGCGTCCATCGCTTCGGTGTCGGTGATCGGCCGGTACTCGGCGCGGCCGATGTCTTTGAGATAGGCGTGCTCGGGGCCGACGCCGGGGTAGTCCAGGCCCGCCGAGATCGAGTGCGACTCGATGGTCTGCCCGTCCTCATCCTGCAAGAGGTAGGAGTACGCGCCTTGGAAGGCGCCCGGGGTCCCGCCGGTGAAGGTGGCCGCGTGGCGGCCGGTTTCGACGCCGTCGCCGGCCGCCTCGTAGCCGATCAGCCGGACGTCGGCGTCATCGAGGAACGGGTGGAAGATACCGATGGCATTGGATCCGCCGCCGACACAGGCGACGACCGCATCGGGCAGGCGACCGGTCGATGCCTGCACCTGGCTGCGGGCTTCCAGGCCGACGACGCGCTGGAAATCACGCACCAGCATCGGGAACGGGTGCGGACCCGCGGCCGTGCCGAAACAGTAGTAGGTGTTGTCGGCGTTGGTCACCCAGTCGCGCAGCGCCTCGTTGATGGCGTCCTTGAGGGTCTGCGAACCGGAGGTCACCGAGACCACTTCGGCGCCGAGCAGACGCATGCGGGCGACGTTCAGCGCTTGGCGCGCGGTGTCGACCGCGCCCATGTAGATGACGCAGTCCAGGCCGAGCAGCGCGCAGGCGGTCGCGGTGGCGACGCCGTGCTGGCCCGCGCCGGTCTCGGCGATCACCCTGGTTTTGCCCATCCGCTTGGCCAGCAGCGCCTGGCCGAGCACGTTGTTGATCTTGTGCGATCCGGTGTGGTTCAGGTCTTCGCGCTTGAGCAGGATGCGCGCGCCGCCCGCGTGCTCGGCCAGCCGCTTGCACTCGAACACCGGCGACGGGCGGCCGGCGTAGTCGCGTTGCAGCCGGTCGAGCTCGTTGAGGAACGAGTCATCGATCCGGGACTTCTCATACTCGGCGGTGACCTCCTCGATCACCGCCATCAGCGCCTCGGGGACGTGCCGGCCACCGTAGACGCCGAAGTGCCCGCCCGCGTCCGGCTCGTGGCCGCTGCGGTGGGCAACGCCGTCGCTGGCCTGAGGTAATGCCGCCATACCCATCACCGGCCCCGCCGCGCCGGCTTCGGGCAGGACGGGTGCGTGCCCGCGGTCACCAGCTCGGACACCGCGGAGCGTGGGTCGCCGCTGGTCACCAAGCCCTCGCCGACGAGAACGGCGTCCGCGCCCGCGCCCGCGTAGGCCAGCAGGTCCGCGGTGCCACGGATGCCGGACTCGGCGATCCGGACGACATCGGTGGGCAGTCCGGGCGCGATCCTGGCGAACACGTCGCGATCGACCTCGAGCGTCTTGAGGTTGCGAGCGTTCACACCGATCACCGAAGCGCCGGCCTCCAGTGCGCGATCGGCTTCCTCCTCGGTGTGCACCTCGACCAGCGCGGTCATCCCCAGCGATTCGGTGCGGTCGATCAGCGCGGACAGCACGTCCTGCTCCAGCGCCGCGACGATGAGCAGGATGACGTCCGCGCCGTGCGCGCGGGCCTCGTGGATCTGATACGGGCCGACGACGAAGTCCTTGCGCAGCAGCGGAATGTTCACCGTGGCGCGAACCGCGTCCAAATCGTCCAGCGACCCGTTGAAGCGGCGGCCCTCGGTGAGCACGCTGATGATCCGCGCGCCACCGTCCTCGTAGGCCTTGGCCAGGCTCGCCGGGTCGGGGATGTCCGCAAGCTCGCCTTTGGACGGGCTGGCCCGCTTGACCTCGGCGATCACGCCGATGCCGTCCTCGAGCAGCGCGGCGCGGGCGTCCAGGGGGGTGGGCGCGGCGGCGCCGGCGGCCTTGACCGCCTGGAAGTCGAGAAGGGCTTCCCGAGCGGCCACATCCGCGCGGACCCCGTCGAGAATCGAGTCGAGTACCGTCATCTGGCTCGAATCCTTTCTGGGGAGACGGACTTGCTACCTGAGAATCCCCCCAGGCGCTGTCTCACCGATGCTGACAAAGAATAAATGGACCTACCGGGCGCGCCCGCGCCGGGGCCGGAGTTCAACCACGGCGAAGTGCTCGACGCAAGGTGGTAACCGCCACACTCGCCGCGCAGCGGCAGCTCAACGCCCACGTCGGTCCGCCTCGCCAGGGCCCGGATCGTCCGGCGGCGCCTCGGTCGGATCGGTGCCGGCGTCCAGCGCGTCCCACAGCACACGCTCGGACAACTGGGGCGACGATCCGTCATCCGGCGACTGCGCACGCCGCTGCGCGACCTCCGCCGTCGCGGCCGCGCGCCGGAAGACCGGGTTGTCGTATTTGCCGGACAGCCGCGCCGTTCCCGCGGACATCCGGGCCAACAGGACGCCGGCGCCGAACGCGGCGATCGCGCCGAGCAGGGCGAGCACGGCCGGGAAAGCCGATGCGGTCGCCTCCTGCACCTGGGCGCGCGCCGGGAGCTCGGCGAGCTGCGCGGCCCGTTCGGCGATCTTGCCGGAGTTGGTCAGCAGCGCGAAAGCCGGCACCGCGGCCGCCGCGGCGACCAGAGCGATCAGCACACCCACCACCCGGCGCAACCAGCCCCTGGTGGCCACCGCGGCGGCGATCGAGGCGAGCAGCACGAGCGCCAGCGGGGTCAGAGCGCCGAACCACAGCCCGCCGTTGAGGCGATCGGTGCGCGGCTGGGTGAGACCATCGGAGGAGCTGACTGTCACCCACGTCATCCGCGACGAGGCCCAGAGCGCGGCAGCGGCGATGGCCAGCAACACGATGGCGCCCACCGGATACCCGCGCCGCGAATCGGCGGCATCGGCATCGGCAGGAGACGATTCCGCGGGCGTCGCGGGAACAGATTCCGGTTCCGCCGGGGCGCCCACGTCCAGGGCGGGCTCACGGGCCCGACCTGGTTCCTGCTCCGGATCTGGCGCTGTCATCGCGGATCGCCGCCCGCCACATCCGGTGCCATACCGTAGGCCCGGACCGTGCTGGCCGCCGCGATCGCCTTCAGCACCGCCATGGCCTTGTTGCGCGACTCCACGTCCTCGTACTCCGGGTTCGAGTCCGCGACCACACCCGCGCCCGCCTGCACGTAGGCCGTGCCGTCTTTCAACAGGGCGGTGCGGATGGCGATCGCGGTGTCGGCGTCACCCGCGAAGTCCAGGTAGCCGACGACACCGCCGTAGATGCCGCGGCGGGTCGGCTCGAGTTCTTCGATCAGCTCCATGGCCCGCACCTTCGGCGCGCCGGACAGGGTGCCCGCCGGGAAACAGGCCCGCACCGCGTCCAGCGCGATGCGGCCGGCAGCCAGCCGCCCCGACACCGTCGACACCAGGTGCATCACATGGCTGTAGCGCTCGATGTGCCGGTACTCGTTGACCCGCACGGTGCCCGGCTCGCACACCCGGCCCAGATCGTTGCGGCCGAGATCGACGAGCATCAGGTGTTCGGCGTTCTCCTTCTCGTCGGCGAGCAGGCCCTTCTCCAGCAGCAGGTCCTCCTCTTCGGTGCCGCCGCGCCAGCGGGTGCCCGCGATCGGATGGGTCGTCGCCACACCGTCTTTCACGGTCACCAGCGCTTCCGGGCTGGAGCCGACGATGGAGAACGCGGTGCCGCCCTCGCTGTCCGGGATGTGCAGCAGGTACATGTACGGACTCGGATTCGACGCGCGCAGCATCCGGTAGAGGTCGAGGGGCGCGCCGTCGTAATCCATCTCGAAACGCTGCGACAGGACGACCTGGAACGCCTCGCCCGCCTCGATCTCCTTCACCAGGCGGCGCACCCCCGCGCCGAACTCCTCGGTGGTGCGCCTGCGCCGGTACTGCGGCTCGGGCCGGTCGAACACCGACACGGTGGAATCGGCGGGCGCGCCGAGCGCGGCGGTCATCCGGTCCAGCCTGGCCACTGCGTCGTCGTAGGCTTCGTCGACCCGCTCGGCGGTGCCGTTCCAATTGACCGCATTGGCGATCAGCGTGATCGCGCCCTCGTGGTGGTCGAACGCGGCCAGGTCGGTGGCCAGCAGCAGCACCATTTCCGGCAGGTCCAGGTCGTCCAGCGTCAGGTTCGGCAGCCGCTCTATCCTGCGTACCGCGTCGTAGCCGAGGTAGCCGACCATGCCGCCGGTCAGCGGAGGCAGGCCGGGCAGTCGCTCGGTGCGCAGCAACTCCAGCGTCTCGCGCAGCGCCACCAGCGGATCGCCCCCGGAGGGCGCGTCGGCCGGGATGTGCCCGAGCCAGGCCGCCTCGCCGCCGACGACGGTGAGCGCGGAGGGGCTGCCCGCCCCGATGAACGACCAGCGCGACCAGGACCGTCCGGTCTCCGCGGACTCGAACAGGAACGTGCCCGCCCGATCGCCGGCCAGCTTGCGATAGGCCGACAGCGGAGTCTCCGAGTCCGCCAGCACTTTTCGGGTCACCGGGACCACCCGATGCTCTGCGGCCAGCAGATGGAACTGCTCGCGGGTCGTGGTGGTGGGCGTGGACGTGCCTGGCATAGGTCCATCATCCCAGGCCGGACCGACAAGCCGATGAGCGGTGCCGGTGATTCGGCCGGTCGCTCGATACCTCACCACCTGGCCGCACCTCACCGCCAGGCCGCGCTGACGCCCACGTAGATCAAATGGCCGGTAAGTTCTCGGGTATGCAACCAGGACAGCCCGCCCCGCAGTTCGAGCTTCCCGATCAGTCCGGAACACCCCGCTCACTCGACGCGTTGCTGGCCGATGGCCCACTGGTCCTCTTCTTCTATCCCGCGGCCAATACCCCGGTGTGCACGGCCGAAGCCTGCCATTTCCGTGACTTGACCGCCGAATTCGCCGCCGTGGGCGCCACCTGCGTCGGTATCAGCACCGATGGGGTGGATACGCAAGCGGGGTTCGCCGAGAAGCAGCGCCTCGGCTATCCGCTGCTGTCCGACGCCGACGGCGCGGTGGCCGCGCAGTTCGGCGTGAAGCGCGGACTGCTGGGCAAACTGGCGCCGGTCAAGCGGCAGACCTTCGTCATCGACACCGACCGCACCATCCGGAAGATCATCACCGGCGAGCTGCGCGCCAACGTGCACGCCGACCAAGCGCTGGCGTATCTGCGCTCCCGGTAAACGCGGGCAAGGGCGTGCGTGTCCGACCGGGTATGCCGGGCGGTGGTACGGCGACAAGATGCTGGTCGAGCCGGGTGACCGTCGGGACACACGCATCGGTCGGCGCCGATGGACGGAGCAGGACGACGTCCGCGCGACGCGCGCCGGACCGGGCGAAGGCGAGGCCGCCGCATAGGCTTTATGCATGACTTCGACCGACGTTCAGCCCGGCGCACGCAAATCCACGGCTGCCGTCTGGCGCACACGGATCATCGTGGTCGCCGCGATGCTCGCATTCCTCGTCCTGGCCTATCTGATCCTGTCCGCGTTCATCCCGCGCTGGTGGGCCCAGCGGGTCGGGGCGATGGTGGGCGGCAGCTTCGCCGAGGGCATCGGCTGGGGCCTGTTCTACGGCGGATTGTGCACCGCTGTAGCGCTGTTCCTGCTGCTGTTCGCCGTGCTGGTCTGGCGGCGGAAGGGCGGCCGGTTCCTGGCGGGCGCCGCGGCGGTCGTCGCGATCGGGTTCGCCATACCCAACCTGATGACGCTGACCGTCGTGTTGGGCAATGGCAGCGCGGCCCACGCGGGCGAGCGGATCATGGATGTCGACGCGCCCGCATTCCGTGGCGCCGCGCTCGTCGGCGCAATCGTGGCGATGCTGTTGTTCCTCGTCGCGGTGGGCTTGCTGCTGCTGCGCAAATGGCGGCAAGCGCACCCGCGCACGTCCGAGGCGCCAACGGCAGGGCCCGATAAGATGTGAAGGAACTCACGTCATATGCGATCCGCATACCGGTCGAGCGAATTCATGGCAAACTATTGGTCGCGGATGATCGCTAGCACCGCGAACGCAACCACGTCACTTGGCTCGAAAGAAGGCACACAGTGACGAAGTGGCTCGATCCCGTCGAACAACGAGCTTGGCGCGCCATTGTGGCGCTGATGACACGTTTGCCGGCCGCATTGGATACCCAACTGCAGCGCGAGTCCGGCGTGACACACTTCGAGTACTGGGTGCTGACGCTGCTCTCGGAAGAACCGGGACACCGGCTTCAGATGAGCGATCTTGCCCATAAAGCAAACGCATCGCTATCGCGGCTGTCGCATGTGGTGTCAAAGCTGGAGCGCATGAGCTGGGCTGAGCGCTCGGCGACCGCGGGACGCCGTGGCGTGTACGCCGCGCTCACCGACGCGGGCTACCTGAAAATCGTCGAGGCCGCGCCGGGATACGTGGACGCCGTACGCCACCTGGTCTTCGACGGCCTTGACGAGGGGCGCAAGGCCCAGCTCGCCGAACTGGCCGAGCTACTGGCCGCACAGCTGGCCGACCGGCTCGACCAGTCCGGCGGACTCACTTCGGCGGGCAACGACGACACCCACCAATCCAGCGCGTAACCACGTTCAGGATCGCTCGGCCAGCAATACATCCGAGTCGAAGCAGGTGTGCGTGCCGGTGTGGCAGGCCGCGCCTTCCTGATCAACGACCAGCAGGATCGTGTCGCCGTCGCAATCCAGCCGTACTTCGTGCACATACTGGGTGTGACCGGAGGTCTCCCCTTTGACCCAGTATTGCCGGCGGGAGCGCGAATAGTACGTCGCCTTGCGGGTTTGCAGCGTCCGCGCCAGCGCTTCGTCGTCCATCCAGGCGACCATCAGCACCGCACCGCTGGAACGCTCCTGTGCGACGGCGGACACCAGCCCGGCGTCGTTGCGCTTGAGACGTGCGGCGATGGCGGGATCCAAACTCATGGCACCGTTATAACAGTGCCGGCGCCCGGTGCCCGCACCTGCCGCCACTACCGGACGACGATCTGCTCCGCTCGCATCGAATCCTTGACCTGGCCGATGGTCAGTTCGCCGAAATGGAACACGCTCGCCGCGAGCACCGCGTCGGCGCCCGCGTGCACGGCCGGCGCGAAGTGCTCGACCGCGCCCGCGCCTCCGCTGGCGATCACCGGCACCGTGACCGCCGCCCGCACGGCGCGGATCATCGGCAGGTCGAAACCGGCCTTCGTGCCATCGGCGTCCATCGAGTTCAGCAGGATCTCACCGACACCGAGTTCGGCGCCGCGCACCGCCCATTCGACGGCGTCGATTCCGGTGCCGCGTTTGCCGCCGTGCGTGGTCACCTCCCAGCTGGAGTCGGTATCCGGCCGGCCGTCCGCGACAGTGCGCGCGTCCACCGACAGCACGATGCATTGCGAACCGAACCGTTCGGACATCTCACGCAGCACCTCGGGCCGCGCGATGGCCGCGGTGTTCACCGAGACCTTGTCCGCGCCCGCACGCAGCAGGCGGTCCACGTCCTCGACCGTGCGCACCCCGCCGCCGACGGTGAGCGGGATGAAGATCTGCTCGGCGGTGCGGGTCACCACGTCGATCAGGGTGCCGCGGTCGCCGGACGAGGCGGTCACGTCGAGGAACGTCAGTTCGTCGGCGCCTTGGGCGTCGTACCGGGCGGCCAGCTCGACCGGATCGCCGGCGTCGCGCAGGTTCTCGAATTTGACGCCCTTGACCACCCGGCCCGCGTCGACGTCGAGACACGGAATCACACGGACCGCCAACGTCATTGCCTCACCCTTTCGCCGCGGCCGCCGGGTCGGCGACCGTGCAGATCATGTCGAGCAGTTCTCCGTGTACGCCCGGCGCGGCCGCCAGCACGGAGCCGGAGGTGATCGTCCACGGCCGGCCGGAAATGTCGGTGACCACGCCCCCGGCCGCGCGCACCAGCGCGACACCCGCCGCGTTGTCCCAGGGATGGTGCCCGAAGACGATCGCTCCGCCGAGCACGCCGGAGGCGGTGTACGCCAGATCGATGCCGGTGGAGCCGTGCATGCGCACCCGCGAGGACAGCCTGCTCAACGGGCCGAGCAGATCGAAGCGGAACTGTCCGGGGATGCGGCCGTGCGAGTCGACGTTGAACGCGCCGAAACCGATCATCGACTCGGCCAGCCTGCCCCGCGGCAGCGGCGGCAACGGGTGGCCGTCCAGGAGCACCGGTCCACCGGCCATGGCCGCGTAGCGACGACCGAGCAGCGGCAGCCAGGTCAGGCCGAGCACCGGCTCGCCGTCGCGTACCAGCGCCAGGAGCATGGCCGAGAGCGGATGGCCGGACGAGTAGTTGAAGGTGCCATCGATAGGGTCGAGCACCCACGCGGTACCGGAGGTGAGCTGCGGGCCGCCGAACTCCTCCCCGTGCACCTCGATGCCGGTGCGCCGCTGCAGCTCGGCCGAGACGGTGCGTTCCAGCTCCAGGTCCAGCGCGGTGGCGAAGTCGTTGCGGCCCTTGGCGACCGCGCTCGGCGCGCCGACGCCCTCGATGAACCGCGAGCACACCGAGTCCAGGACCTCGCTCGCCACCGCGAGCAGTGCCGACAGTGACTGGGTCATCTCACCGCGGCCAGCGCGTCGGGCAGGGTGAACCGGCCCGCGTAGAGCGCCTTGCCGACGATCGAGCCCTCGACGCCGTCGGGCACCAGCTCGGCGATCGCGACCAGGTCGTCGATGGTGGAGACGCCGCCGGACGCGATGACCGGCGCGTCGGTGGCCGCGCACACCTCGCGCAGCAGATCCAGGTTGGGGCCGGTGAGCGTGCCGTCCTTGGTCACGTCGGTCACGACGTAGCGCGAACAGCCGTCGCGTTCCAGGCGTTCCAGCACCTCCCACAGATCGCCGCCGTCGCTGACCCAGCCGCGGCCACGCAGCCGGTGCTCACCGTCGACGATGCGCACGTCCAGGCCGACGGCGATGCGCTCGCCGTGGCGGGCGATGGCCCTGGCGCACCAGAGGGGGTCCTCCAGCGCCGCGGTGCCGAGGTTCACCCGGGCGCAGCCGGTGGCCAGCGCCGCCTCCAGGCTCTCGTCATCGCGGATGCCGCCGGACAGTTCCACCTTGACGTCGAGTTCGCCGACGACGCCCGCGAGCAGCTCCCGGTTCGAGCCGCGCCCGAAGGCCGCGTCCAGATCGACCAGATGCACCCATTCCGCGCCGGCTTCCTGCCAGGCCAGCGCCGCCTCGCGAGGCGAACCGTAGCTGGTTTCGCTGCCGGCCTCTCCTTGCACGAGGCGCACAGCCTCTCCGTTGGCGACATCGACGGCGGGTAGCAGCACAAGACTCACGAGAGCAGCCTAGTGGTTACCCGGCCGCGACCGAGTCACGGGCCTGGGCGAATGGGACCGCGATCATCGGCCGCGCTCAGCCGCTGTGGGTATCGAGGATGCGGGTCAGCAGTGTGACGAGGGTGCGGCGGTCCGCGGCGGAGAATCCGGCGAGCAACTCGTCCTGGGCTCCCGCAAGGCGATCGTCGAGATCGTCCAGATGCTGGGCGCCCGCGGCGGTGAGGGTGACGATGTTGCGGCGCCGGTCGGCGGGATCGGGACTGCGCTGGACCAGCTCACGCGCGGCGAGATCGTTCACCGCGGCAACGACGTCGCTGCGGTCGATGCGGGTGCGCCTGCCCCGACTGATACGACGATCCCGCGACCGCAATACACCCTTGGCGAGATCTACCACTTCGACGCGGTGCGCACCGCGCAGGGCTGGCGATTGTCGCGGGTGCAGACCACTCCGATCTGGTCCGCCGGCACCCGTCCGTGAGCAGGTGGCGGCGGCACCTGTGCGCGGTAGCCGGCGACGGTGATCGCACTCGGGAGATCGCCGCGGGCTGGTCCGGCCGGCCGGTATCGTCTGCGCTCGGCGATCAACCCCGGTCGCCGCTTTCACCTCGCACCGAGGAAGTGCATGTCACGATCCACACTCGCTGCCGCACTGTTGTTTTCGGCAGCAACCTGCTCCGCGGCGATGATCGCCGCTCCCGTCGCCGCCGCGGCCCCGCCGGAGGAAGCGCGCCTGGCCGGGTGCGCATTCGGCACTGCGGCAGCGACATACGACTACGCGCGGTTCGGCGACCACGTCCGCACGATGCTCGAGCTGAGCACCGGAGAATTCCGGGCCGAGTTCGACAACTTCCGCACCAATATTCAAGCGAGCGCGGAGGCCGCCCACCTGCGCGCCCACGCCGATTCGGCGGACTGCCGCGTCGTCTCCGGTGACGAAAACCGGGCCGTCGTCGACGTGACCGTCACACGGACAGTGACCAGCGACGAAACCGAAGGGCTTCCGCAGACCAGTCGCATGGCGATGACCGTGACCATCGACAATGTCGACGGACGCTGGCTGGTGAGTAAAGTCGGATCGCGCTGAGCCGGTAGACGGGTAGACGATCCCGCGCCGTCCGCGCGGGATCGTCCTACAGCGAGTTCACCCAGTTGCGCAGCAATTGAGCGCCCGCGTCACCGGACTTCTCCGGATGGAACTGGGTTGCCGATAGCGCGCCATTCTCCACCGCCGCCAGGAACGGCACCCCGTGCTCGGCCCAGGTGAGCTTCGGGCTGGCGAAGTGTTCGCTGGGCGGCAGATCCCACGCCTGGGCGGCGTAGGAATGCACGAAGTAGAAACGCGTGGTCGCGTCGAGGCCCGCGAACAGCACGCTGTCGATGGGAGCCGAGACGGTATTCCAGCCCATGTGCGGCAGCACCGGCGCGGAGAGACGTTCGACGGTGCCGGGCCATTCGGCGCACCCGTCGGTTTCCACGCCGAACTCGACCCCGCGCTCGAAGAGGATCTGCATGCCGACGCAGATCCCCAGCACCGGACGCCCGCCGGCGAGCCGCTGACCGATCAGCCGCTCCCCCCGCACCTTCCGCAGACCTGCCATGCACGCGGCGAAGGCGCCTACCCCGGGCACCACCAGTCCGTCGGCGGCCAGCACGACCTGCGGATCGGCGGTCACCTCGACCCGGGCACCCGCCCTGCTCAGCGCTCGCTCGGCGGAATGCAGGTTGCCGGAACCGTAGTCGAGCAGGGCAACGGATTTCACACTCACAGCGTTCCCTTCGTGGAGGGCACACCGTTCACCCGCGGGTCGAGTTCCACCGCGGCGCGCAAAGCCCGCGCAACCGCCTTGAATTCGGCTTCGGTGACGTGGTGCTGGTCGCGGCCGTAGAGCACGCGCACGTGCAGGGCGATCCGCGCGTTCAACGCGATCGACTCGAAGACGTGGCGGTTGAGCACGGTGGAGTACGGCGCGCCCGGGCCGGAGCCGGGAATCACAGCGTGCAGCAGGTGGTCCGGCTCGCCGGTGTGCACGCAGTACGGGCGGCCGGATACGTCGACCGCGGCGTGCGCCAAGGTCTCGTCCATCGGAATGTAGGCGTCGCCGAAACGCCGGATTCCCGCCTTGTCACCCAGCGCCTCACCGAGCGCTCGGCCGAACACGATCGCGGTGTCCTCGACGGTGTGATGCGCCTCGATCTCGATGTCGCCTTCGGCGCGGACGGTCAGGTCGAAGCTCGCATGCGCGCCGAGGGCGGTCAGCATGTGGTCGTAGAACGGGACGCCGGTGGCGATCTCGGTCTTGCCGGTGCCGTCCAGATCGAGTTCGACGACGATGCTGGATTCCTTGGTGATCCGCTCCACCCGGGCGGTCCTACTCATGCTCACGTCCAATCGGGTTGTCGCCGAGGAATGCCCGGCGCTGGGTCATCGCGGTGCGAGGTCGGTGCCCGCCAACGCGGCACTGACCTTCAGCAGTTCGTCGTTCTCGGCGGCGAGGCCGATGGTGGTGCGCAGGTAGCCGGGAATGCCGACGTCGCGGATCAGCACACCCTGGTCCAGATAGCGCTGCCAGGTGCGCGCGGCGTCGGCGAAGCGGCCGAACAACAGGAAATTGGCGTCGCTGGGGATCACGTCGAATCCCATCTCCCGCAACGCCGCCGCGACCCGATCGCGCTGGGCGGCCAGCGCGGCGACACTGCCCAGCGTCTCGTCGGCGTGCCGTAGGGCGGCGCGCGCGGCGGCCTGGGTGACCACCGAGAGGTGGTAGGGCAGCCGCACCAGCAGCATCGCGTCGATCACCGCGGGCGCGGCCACCAGGTAACCCAGGCGTCCACCGGCGAACGCGAACGCCTTGCTCATCGTCCTGGTGACCACGAGCTTGGCCGGGAACCGGTCGATCAGCCCGAGGGCGCTCGGTTGTGCGGAGAACTCGCCGTAGGCCTCGTCGACGACCACGATGCCGGGCGCTGCGGCGAGGATGCGTTCCAGGTCCGGCTGCGGAATGCTGTGCCCGGTGGGGTTGTTCGGGCTGGTCACGAAGACCACGTCGGGCGTGCGCTCGGCGATGGCGGCCAGCGCGTGATCGACGTCGAGGGTGAAGTCGGCTTCGCGCTGCGCGGCGATCCACTCGGTGTCGATGCCCTCGGAGATGATCGGGTGCATCGAGTACGACGGGACGAAACCCAGAGCGCTGCGGCCGGGGCCACCGAATGCCTGCAACAACTGCTGGAGGATCTCGTTGGAACCATTGGCCGCCCAGACGTTGGCGGTATCCACCGCGACGCCGGTCTGTGTGGTCAGATACCGCGCCAGGTCGGTGCGCAGCGCGACGGCGTCGCGGTCCGGGTAGCGGTGCAGGTCCGCGGCGGCCGCGCGGATCGATTCGGCGACGTCGTCGACCAGCGCCCGGCTCGGCGGGTGCGGGTTCTCGTTCGTGTTCAGCTGCACCGGAACCGTCAATTGCGGTGCGCCGTAAGGCTTTTTACCGCGCAGGTTGGCCCGCAGCGGCAGATCGTCCAAGGTCACGCCCGCGCCGGGCGCGCGCAACAACCCCGTCACGACAGCGCCTCGAAACGCGCCTGCACAGCCTGGCCGTGCGCGGGCAGGTCCTCGGCGTTCGCCAGCGCCACCACATGGCCGGCGACGTCCTTCAGCGCGGCCTCGGTGTACTCCACGACATGGATGCCGCGCAGGAAGGTTTGCACACTCAGGCCCGACGAGTGACGCGCGCAGCCCGCCGTCGGCAGCACGTGATTGGAACCAGCGCAGTAGTCGCCGAGGCTGACCGGCGCGTACGGGCCGACGAACACCGCGCCCGCGCTGCGCACCCTGGCCGCGACCGCGGACGAGTCGGCGGTCTGGATCTCCAGGTGCTCGGCGGCGTAGGCGTTCACCACGCGCAAGCCCTGCTCGATGTCATCGACCAGCACCGTGCCGGACTGCTTGCCGCGCAACGCCTCGCCCACCCGGTGCGCGTGCTTGACCACGGTCAGCTGCCTGGTGAGCGCCGCGTCCACCGCGTCGGCCAACTGCTCGCTGTCGGTGACCAGCACGCCGGCGGCCAGCACGTCGTGCTCGGCCTGGCTGATCAGATCGGCGGCCACGTGTACCGGATCGGCGGTCGCGTCGGCGAGGATCGCGACCTCGGTGGGTCCCGCCTCGGCGTCGATGCCGACCAAGCCGCGGCACAGCCGCTTGGCCGCGGTGACGTAGATATTGCCGGGGCCGGTGATCAGGTCGACCGGCTCGAGCTGCGCGCCGTCGGTGTCGACGCCGCCGTAGGACAGCAGGGCCACGCCCTGTGCGCCACCGACCGCCCACACCTCGTCCACCTCCAGTAGCCGCGCGGCGGCCAGGATGGTCGGGTGCGGCAGTCCACCGAACTGCGCCTGCGGCGGCGAAGCCACCACCAGCGAGCCGACACCGGCGGTCTGCGCGGGCACCACATTCATCACGACGCTGGACGGGTAGACGGCGTTCCCGCCCGGCACGTACAGGCCGACCCGCTCGACGGGCACCCAGCGCTCGGTAACGGTACCGCCCGGGACCACCTCGGTGGTCGTGTCGGTGCGCCGCTGATCGGCGTGCACCTTGCGCGCCCTGGCGATGGACTCCTCCAGCGCCGCGCGCACCGCCGGGTCCAGTTGAGCCAGCGCGGCGTCCAGCTCGGCGGCCGGCACCCGCACCGTCGCGGGAATCACGCCGTCGAACCGCTCACTGAACTCCAGGACCGCCGAAACACCCTCATCGCGGATCGCCTCGACCACCGGCCGCACCTGATGCAGCACCGAATCCACGTCGACTCCCCCGCGCGGCAGCGCGGCGCGCAGCTCGGCAACGGAGGGAGTACGACCGCGCAGATCGACGCGGGCGAGCTCGATGCGGGTTGTCATGTGGTGTCGGTCCTTGTCTGCAGCTGGTCGGCGCAACAGGAAGTTGCAGCTCCAGCCTAATGGGCCGATGCCAGCGGTTATCGGCGTGGTCGGCGCGGCCGGGCCACTCCCGCCGGCATCAACGGGTATCGCTGTCGATCAGCGGAGCACCGGTGCCGGGATTGATCAACCGAAGTGTCATAGCTCTGTTCTGGCCCGCATACGTCACGCTGGCCACGTTGATGTCCACGGAACCGTCCGGGTTCGTGCCCGCACCGCCGCCGGCCGCGTCAATGGTGTTGAAGGCCGTGACCCGGTTCTGCGTCCAGTAACCCTCGAAGGCTTGCTGGCTGCCGTAGACCTGCTGGGCAGCCGGGGTCAGCTGTTTCCATGCGCCGGCGAACCTCAGATAGGTCAGGTTGTTGTAGAAGTCCACCACTTGATCGATGGATTGCCGCGGGTCGGCCGGGCCTGCGCTCTTCGACTCCCCCACCGCCGGAGCGGCTGACGTCGGGTTGCCACTGGGGCGTACCGACGCGGTCGCCGACGGTGAATTGTCGTGGGCTGCGTTCGTGCCCGAGCCCGATGAGTTCAGCATGCTCACCACGATGGCGGCGACCACTACGACCGCGCCGATCAGGGCGCCGGTCAGCACCGCGCGCCGGATTGCGCCCGACTGCCGCTGAGGAACCGGGCGAGGATGTGCCATCGTGTGCGGATGCGCCGCGGTGTCCACTCCCGCGCCCGGCGACGCTGGTCGGGGACGCTCGTTCGGTGGGTAGGGCGCCGCGGGCAGCACCGACGGCCGCAACGTGCGGGTGGCCGATTCGGACTCGCCTGCCCTCGGCCGGGCGAAAGCCTCACTGGCGGGAACGAATCCGGCGGCCACCGGCGCGGGGCCGCCGTCGGCGAACGCGGCGAGCTGCTGTCGCGCCACCCGCATGCTCGGGCGCTGGGCCGGTTGGGGGCTGAGCAGATCGAGCAGGAAATCCGTTGCGGGACCGGCGTTGTGCGGCTCGCTCAGCTGACCGTTGGCGGCGGCGTAGAGCACCGCGAGCGGGTTGGAGCCCGCTCCGTAGGGCGGTTGGCCCTCGAGCGCGTGGAACAGCGTGGCGCCCAGTGCGAACACGTCGGACGCTGGCGTCGGGTCGGCGCCGCGAGCCATCTCCGGTGCGAGATAGGCGGCGGTGCCGCAGATCAGTCCGGTCTCGGTGAGCGTGACATCGCCGGTCGCGCGGGAAATGCCGAAGTCGGTGATCTTCACCGTGCCGTGATCGTCGAGCAGGATGTTGCCCGGCTTCACGTCGCGGTGCACGATGCCCGCCTGATGCGCGGCGATCAGCGCCGAGGCGACCTGCTCGCCGATTCGCGCGACCTGGGTCAATGGCAGCGTGCCCTGGGCGCCGATCACCGCGGCGAGGCTTTTGGACTTCAGATACTCCATCACCAGGCAGGGGTCGCCCTCGTGCTCGGTGATGTCGAACACAACGATCGCGTTCGGGTGCTGGAAGCGGGCGGCGTTGCGCGCCTCCCGGATGGCGCGCTGACGCACGACATCCCGTTCGGCCTCGGGCAGGCTCGGCTGGATATGGATCTGTTTGACGGCCACGGAGCGCTGCAGGCGTTCGTCGATGGCACGCCAGACCACGCCCGTGCCGCCGCTACCAATCCGCTCGACCAGGCGGTAATGCTCCGCGATCAACTGACCGGTATCGATGGCGCCTACTCCGAACCTTCTCGAAATCGTGACATCCCGCATATTGTTAACTCCACGCGGTCCGGGGACGAGTGTAGCGGGCGCCCGAATACTCGCACGCGTCAGCCGGGCGATGTTCGGGGCCCGAATCGCCCGAAACGGACTACCGTGCCGCGCGCAACATCCGGCCCGCGGCCGCCACCGCGGGAGCCGAGCCGCCGGCGTCGCTGACGAAAGCGGCGAACGCCAGGTCACCGTCGATGCCGACGAACCAGCCGTGCGCGTGGGTGTCATCGATGTACTCGGCGGTACCGGTCTTGCCCAGCAGGCCGGGAATATCGCGCAGCTGCGTCGCGGTGCCGTCGGTGACCGTCTCGCGCATCATGGATTTCACCTGGTCGGCGACGGCAGGCGGCAGCGCGTCCTGGGTCCGGTCCGGGATACCGGGCCGGCCGGCGACGAGGACGGGCGCGGGCACGCCGCCATGCGCGATCGAGGCCGCGACCAGTGCCATCCCGAACGGCGAGGCCGTCACCTGCCCCTGCCCGATCGCCGACTCCACACGTAACGCGGAGGTGTCGGCCGACGGCACTTTCCCGGTAACGGTCGTCAGGCCCGGTGTGACGTAATCGATCCCGAGCCCCAACTGTGCCGCGGCTTTCGTCAGGGCGTCGGCGGGCAGTTTCACCGCCAGCGCACCCATCGTCGTGTTGCAGGAACGGGCGAACGCGGTGTGCAGCGGCACGGTGCCCAAATCGAAATTGTTGTCATTGGGGATTCGGCGGCCCTCGATGTTCGCGACGCCCGGGCAGGACACCTGCGTGTCGGGTGTGACCGTGCCCGCTTGCAGCGCCGCGGAGACGGTGACCGTCTTGAACGTCGAGCGGGGCGGGTACAGGCCGGTCAACGCCACCGGGCCCTGCGCGTCCGCGGCGGCATTCTGCGCCATCGCGACGACGTCGCCGGTCGACGGTCGCAGCGCGACGATGGCCGCGGGCTGGGCGATCGGCGCGAGCGCCGCCTCCGCCGCCCGCTGCAGGCCGAGGTCGAGGGTGGTCGCGATGTCGGCGGTGGGCGTCGGGTCCTGCCCGGCCACGCGCTGAGTACCGTCCGGCGTCTGGGCGCGCACCGCCCACCCCGCGTGCGCGTCGGCCGATTCCTGCCACAACTCGGCGAGCCCGGACAGGGTCGGCGCGGCCAGCGCTTTATCGGTCGTCAGCAGCCGGGTCTGCGGTGCGAGCGTGACACCGGGCAGCGCGGCGAGCCGATCCTGGATCGGGGCGATATCCGTCGCACGCAGGGTGATCGCGGTGACCGGCTTTCCTTGCGCCTGGCCCAGATCCGCTTGCAGCGACTGCGCCGTGAGACCGGGCGCGAGCGGGCCGAGCAGATCCGCCACCGCCACCAGGTCGGCGCCCGGAACAACATTCACCAGCGTGACGACCTGCTCGGTCATCAGGTCGCCGCCGGCGGAATCGAGGACGCGGGCCGGTTTCGGATAGACCCGGCTGTAGCTCAACGGCCCGGAAGCCAGTCCGGGGGCCAGCGTCGCCGGATCCCACTTCACCTTCCACCCCGAACCACTGTCGCTCGCGGCGCCCTTGGTGGTGTACGACCACTCGGTCCTGCCGCCCTCGCCCAGCTTCCAGGTCGCGGCCAGCACGAAGCCGTTGTCATCGGCCGAGTCGACCTCGAAGCGCACGTTCTTGCCCAGTCCGTCGTAAAGCCTGCCGAGCGTGTCGGCCGCCGCGGCCGGATTGTCGGTCAGCCCGGCGGCCGCGGGGACGTCGTCGCGATTGAGCGCCTCAGCGAACCGCCCGGCTACGGTGTCGGGCCGGTCCGGCCCGGACGAGCAGGCGGCCAACACGAGCATTGGTGCGGCGAACAGGACGAGGAGGTTCCGGTTGGTACGCACCCCACCGACACTATCGGGCCGGAGTGAGCCGAGGGCGCAAGCGGCTACCTGGCCTTCGCTCAGGTCGCGGTGTCAGTCACGCACCCACCGAGCTTCCGCCAGCATCGAGGCATCGGCATCGGCGAGTTCGATGCCGAACATCTCGGCGAGGATCTTCGGCAGCTCGGCCGGTTCCAATTCCCGTGTGTCGCTTGTTCCGTCGGGGTATTCGGCGATGAGCGTGGTGCCGTCCAGTTCGTAATGCACGTCCGGGTGGAACCGCTGGACATACGGCCGGGTGACGAAAGGCGAACGCGGCGAGGTGGACACGAAGTGGTTGCCGACAGCGTAGTCGATGCGGTACTGCGGGTTCAGCGTGAAACTGTGGCGGTCGACCCAGCCTTTCCGGCCGAAGTGATGCAGCACCCACACGTCGGAATCCAGCTCGCCGGGCGTGCGTTCCAGCCGGTATTTCCACTCGCCGACGGTGAATTCACCGGTCTCGGTCGACAACTCGAACGGTGCGAGCGGACCGGAGCCGAAACCGACATCGCACAGCCAGATCCGGTCGTCGTCGGCGGTCGTCACACGCAGCAGGGCGTGGGTGGCAGGCCGAAACATTCGGCCCGCGCCCATGCTCACCCGACCACTGAGACCGGTAACACCGAAACCGAGCCGTTCCAGCGCCGCCGCGAACAGTCCGGCGTTCTCGTAGCAGTAACCGCCGCGGCGGCGCCGGACGAGCTTGTCCTGCAGCGTAGCCAGGTCCAGCTCGATCGAGCGGCCGAGGATGATCTCCAGGTTCTCGAACGGGATGCCGGTGATCTGCGCCCGCACCAGATCGTGCAGCGCCACCACGGTGGGCCCGCGCTCGCCGTCGAAGCCGATCCGGGCCAGATAGGCGTCCAGGTCGAGCTCAGCGCCGTTCCAGTGGTACGCCGGGTCAGTCGGCTCGGTCATAGCATCCTCGCTCAATCGTCGGTTCCGGCATGATCAACCACTCGGCGCTGCGATCATGTTCCCCGCGATCGAATCACGCCGCGTACTCGGCACCGGGCGGGGCGGACACAGCGGTGACAACGCCGTGCGCGACGTCCACGATATAGTCCGATCCGGGCCGCCGACAGGCTCCGCAGGGCGGCAGACGCTAGGCCAGAGACCCGGGCCGGTCGCGCTCTCCCCGTCGGCGCTCAGCGGTACAGGCCGTACCGCTACGGCTGCCGCGCACGGCCTTGCCGTCGAAACCGGATGCGCGGCAACATCTGTCGCCACGAACAGGTCATCAGAACACCGCACACCGCGAACATCGGATCCCGGCGCCGCTCGAGTCATGTCACGCGTCGCGGCTGAACCGCCCCGGCCCAACGAGCACACCGGATCGGGCTCCCACTGTCCCAATCGAGGCTACGATTCGCCTATGCGTTCGATTGATGCCGCGCAACGGCGCGCTCGGTTGGCCCTGCGCCATCGGCTCGCGACGCCGGAACGCTCCGCCGAGGTCGCCGAGATAGCCAGGTCCCTGGTCGCGCTGCACGCGACCGATCCGGCCACCGTCTTCCTTTCGGTCGCGGCCCGCGGCAACGGCCTCACTCCGGCGGATGTCGAGCAGGCGCTCTATCAGGACCGGTCCCTGCTGCGCATGCTGGCGATGCGCCGCACCATGTTCGTCGCGCCGCTGGAGCTGGTGCCGGTCCTGCAGGCGTCGTGCGCGGATGCGCTGGCGCACAAGCAGCGCCGCACGTACGGCAAGTACCTCGCGCAGGCGGGCGTCGGCGACGGCGACGCGCAGGGCTGGCTCACCGAGGTCGAAGCCGAGACGCAGAAGGCTTTGCTGCAGCGGGGAGCGGCGACCGGCGCACAACTGAGCAAGGACGTCCCCCGGTTGCGCACCCAGGTGAACACCGCACCGGACAAGCCGTACTCGAAGCCCACGAACATCACCACCTGGGTGCTGGTGACACTGGGCTGCGAGGGCCGCATCGTGCGCGGTAGGCCCAACGGCAGCTGGACCAGTAGCCAGTACAGCTGGGCGCCGATCGAATCATGGTTGCCGGAAGGCGCTGCGACGATGCTCGCCGCCGAGGCGCGTGCCGAGCTGGTCCGGCGGTGGTTGCGCGCCTTCGGACCCGCGCCGGTGTCCGACATCAAGTGGTGGACCGGCTGGACATCGAGCGAGGTCCGCGCGGCGCTCAGTGCGCTCGACCTGGTCGAGGTCGATATGGACGGCGTTGCCGGCGTGCTGCTCGCCGACGACCTCGAGCCCGTCGCGGCACCGGAGCCCTGGGCGGCGCTGCTGCCCTCCCTCGACCCGACCCCGATGGGCTGGCAGGCGCGGGACTGGTTTCTCGGCCCGCACGCTGCTCGGTTGTTCGACCGCAGCGGCAATATCGGTCCCACCGTCTGGTGGAACGGGCGCATCGTCGGCGGCTGGGCACAGCGCAAAGATGGCGAAATCGTCTACCGCCTGCTCGAAGACGTCGGGGCGGACGCCGAGGCGCTGATCGCCACTCAATCGCAGCAAATCGCAACCTGGTTCGGCGACGTGCGCACCGTTCCGCGGTTCCGGACCCCACTGGAACGCGAACTCACCGAGTAATCGGCGCGACCGTGCTTGCTGCCGTAGCCGACTCCGTGAGAGCCATCCTGTGATTCCCATTGCGATACAACAGCAGCCCGGACCCGTATACGCACGGCAGTCGTGCCTGGACAGCACTGACCGCTACGAAAGGCCTGATCGGACTGGAAGATCGAACCCACCGCCCGTGGCGAAGGTTCCCCACTCGCCGACAGCGAAGACCAGCGCCTGTGCCAGAGGGTTCTTGGAGTCCCGGACGCCGACGCGGCCGAGTTCGAGCGCGGCCCCGCCTACATATCCAGCCCTAGGTCGAGGACGCGGACCGAGTGGGTGAGGGCGCCGACGGCGAGGTAGTCGACGCCGGTGCGGGCGTAGTCGGCGGCGACGTCGAGGGTCAGGCCACCGGAGGACTCCAGTTTCGTCTGTGGGGAGGTGGCATTGCGGCGTTGCACGGCGGCCTGGGTCTGCCAGAGCGGGAAGTTGTCCAGCAGGATGAGTTCCACGTTCTCGCCGAGCACCGCGTCGAGCTGGTCGAGGCTGTCGACCTCGACCTCGCAGGGGATACCGGGAGCGGCGGCGCGGACCGCGCGCAGCGCTTCGACCACCGACCCCGCGGCGACCACGTGGTTGTCCTTGATCAGCGCGGCGTCGCCGAGACCCATGCGGTGATTGACGCCGCCGCCGACGCGCACAGCGTACTTCTGCAGGGCGCGCAGTCCGGGCAGCGTCTTGCGGCTGTCCCGGATGCGGCAGCTGGTACCCGCGACCGCGTCGACCCAGGCGGCCGTGGCGGTGGCGATGCCGGAGAGATGGCAGACGAGGTTGAGCATGGTGCGCTCCGCGGTGAGCAGGCTGCGGGTCGGCGCGACCACGGTCAGCACGGATTGTCCCGGCGTCACCCGGGTTCCGTCGGCCACGCGGCCGGTGACCTCGTACTCGCCCGCGCCGAGTACCTCGTCGAGCACCAGCAGCCCGGCGTCGAGACCGGCGACGGTACCAGGCTGCCGGGACACCACCGAGGCCTTCACCACCGCGTCGACGGGCACAGTGGCCACGGTGGTGATGTCGGGGCCATAGCGCAGATCCTCATCCAGTGCCGCGCGGATGATCCGCAGTATCTCGTCACGATCCAAACCGGCGTCCAGCGCCATCGCCAGCGCTCCTTTCTAGCCGAGCGGGATTCGCTGGAAGGCTCCAGGAGTCCCACTCGACTGCTGTTGTTCAGGGAATTGGTGCTTGATTCTCGGGCGCGCCGTCGTCGTTCAACCGGATCGGGATACTGCGGCGGAGTCCGTGCACGAGGTCCGGGTAGTCCGACCGGGTATGGCAGCCGCGGCTTTCGGTGCGGGCCAGGGCGGCCGAGAGCAGGGTGCGCGCGGCGAGGGTGAGCGCCGCGTCCTCGATGCCGCTGATCGGGTGGGTGGCGCCGGTGAGCGTATCGCGCCGGACGACCACGTCGTCGAGCCGTTTGAGCGCTTCGGCGAGACCGGCGCCGTCCCGGACCACCGAGGCGTGCGTGGTCATCAAGCGCTGCACGATGTCGCGATCGGCGTGCTCGGCGACCCGAACCGGGACCTCGCTGACACCGGCCCGCTCACCGAGCCGCTCGGCGGCGGCGACGCCGGCGCGCTCACCGACCACCAAACCTTCGAGCAAACTGTTGGAGGCCAACCGGTTCGCCCCATGCAGACCGGTGCGCGCGACCTCACCCGCCGCGTACAGCCCCGGCACTCCGGTGCGGCCGTGGGTATCGGTGACGACCCCGCCGCACTGATAATGCGCGGCCGGGGCGACCGGGATCAGGTCCGTGCGCGGATCGATGCCTGCGGCGAGGCAGGATGCGGTGATCGTCGGAAACCGTTGCGGAAAACGATCGATCGAACGTGCGTCGAGGTAGACGTGCTCGGCGCCGAGCGCCCGCATGCGCGCGGCGATAGCGCGCGAGACCACATCGCGCGGCGCCAGGTCGCCGCGCGGATGCAAACCGCCGGTCACCGAATTGCCCTCGGTATCGACGAGTACCGCGCCCTCACCACGCACCGCCTCGCTGATCAGCGGCCTGCGCCCCACCCCGCCCGGGGTGTACAGCACGGTCGGGTGGAACTGCACGAACTCCAGGTCGGCCACGGTGGCTCCGGCCCAGAGCGCCAGCGCGACGCCATCCGCGGTGGCGCCGGGCGGGTTTGTGCTCAGCGCGTACAGCTGGCCGATCCCACCGGTGGCCAGCAGCACCGCGGGCGCGTGCACGACGCCGAATCCCTTGTCCGACACGACCACGACACCCTGCACACCGCCGCGCCCGGTGACGATCCGCCCCACCGCGGTGCCGAACAGCACCGGCAGACCGGCCTGGTTCAGTGCCCGCTGCACCTCCGCGCCGGTCGCGTCGCCACCCGCGTGGATGATCCGTCGGGTGCTGTGCCCGCCCTCCCTGGTCCGGGAGATCTGGCCGTCGCCGCCGAGGTCGAACACCGCGCCCAGGTCGGTCAGCGCGGCCACCGCCGCTCGGCCTCCCTCGATGATGGAGCGCACGGCATCGGCATCGCACAGCTGCGCGCCCGCTTCCACGGTGTCGAGCACATGCGATTGCACCGAATCGCCATGCGGCGCCACAACGGCGATACCGCCCTGGGCGTACTGGGTCGAGGTGTCCGTCGGCCCGCCTTTACTGAGCGTCAGCACCCGCAGGCCGCGCAGTGCGGCGGCGCGTGCCGCGGTCAGTCCGGCGACACCGCCGCCGACCACGACCAGGTCCGCCTCGGCCTCCCAGTCGATCGAAACCCGGGTTTCCATCGGCCATGCCTCACTATCTTCCGATCCGCGAATCCGTCGGGCTCCCTGGGAGGTTCGCGGTGGCGAGTGCCCGCACCACCACGTTCCACCGGAGACCGACCACCGAGGTCGAACTCATTCACCGCCGCCCGGATTGCCGATCGCGATCATCCGCTGTACCGAATTGCGGCCCAGCGCAGCGGTTTCCGGATCGACATGGACCTCGTCGCGGCCATCGACCAGGCACCGCAGCAGCGCCGCGGGGGTGATCATCTTCATGTACTTGCACGAGGCCCGGTCGTTCACGGCCTGGAAGTCGATGCCGGGGGCGGCCTTGCGCAACTGGTGCAGCATGCCGACCTCGGTGGCCACCAGCACCTGGTTCGACTTCGCCGCCTTGGCCGCGTCGATCATCCCGCCGGTCGACAGGATGTGCACCCGGTCGGCCGGGAAGGCGCCCTCGCCCGCCAGATACAGCGCCGAGGTGGCGCAACCGCATTCGGGGTGCACGAACAACTCCGCGTCCGGGTGGGTGCGTGCCTGCTCGGTCAGCTCGTCACCGTTGATGCCCGCGTGCACATGGCACTCGCCGGCCCAGATGTGCAGGCCGGCCCGTCCGGTGACCCGCTTGACGTGCGCGCCGAGGAACTGGTCCGGCAGGAACAGCACCTCGCGGTCCTGATCGATCGAGGCGACCACGTCCACCGCGTTGGACGAGGTGCAGCAGATGTCGGTGAGCGCCTTCACCTCGGCGGTGGTGTTCACGTACGAGACGACCACCGCGTTCGGGTGCTCGGCCTTCCAGGCACGCAGCTCGTCGGCGGTGATGGAGTCCGCGAGCGAGCATCCGGCACGCTGATCCGGGATGAGGACGGTCTTGGCCGGGCTGAGAATCTTGGCCGTCTCAGCCATGAAGTGCACGCCGCAGAACACGATCGTGTCCTCCGGGGCCGCCGCCGCGATTCGCGACAACGCCAGCGAGTCGCCGACGTGGTCGGCCACATCCTGGATCTCCGGTAGCTGATAGTTGTGCGCGAGGATGGTCGCATTGCGCTCCCTGGCGAGTCGCTTGACCTCCTGCGCCCATTCCGGCGTTGCTTCGACGCCGGCGAACCCCGCGGGTCCGTCGAACACCTGCCCCATCAGCGGGGGCGCCACCTTCGCACCCGTCATCGCCATGGATGGCTCCCTTCCTCGCGCGGTCGGCAGTCTCGCCGATTCGCACCAAACCAGGTTTTCGACTTACAATCGAAAACATGGCCCATGGTAGCACCATCCACGAATCGCTGACCGCGGTGTTCCAGGTTCGCCGCTTTCCTGCCGATATCCCCGCAGGCAGAAGCGCCGCGGGCCGCACGGCAGATGCGCCGCGACCGTGCGGGTCCGATCAGCGAACGGAACTGGCTGTGCTGCTGTGGGAACGCGCGCTCGACCCCCAGAAGGGCACCTGGTCGCTACCCGGCGGCCGGCTCCGCGACGACGAAGACCTCGACGCCTCCGCCCGCCGCCAGCTCGCCGAGAAGGTCGACGTGCGCGAACTGACCCACCTCGAACAGCTATCGGTGTTCAGCGACCCCGACCGGGTGCCGAGCCCGCGGCGCATCGCCTCGGCCTACCTCGGCCTCGTACCGCTCACCGCCGACCCGCGGCTACCCGCGGACACCACCTGGCATCCGGTCTCGGACCTGCCGGACATGTCCTTCGACCACCGCACCGTAGTCGACCACGCCCGCACCCGGCTGGCCGCGAAACTGTCGTATACCAACATCGGCTTCGCGCTGGCCCCGGAACGATTCACCATGTCGACCTTGCGTGAAATATATTGCGCCGCACTCGGATACGATGTGGACACCACGAACCTCCAGCGGGTTCTCACCCGCCGCAAGGTGATCACCCCCACCGGCGCCACCGCCGCACCCGGCCGCGCCGGCGGACGACCCGCCGCCGTCTACCGCTTCACCGACTCCGGCCTGCGCGTCACCGACGAATTCGCGGCCCTGCGCCCACCCGGCTGAGCGGATCCGGTGGTCACCGGATCCGGGCGACGAGCCGCTCGGCACCCCACGTCGCGCCTCTCGCCGACCTGAATGGCTTCGGTAACCGCGTGCATTACCACGCTGGTTCGCACCCGCGCGGCGGTCTTCCCGCTCAGTCCTGGGTCGCCGTTTTGCGGTGCTTGTGCCCGCGGCGGTACCGCCGCTTGCTCGGAACCGGCCGCGCGGCGTTGCTGCGCCGCAACGCATCCCGCCGACGCCAAGCGACCAGATCAGCCCGCTCCCCCACCGCCGAAACCGCCTCAGCCGCCACCCGCTGTCCACCATTCATTTTCACGCCTCCCGCAACGCGTCCCGGCCTACTCCGGCCGATCACCGTATCGCCGGAACTCCCCCGCCTCCACTTGTTTTCGCGCCACGGACGACGACACACCCTCGCCGCCGGCAACGACGAGCGTGCGAAGCTGGTGCCGGCCTCTTTCATTGCCTCACATGGCCGGGATGGCGAAGCTCTCCAGCGGCTCTGCCCGCGGTGCCGATGATCAACCCGCTGGGCCACCAACGCGCGCCTGATTACCATGAGGGGCATGTCCACGCCCCGAGCAGATCGGCCGGAGCTTCCCGAGTACATGACCTGGGAGGAGCTCGAGCGCCTCCCGGAGGAAATCGCGTCCCAGATCGAGCTCTGGGACGGTCGAGTGGTCTGGGTGCGGCGTGGACCGGCCGAGCACCAGGACTACACGAACCTGCTCTGGAACGCTCTTCGGCGGAACGCGCTCGAAGCTATGTCCGGGGACCACGAGCAGTGTTTCCGCGTCTCGACAGAAACGAATGTCTTTCTGGGATCCAGCGGTAAATCCGACTTCGTGACCCCCGATTTCCTCGTCTACCGCTGCCTCGAAGCCGAGTACCAGGACATCAGAGCGAGTGATGTTCTCCTCGCGGGCGAAGTACTGTCACCATCCAACACACCGAAGGACGTCGAAGCCAAAAAGGCCCGCTACGCCGACGCCGCTATTCCCTGGTATTGGGAGGTCAGACTCGCACGCGACCCACGCGGAATCGAGATCGTCCGTGCCTACGCGCTGGAGACAGGTCACGGCAAACTCCCCGCGGGGGTTCGACCGCTGCACCCGACCAACTACATCCTGGCCGACGAGTGGACCCCGGCGACCACCGACGGCATCCACATCGACTTCCCCTTCCCCATCCGGATCCCCTGGTCCGACCTCGACTACTGACAGCGCCCGACGGACCCCCAGACCTGACAGCCCTGCGGTGTCGCCCGACCTCGTGTGTCAGTGTCGTGGACGAGACTCTGGCAGCGAATACCAGTCGGCGGCGGGCTCGTAGCCACGATAGGGCCACTCTCCCCCGTGCACGGCATCGGCATAGGGAGTGAGAGCGCCTGCGGTATCGAATGATTCGCCCATGCGCAAGCCACGGCCGGTACCGAGGTCGTCCGACGTGTTCAGTGCGGCCAGAAACAGCAGCACGAGCGACGCGATCAGCGGTTGCACGATCAGCGCGAGCGCGGTGCCCACCTCGACGGGCAGCGCGATGATCTGGCCGACCGGCGGATCGTGTGGAATCGGATGCCGCGATTCGGCGACCAGCTCGCCGACTCGCGCCATCACCACGGCACCCGCGCCGGAGCCGATCAGCAACCCGATCTGCAGCAGCGGCCCGCGCACGCTACACCACCGCCACGCGGCCGTGGCCGACAACAGACCGAGCACCGCCCCGCCGAGCACGAACAGCGCCAGCGCGTCGAACTGGTGCGTGCTTTCGCCGGTCAGCCCGACACCGCGACCTGCTTCGACCACGAGCAGCCGCTCGGTCGGCGCCAGCAGCCCCCACCCGGCACCGCCGAGCGCGCTCGCCGCCACCACCGCCACGGCCACCAGCGCGGCGGCACGCACCTCGCGGCGCATCCCGCCCGGCAGCGGCGCGGTCACCGCCACCATTAGCGGCGTTCCAGATCGGCGGAATCGAGCACGCCGTGCCGGGAGCATTTCGCCCACCAGCCGTCCGGGCTGACCTGCACGATCATGCGGCGCCCGCACCGCTCGCAGAAGCGCGGCGGCTCCAGGCCCAACGCGGCCGCCGCCGGGATCGCGTCGTCGAGCCCCGGCACGATCCGCTTGCCGGTGAACGGGTTGTAGCGCTCGTCCATGTCCATGACAGTACTCATGCTCGTAGCCTCTTCCGCGCAACGAGCCGGGGTCAGAGCGTTTCGTTGAGCGCCTTGATCGGCATCTTCAACTCGCCCAGCAGGTCCAGGTCCTGTTCGGCGGGACGGCCGAGGGTGGTCAGGTAGTTGCCGACGATGACGGCGTTGATGCCGCCCAGAATGCCCTTTTTGGCGCCGAGGTCGCCCAGGGTGATCTCGCGGCCACCGGCGAAACGCAGCATGGTACGCGGCAGCGCGAGCCGGAACGCGGCGACAGCGCGCAGCGCGTCGGCGGCGGGCAGCACCTCGAGGTCGCCGAACGGGGTGCCCGGCCTCGGGTTGAGAAAGTTCAGCGGCACCTCGTCGGGCTCGAGCTCGGCGAGGTTCGCGGCGAACTCGGCGCGCTGCTCGAGCGTTTCGCCCATGCCGAGGATGCCGCCGCAGCACACCTCCATGTTCGCTTCGCGAACCATCCGCAGCGTGTCCCAGCGCTCTTCCCAGGTGTGCGTGGTGACCACATTCGGGAAGTAGGAGCGGGAGGTCTCCAGGTTGTGGTTGTAGCGGTGCACGCCCATCGCGGCCAGCTGATCGACCTGCTCCTGGGTGAGCATGCCCAGCGAGCAGGCGACCTGGATGTCGACCTCGTTGCGGATCGCCTCGACACCCGCGGCGACCTGGGCCATCAGACGCTCGTCGGGCCCGCGCACGGCGGCCACGATGCAGAACTCGGTGGCGCCGGTCTTCGCGGTTTGCTTGGCGGCCTCGACGAGGCTGGGGATATCCAGCCACGCGGCCCGCACCGGGGACTGGAACAGGCCCGATTGCGAGCAGAAGTGGCAGTCCTCGGGGCAGCCGCCGGTCTTCAGGCTGATGATTCCCTCGACCTCGACCTCGGGGCCGCACCACTTCATGCGCACCTCGTGGGCCAAGGCGAGCAGCTCCTCCAACTGGTCGTCGGCCAGTCGCAGTACCTCCAGGGTCTGTTCCTGGTTCAGACCTTCGCCGCGCTCCAGCACCTGCGCACGGGCGATCGACAAAATACCGGTGTGTACAGGTGCCTGGGTCACTGCACGAATCCCTTCGTCCGGCCGAGGTGGCCGTGCAACTTGAACGGTGTTCAGGCTAGGGTAGCGGTAGGAGCGAGTCAAAGAACGACCGGGAAGGACTTCGAGTGCAGCTGCACCGGGCAGACGTGGTGGACGGCGCCCTCGCGATTCTGGACCGATACGGTCTCGCCGATCTGACAATGCGCAGATTGGCCGGTTCCCTTCAGGTCCAGCCCGGCGCGCTGTACTGGCACTTTCCCAACAAACAGGCGTTGCTCGGGGCGGTTGCGGACAAGATCCTCGCCCCCATGGAGGACCCGATCGACGCCGACGATTGGTCTGGCCAAGTCGCCGAATTGGCACACCGCCTGCGCGACTGCCTGCTGGCCTATCGCGACGGGGCCGAATTGGTCTCGGCGACATACGCTTCCCGGCTCACCACGAGCAAGGGCCGGGAACGGCTGATGAGCGCGGCGATTCGCGCGGGTATGCCGCGACACGAGGCCGATCTCGCGGCGTTCACCCTGCTCTACTACGTCCTGGGCCAGACGGTGGACGAGCAGTCCAGAATGCAGATGGACTCGATGGGCGCTCTCGACGACGACACCTCGCCGCTGACGGAAACCCCCGATGCCACTGCACGTTTCGACTTCGGCCTGCAACTTTTCGTCGCAGGGGTGCGCCACCTGCTCGGCGCCCGCGCTCGCTGACCGGAGCGGCACCGCGTCGGTCGGTCCACGCACGGTGTCCGCGGACCCATGCCGTCGGGCCGAGACCGCGCAGGTCTATCCGGCCTCGTCGTGGCCCGGCCGCCGCTGCGGCGTATGCCCGATCACACCGGGAAACCAACGGTGCATCGCGTAGGCGCCGCCCGCCGCGGCGAGCGCAAGGGCGAGGGCCGCGGCGCCCAGCGCGGTCACGGCGCTGATCGCGCCGACCGCCACCGGGCCTGCGAACATGCCGATATCGTGGGTGAGCCGCCAGGCGCCCAGGAACTCGGCGCGCTGCGCGTCCGGCGCGACATCCGCGCCGACGGTCATGATCAGCCCGTTGCTCACTCCGTTCGCGAGGCCGAGCAGCACCGCGGCAACGCACAACCCGAGCACCGAGGAGGTGAACGGCAGCACACCGAAACCGGCGGCGAACAGGATCATCGACGGGACGCCGGTGGCACGCCTGCCGTATCGATCCAGCCACACCCCGGATGGATAGGACATCAGTACGTCGACAGCTCCCGCGACACCGAATACCAGGCTGGTGGTCGACGCGCTCACCCCGATATGCGCGGCCCACAGCGGCAAAAGCGCCAGCCGCGCCGCCCGGGCCGCGCCGGTCAGCAGCGCGGCCAGCCCGAGCGTGCCGAGGGTCCTGCGGTGCTCGATCATCACCGCGCCGAGTGAAATCCGCGCGGTGGTCGCACCCGCCGCGTCGGCTGACCGGATAGCCGCCATCGCCACACCGGCGAGCGCAGTGGACGCCAACTGTAACCAGAGCGCGCCGTTCGGCCCGAGCACATGCACCATCGCGGCGCCGAGGAACGGCCCGCAGAAGAAACCGAGCCGCATCGAACCGGCCAGCGTCGACATCGCCCGGCCGAGATCGCCCGCGGGCACCACTGCCACGAGATAGGTCTGCCGGGCCAACCCCCACACCGCGCCCGCCGCACCGTTGAGCACCATGCCCAGCGCGAGCACCGCGACATTCGGCGCGAAAATCGCCGCGAGCACACCGCCCACGCCGAACACCGACCCCACCGCGATGGCGCCGCGTTCGCCGATCACCGCAACGATCCGGCCCGCGGGCAGATCGGTCAGCACCATACCCAGCCCGGACAGCGCGACGACCACACCGGCCAGCCCGGCGGACGCGCCCAAGTCCAGCGCCCGCAGCGCGTACATCGGCGCCGCCGCGCCCGAGCCGATGCCGTACACCACCATGGGCACGAACACCGTCCAGGTCAGCGACCGAAGGCGCAGAGCAGTCGTCGAACCACCCGCCGCGACGGACGCCGCGCTCACCGCCCGACCGCCGATCGACCGGAGCTCTGCCGGCGCATGCGTCGCACAGATCCTGCGGCGGGACAGTCGGTTTCGCCGGTGCCGCTCACCGGGCCAGCACGGGCTGCCGGGCGAATCGGCTGTCGGGGCGGGGCAGGCCGAAGTGGTCGCGCAGAGTGGTGCCGGTGTACTCGGTGCGGAACAGACCGCGCTCCTGCAGGATCGGCACCACCGTCTCGGCGAAGACCTCCAGTCCACCCGGGTAGTACGGCGGCATCACGTTGAACCCGTCGGCGGCGCCGTTGCGGAACCATTCCTCGATGGTGTCGGCGACCTGCTCGGGGGTTCCGGCGAACACCC
This sequence comes from Nocardia glycosmidis, assembly GCF_052545115.1. Classification (NCBI taxonomy): domain Bacteria; kingdom Bacillati; phylum Actinomycetota; class Actinomycetes; order Mycobacteriales; family Nocardiaceae; genus Nocardia; species Nocardia glycosmidis. The sequence continues at coordinate 40,723 of NZ_JBQWRH010000014.1, read as the reverse complement.
GGTGACCGCGCGCACCGGCGAGGCGATGCAGCAGGCCGCGTACGGTCGGCCGTTCGCGCTGCACAATGCCCGCCACGACCTGCAAACGGCTCTGTACGTTGTCGGTGACATCGCCCGCGTCGGAGAACAATTCGACCGGAATGGGCTCATCCAGCGGCAGGTGCCGCAGGCTGATCCCGACGATGCCCTCCAGCTGGTTCAGGCCGTACTCCGGGACGGTGAGCTCGTTGAACTCCCGCTCCAGTTTCTTGGCCGCGGCCTCGGTGTCGGCGATGAAGGGACTGATTCCGGGCAGGATCTTGACATGCTCGCGATCGCGCCCGAAACTGTGTGCCCGCGCTTTGATGTCGGCGTAGAACGCCTGCGCGTCGCTGAGCCGCTGATGCGCGGTGAAGATCGCCTCGGCGTACTTGCCCGCGAACGCGCGGCCGTCGTTCGACGAGCCCGCCTGCACCAGCACCGGGTAGCCCTGCGGCGTGCGCGGCGCGTTGAACGGCCCGCGTACCCGCAGATGTTCACCCTCGAAGTCGATCCGGTGGATCTTGTCCGGGTCGGCGTACACGCCGGAGGCCCGATCCAGGACGATGGCGTCGTCTTCCCAGCTGTCCCACAGCGCGAGCACGGCGTCGACGAATTCCCGGGCCCGCGCGTATCGTTCGGCGTGCTCCGGGTGCTTGTCCAGACCGAAGTTGGCCGCGGCGACATCGGTGCCGGTGGTGACGATGTTCCAGCCCGCGCGGCCGCCGGAGATGTGGTCCAGCGTGGAGAACAGCCTGGCCAGGTTATAGGGCTCGTAGTACGTCGTCGACGCGGTGGCGATGAGGCCGAGATGGGTCGTCGCCGTGGCGATCGCGGTGAGCAGGGTGATCGGCTCCAGGCCGGCGGCCGCGTTGTGCTTGACCTCGGTGCGCAGCGCGGGACCGTCGGCGAAGAACACCGCGTCCAGCTTCGCCGCCTCGGCGGTGCGTCCGATCTCCTGGTAGTAACCGACGTCGTGGATCCGCTCGGGGCTGCTCCACGGGTGCCGCCAGGCGGCCTCGTGGTGACCGGAGGGGTAGATGAAGGCGTTGAGGCTGAGTTGGCGTGGTGCGGTCATGAGGCTTTCTTTTCGTCGGTGGGCGTGTCGCGGACGTCGACGCCCAGGCTGGCCAGCAGCAGGGATCGGTGCCGCAGAAACGCGGGATCGCCATGGCGGCGCGGGCGTTCCAGCTCGATGCGCTGATCCACCGCGATGCGCCCGTCATCGAGTACCAGGACGCGGTCGGCCAACAGCACCGCCTCGTCCACGTCGTGGGTGACCAGTAGCACGGCGGGCCGATGTTCGGCGCACAGATCCTGCAGCAGCGCGTGCATCTTGATGCGGGTGAGCGCGTCCAGCGCGCCGAAGGGCTCGTCGGCCAGCAGTAGCCGCGGCTCGCGCACCAGCGACCGCGCCAGCGCGACGCGCTGCTGTTCGCCGCCGGAAAGTTCCTTGGGCCAGGCTTTCTCGCGGCCGGCGAGGCCGACCTCGGCCAGCGCCGACCGTCCGCGCTCGGCCGCGTCGGAACCACTGAGCCCGAGTGTCACGTTGTCCAGTACCCGGGCCCAGGGCAGCAGTCGGGAGTCCTGAAAGACCACCGAGCGTTCGCTGGGCACACTCAGTTCCCCGGAACCCGGCACATCGTAGTCCAGTTCGGCCAGCGCCCGCAGCAACGTGCTCTTGCCGGAACCGCTGCGGCCGAGCAGCGCCACGAACTCGCCGCCCGCGATGTCGATGTCCAGGTCGCGCAGCACGACCCGGTCGCCGAATCCGCGCCGCAGCTGCCGGGCGCGGACGACGTTCAGTCCGCGAGTGTCTGTCGCCATGACAGCGCCTTCCTTTCCGCGGCGCGCACCAGGATGTCGCCGAACAGCCCGAGCAGGCCGTAGATCACCAGGCCGACCACGATGACATCGATCTGGCCGTAGGTGCGGGCCTGCGTCATGAGGTACCCGATTCCGCTGGTCGCGTTGACCTGTTCGACCACGACCAGCGCCAGCCATGAGATGGTGACGGCCAGCCGTAGGCCGGTGCAGAAACCGGGCAGCGATCCCGGCAGCGCGATCCGGCGGATGAAGCCCCATCGCGAGAGGCCGACGGTCTGGGCGAGTTCCACGTACCTGGCGTCGACGCCGCGCAGGTGCGCATGCGTGTTCAGGTAGATCGGGATCGCCACGCTGGTGGTGATCACCACCAGCTTCATCTCCTCGCCGATGCCGAGCCACACGATGAACAGCGGGATCAGCGCGAGCGTCGGAATGGCGCGCTTGATCTGGATGGGCCCGTCCACCAGCGCTTCACCGACCCGGCTCAGCCCGGCCAGCAGCGCGAGCACCAGACCGATCGCGACGCCGAGCCCGAGCCCGATCAGGGCACGGTGCAGGGAGCTGAGCAGGTTGCTCTGCAGCCTGCCGTCGGAGATCAGGTCACCGGCGGTCCGGGCGACCGTCCACGGCGCGGGGAGGGTCTCCGGATCCAAGGCGCCCGATGCCGATCCGGCCACCCACGCGGCGATCAGCAAAGCCGGTCCCAGCGCGATGCCGAACGGGATCGGGCGGCCGGGCCCCAGTCGCGGGCGGGAGATCTTGCGTTTGACGAGCACCCGTTCCGGGCCCGGGCGGGCGAGTCCGATGCGGTGCAGTACTCCGGCGTCCAGGGTCGCCATCATCGTTGCTTCGGTTCGAATGCGGCACCGCTGTCGGCTACCGCCTGCGTGATCGCGGCGTCGAAACGCAGATCGAAACCGTCGGCGGCTTGTACCTTCTTGGGCAGCTCGCCCGCCTTGGCGATGGCGTCGATGGTGGATTGCTGACGGGCGACGAGCTGCTGGTCCAGATGCGGGAAGGTATAGGTGCCCAGCGAGTCCACGATGCGCTTGGCGTCGTCGGCGCTCACCTTCTGGTTCTCCACGTAGTACCGGCGCGCCCACTCCTCCGGGTGCGTGTTGGCCCACTGGTAGCCGCGCACGAACGCGCCGACCAGCGCGCGGGTGGCGGCCGCCTTCGCCGGGTCCTGGACGACGGCGCGGCGGGCATACAGGTAGGCGAGGCCGCCGTAGATGCCCGCGGTCTCGGAGTCGGGGACCAGTGAGGCGCCCGGCGTGCGCAGGAACCGGGTGACGTTCGGTTCGATCAGCGGGGCGACGTCGACCTGACCGGTGCGCACCGCGTCCGGGAACTCGGCCAGCTGCAACCGCACCAACTGCACGTCCGACGTTTTCAGTCCGGCTTTGTCGAGAGCGCGCAGGACGGCTGCCTGCTGGGCGGTGCCTTCGGCGTAGGCGATCTTCTTGCCCTTCAGATCCGCCAGCGTGGACACCGACTTGGCCGGCGCCACCGCGAGTTTCAGCGAGGCGGCGCTGGTCTGGAAGGCCGCGACGATCGGAACGTCCTGCCCGGCTACCAGCGCGTGAATCGGTGGAACGTCGCCGACCTGCGCCACATCGGCGGCGCCCGCGCGGAACGCCTCCAGAATGGCTGGGCCGCCGACGAAGTTGGCGAACTCGACCTTGAACGGAAGTTTGTCGAGTTCACCGGAGATGCGCAGGACCGACTGCAGGCGCTCGGATTGATCGGCGACCACCAAGGTGGTTCCCGCCGGAACTTCGGTGGGCAGTGGACCGTTGGCGGCGGGACCGACCGGCTTGTCGTCCTTCGCGCAGCCGGTGAGCCCGAGAGTCGCAGCGGTCGCCACGGCGAGCAATGCGGCGGTCGTGCGGCCACGGAGGCCGGACCGGAACGTACTTGGTCGGAACATAGGCGAATTGAAGCAAGACGAATCCGGCCTGAGAACGGTTTGTCTCAGCCTGGTTCGAACCCCCGTCAGCGCGGCGCCGCGACCATCGTCCCCCGAACCTGCTGCTGATAGCGCTGGATGAACGGCAATATCTGCTGCTCGATCACCATGTTGTACTCGCGGGGGTGCTGCCTCGGATCGGCGTGCCCGGTGTTTCGCGCGAGCACCACCAGCAGCGTGCCGTCGACGCCGCCGGACCGCTCGATCAGCACCTGATGGGAGTGCTCGACATCCACCACCCGATCGCGAGCCGGATCGCGCGGACGGATGAAAACGATGGCGGGCCGGGGCTTGCCGGGCCGGGGTTCGGCCAGGGCGCGCAGATTGTCGGCGGCGCCACCTGCCACGATGGCGGTGAACTGGGACTCGATCAGTCCATTGCTCGCGGCGTCGCGGGAGATGATCTTCTCCCGCAGCACTTCGCCCAGCACGTTGCCCAGCTCGACGAACCGGATACCGGGCACTCCATTGGCGCGGTCGAGGAAGCGGTCGCGGCGGGCGTAGGTCTCCACGGCCGCGCGCAGCGTGCGGCTTTCCCGGGCGCCGGGCAACCACCCCATCCATCGCAGCATGTCCTCCCCGCGCCCGCGGCTTTCCGGGCGGACCCCGTTCAGGTCCATCGGCGTGCAGTCCAGGATCACCCCGACCAGCCTGCGGTCGCTGTCCCGGTGGACGTGCTCGGCCACCTCCAACGCGATCACGCCGCCCATGCTGTGCCCGACGAGTACGACATTCCGCAGCCCGGACAGTTCCGCGGCACGGACGATCAGGTCGGCGATCACCTTGGTGTCGATACCTTGGTTGTCGTAGCGAATCGCCCACACCATGCCCATCCGGCGCAGCGACGGCAACGCGGCGGCGGTGTCACTGGCGTCCAAGCCGCCCAATCCGACGAGGTCCACCACCACGGTGTCCCAATTGTTCGGGTCCATCGGCGGGGCGACGGGCAGAATGGCCGGGTCGGTGCGCGCCAACCGCGCCTGTTCCGGCACGACGTCGTACTTCCAGTACTGCGCGAAGACCACGAGCCCGGCCAGCAGCAGTGCGGCCACCCGCACCAGCGTCACCCTGGTGCGGCGCAACGTCTTCCACCCATGCCCCAGGCGCGTGTCCCGCAGCCGAGTTCGGCGTCGCGCGTCGTCCCAGTCGGAGACGGTGGACGGGTGCCTCTCGTCCAACGGCGACATCCATCCCACTGTAGGCACGGGCGCGGAAGGCTGCCATTACCCCGGGATCGTCCGCGCGTCCGCGGGTCGGGCTCCGACTCGAGCCACCCACCTATACCCGCTCCGGCACCGGACATCTGGGCTGGTCAGCCCACCTTCTCGACCATTGCGGCAAGCTCGCCGAACGAGATCCGCCGGCCGAATTCGTTGTCCTCGGGCACGATCCCCGCAGCAGCCGGTCGTGCACCGCATCAATATCGGTGCACCGCGTCCACAATGCGTATAGGGATCGCCCGTCACCCGATCACCGTCGGTCCCAGAACCCCTTGCTCGTCGTCAGCACGAACCGGCCGCGAAAGTCCGACTCAGCCGGGCGGCGGTCAGCCGAACGGTGACCAGGTGGGTTCGAACCAGCTCGAGGCGGCGGCCGTGAAGCGTTCGCGGTCCCAGCGGCCCGCGCCCTCGGGTATCGCACCGACCAGGTCGACGCCCGTCACCCGGGGCAGATCGGTTCGGTTGCATTCGGCGGCGAGGTCGGGTTCGCCCGGCCAGGAGCCGATTACCAGACCGGTGCACCGCACGCCCGCCGACTGGAGTGCGCGGGTGGTCAGTTCGGTGTGGTTGAGGGTTCCGAGACCGGCGGCCGTGACCAGCAGGACCGCGGCGCCGAGCTGCTGGGCGAGGTCGAGCAGGGTGAAATCGCCCAGACGCACCAGCAATCCGCCCGCGCCTTCGACGAGGACGAGGTCGGCGTCGGTGAGCGAGTCGACGGCGGCGGCGGTTTCGGCGAGGGTCAGTGGCGGCATTCCGGCCCGGCGGGCGGCCGTGTCGGGCGCCAGCGGGTCCGGGTAGCGGGCGAGTTCCAGCGTCCGGGTGACGCCGGACAGACGTCGGACCTCCGCGAGGTCGCCGGGTGCACCGGCCGCGACACCGGTTTGGCCTGGTTTGCACACCGCCACCGAGTGGCCGTCCACCGCAGCGGCGACGGCAGCCGTGACGACCGTTTTGCCGACGTCGGTGGAGGTTCCGGTGATCAGCAGGATGGTCATGCGGGCACCGCACCCCGGGCCTCGGCCAGCACCTCGCCGAGCACTGTTGCGATGGTGTCGAGTTCGGCCGCGGTCAGGTCTGCCCGAGCCGTCAGGCGCAGGCGCGACGTGCCCTCCGCAACGGTCGGCGGACGGAAACAGCCCACGTCCAGGCCGCGCGCCCGGCACGCCTGAGCCGCGTCGAAGGCCACCTGCGCCGAGCCGAGCACGACCGAAACCACCGCCGAATCGGGGGCGGGCACCCCGGCGATCCCGGCGATGTCCGCGGCGCGGTCGAGCACCCGCGCGGCCAGTTCCGGTTCGCCGCGCAGCAGGCGCAGCGCCGCCCGCGCCGCGCCGACGGCAGCGGGTGCGAGACCGGTATCGAAGATGAACGTGCGCGCGGCATCGATCAGGTGGGCCCGCACCCGCGCACTGGACAGCACTACGCCGCCTTGCGCGGCAAGGGATTTCGACAGTGTCGCGGTGATCACCAGATCCGGCGCCCCGGCCAGCCCGAGTTCGTGGACCAGCCCGCGCCCGCCCGCGCCGCGCACGCCGAGGCCGTGCGCCTCGTCCACGACGAGCACAGCACCGTGTGCCCTGGCCACCCGATGCAGCTCGGCCAGCGGCGCGAGGTCCCCGTCGGCGCTGAACACCGAATCGGTGAGTACCACCGCGCGTTCCTCGGTGCGTTGGGCCAGCAGCCGGTCCACCGCCGCCGCGTCGCAGTGCGGCGCGATCTCCACGCGGGCCCGTGACAGCCGGCAGGCGTCCACCAGCGAGGCGTGGCTGCCCGCGTCGGAGACCACGAGCGAGCCGCGCCCGGCCAGCGCGGTGACCACGCCGAGGTTGGCCGTGTACCCGGAGGAGAACACCAGTCCGGCTTCGGCGCCGACGAATTCGGCCAGCTCGGTTTCCAGCAGCTCGTGCTCGGCGGTGGTGCCGGTGACCAGACGCGATCCGGTCGATCCAGTGCCCCAGCGGCGCACCGCCTCGATCGCACCGTCGACCACCGCCGGATGGCGGACCAGCCCGAGGTAATCGTTGGAGGCCAGATCGATCGAGGGCGTTTGCGGGGCGCGCGGCCGCAGCTCACGGCGCAGCCCTGCGGCCACCCGTGCGGCAGCGCGCTCGTCCAACCAGCTCAACGGATCGGTAGTCACAGCTCCGCAGCATACTTGAACACCGTTCAGGTGAGGTAGGCGCGGTCCCGGGCTGGTACCGTTGTTCCATCGTTGGTGGCGTCACCGGCCTACGGTGACGAAGCTTCACTCCGGAGGAACAGCCGGATGCCGCGGTGGGCGATAGTCGTCGAGGAAACAACCGGCTCGGGCGATCACAAGCGCTGGTCGCCCCGCATTCTCGCGGAAGTGGTCGGCACCCGCGCGCAAGCCCTGGCCAAGCTGGCCTGCGTACTGCCCGCCCACACCCCTGAGCATCCCCGACTGCGTGGTCGCCGTGTCGTCCTGCGTGACGGCGACACCTACCTGCTGATGGTGCGCGGCTGGTCCGACGACTACCACTGCATCTTCCGGGTCTGGGAAGTGTTGTTCGACAGTGATCGTCCGGATATCGCCGCGCGCGACGAATTCACGGACCGTTGAGCGGGCTGCTGCACTTCATCGACGCCGAGCAGATCTGGACGGTTGTCACGGGACGGCTCGATATCGCACCCGACGGCACGGAACGCACCGCGACCGAGGGCGATACGGTTGTCCTTCCGGCAAAAGTGCTGCGCCAGGTGAGTACCGGCGAAGGCTGCACCGCCATCGTCACCGCAGCGGCGGGCGCGCGGGCCGGGACGCCGGACAGCGACGGCACGATCGTCCCGCCCTGGATCGCTTGACGGCGATCACCGCCCGGACTGCGCGGCGACCGCCGCCCGCATCCCCGCGGTGATCGTCGCTACGTCGTCCGGCGTGCTGATGAACGGCGGCATCGTGTACACCAAGTTCCGGAACGGGCGCAGCCACACCCCGGCATCGACGGCGGCGTCGGTCGCGGCGCGCATGTCCACCGGACGATCCAGCTCGAGCACACCGATAGCGCCGAGCACCCGCGCATCCACCACGCCCGGCACGCCGCGCATCGGAGCGAGCCCCGCCTCCAGCTCGGCCTCGATCCGCGCGACCTCGCCGCGCCAGTCACGCGAGCGCAACAACTCGATCGACGCGACCGCGACCGCGCAGGCCAGTGGGTTGCCCATGAACGTCGGACCGTGCATGAGACCGCCATGCGCCGCGCTGATCGTCTCGGCGATCCGCGTGGTGCACAGCGCAGCCGCCAGCGTGAGATAGCCACCGGTCAGGGCCTTCCCGACGCACATCACGTCCGGGCTGACGCCCGCTCGATCCGCGGCGAAAAGCGTTCCGGTGCGCCCGAATCCGGTCGCGATCTCGTCGAAGACCAGCAGCACGTCGTGCTCGTCGCACAGCCTGCGCAGTTCCGCGAGATAGCCGGGGTGATGCCAGCGCATCCCGCCCGCACCTTGGACGATGGGCTCCACGATGACCGCCGCCAGCTCGTCGGCGTGCGCGCCGAGCATTCGTTCCAGCTCCGCGACATATTCGGGCCGGTAGTCGCGCGGCGGCACGGGCGCGAAGAGCTGATCCGCCAGGATGTCGGTCCACAGCGAGTGCATGCCACCCTCGGGGTCGCACACGCTCATCGGGGTGAACGTATCGCCGTGATAGCCGCCGCGCCAGGTGAGCAAGCGCCGTTTGCGCGGCTTGTCCAGCGAACGCCAGTACTGCAGGCACATCTTGACGGCGACCTCCACCGACACCGAGCCGGAGTCGCACAGGAACACCTTGTCCAGACCCGCGGGCGCGGACTCGACCAGCAACTCGGCCAGCCGGGCCGCCGGCTCATGGGTGAGCCCACCGAACATCACGTGACTCATCCGCCGCGACTGGGCGAGCAGCGCGGCGTCGAGCACCGGATGCTGGTAGCCGTGGATGGCGGCCCACCAGGAACTCATGCCGTCGACCAGCTCCCGCCCGTCGGCCAGGGTCAGCCGGGTGCCCGCGGCGCTCACCACCACCAGCGGCTCGGTCGTCGCGGGGAAACCGCCGTAGGGATGCCAGACATGCTCGGCGTCGAGGGCGGTGATCTCGCCAGGGGTCAGTGCCACAGGAATCCTCGCGTCCGCGCCCCGGCCCACCCAGGGCGGCTTGAACGTCGTTCAAGTTAGCACTCGAACTGGGCGCGCCCTGAGCGAGTCCGACACAGCGGGTGGTATCCGGACGACGACCGATGCGAGCGCGCCTGGATCGCGGATTCCGACGGCTGCCCGGTCGGCAGTGTCTTCTGCGCTGCATGACGGCCAGGATGGCTGCCTCGGGGGCATCTGGCCGAGCTGCGACGGACCGGATCCCGCGGCCGCAGGCGCCCGGCCCTATCGGCGTGACCGGCTGGAAAACAGCTCCGACCTCCCCTGACGAACCCGGGCAGAACCACCCGCACCGGCAAAAGCCCGGCTGCCGCTACTGTCGTTGCCATGGCTCAGCCCGACCCAGCGCCCGGCGACGCGACACCCCTGGGTGTCTGGCCCGGCACCGCGTATCCACTCGGGGCCACCTACGACGGCGCGGGGACCAACTTCTCAGTTTTCTCCGAGGTTGCCGACCAGGTCGAACTCTGCCTCATCGCCGGCGACGACACCGAAACCCGGATCGCGCTGGACGAGGTCGACGGGTACGTCTGGCATGCCTACCTCCCCGCGATCGAGCCGGGCCAACGCTATGGATACCGGGTGCACGGCCCCTTCGACCCTGATCGCGGGTTGCGCTGCGATCCGAGCAAACTGCTGCTCGATCCGTACGGCAAGGCCTTCGACGGCAACTTCGGCAATCATCCGTCGCTCGATACCTATGGGCTGGACTCCCTCGGCCACACCATGACCGGCGTGGTGATCAACCCGTACTTCGACTGGGGCGCCGACCGCGCACCGAACCGGCCCTATCACGAGACGGTGATCTACGAGGCGCACGTCAAAGGTATGACGATGACGCACCCCGAGGTGCCCGAAGAACTGCGCGGCACCTACTCCGGCATCGCCCACCCCGCGGTGATCGACCATCTGAAGGGGTTGGGCGTCACCGCGATCGAACTGATGCCGGTGCACCAGTTCCTCCACGACCGGGTGCTGCTGGACCAGGGCCTGCGCAACTACTGGGGTTACAACAGCTTCGGCTACCTGGCGCCGCACAACGAGTACGCCGCGATAGACCGCGCCGGTTCGGCGGTCACCGAGTTCAAGGCGATGGTGCGGGCGCTGCACGCCGACGACATCGAGGTAATCCTCGACGTGGTCTACAACCACACCGCCGAGGGCGACCACCGCGGCCCGACCATAGGCTTCCGGGGCATCGACAACGCCGCCTACTACCGCCTGGTCGACGACGACCTGTCGCGCTATATGGACTACACGGGTACCGGAAACAGCCTCAACGTGCGTCACCCGCACACCTTGCAGCTGATCATGGACTCGCTGCGCTACTGGATCCTGGACATGCACGTCGACGGATTCCGTTTCGACCTGGCCGCGACGCTGGCACGGGAACTGCACGACGTGGACCGGCTCTCGACGTTCTTCGATCTGGTGCAGCAGGACCCGGTGGTGAGCCAGGTCAAGCTCATCGCGGAGCCGTGGGACGTGGGTGAGGGCGGCTACCAGGTCGGCAACTTTCCCGGCCTCTGGACGGAGTGGAACGGCAAATACCGCGACACCGTGCGCGACTACTGGCGCGGCCAGCCCGCGACGCTGGGCGAGTTCGCGGCCCGGCTCACCGGCTCCTCCGACCTGTACGAGGCCACCGGGCGCAGACCGAGCGCGAGCATCAACTTCGTCACCGCGCACGACGGATTCACCTTGCGGGACCTGGTGTCCTACAACGAGAAACACAACCAGGCCAACGGCGAGGACAATCGCGACGGCGAGAACTGGAACCGGTCGTGGAACTGCGGCGTCGAAGGCCCGACCGACGATCCGGAGATCCGCGCGCTGCGCGAGCGCCAGAGCCGCAATTTGCTCGCGACGCTGGTGCTCAGCCAGGGTGTACCCATGCTCGCGCACGGCGACGAGATGGGCCGCACCCAGCACGGCAACAACAACGTGTACTGCCAGGATTCGCCGCTGGCGTGGATGGACTGGTCACTGCGGGACACGAATGCCGACCTGCTCGCGTTCACCCGCACCGTGATCGCCTTGCGCACCGAGCATCCGGTCTTCCGGCGCAGGCGGTTCCTCGCCGGTGGGTCACTCCGGTCGAACGGCGACGCCCGCGACATCGCGTGGCTCACCCCATCGGGCGAGGAGATGACCGCCGCGGATTGGGACAGCGGATTCGGCAAATCGCTGGCGGTCTATCTCAACGGTGCCGGCATTCCCGAGCCTGGCCCGCGTGGCGAGCGGATCACCGACGACTCATTCCTGCTCTGCTTCAACGCCCACGACCAGGCCATCGACTTCGCGCTGCCCGTCACCGACGGCGGCGCGGAATGGTCTGTGGCGCTGGACTGTTCGACGCCGACCGGCCTGGCCGATGCCGGCCACAGCGGCGGCGCCACCATCCCCGTCGAAGCTCGCTGTCTGCTCGTCCTGCGCCAGGCCGCCTGACCCGAATGCCGATGAACGCACCCGATTCCACCAAGATGCACGTGACCGACCCGGTATCCCTGCGCCGCAGGTCCGCCCCCCGGACAACGATCCGCAGCACCTACCGGCTCCAGCTGCGACCGGACGCGGTGACTTTCGCCGAAGCCCGCACTATCGCGGAATACCTTCAGCAGCTGGGCATTTCGCATCTTTACCTGTCGCCGATCCTGACCGCGACGCGCGGTTCCACGCACGGCTACGACGTCACCGATCCGACCACTGTGTCCGCGGCCCTCGGCGGGCCGGCCGGCCTGAAGGCGCTCGCCGACGAAGTGCGCGGCCGCGGCATGGGCCTGATCGTGGATTTGGTGCCCAACCACGTCGGGGTCGCCGACCCACGGCAGAACGCCTGGTGGTGGGACGTGCTGCGGAACGGCCAGGAGTCCCGGTTCGCGCACTACTTCGACATCGACTGGAGCCCGGGCAACGGCGCGGGCGGGCGGCTGGCGCTGCCGGTGCTGCACAGCGAGAACGATCCGGCCGCGTTGACCGTCGACCGATCCGGTTGCGAACCCATGCTCGCGTTGCGCGACCTGCGTTTCCCGATCGCGCCGGGTACCGACGGCGACAACGCGCTGCGCATCCACGACAAGCAGCGCTACCGTCTGGTGAGCTGGAAGGCCGGGCTGTGCGGCTACCGCAGGTTCTTCGCGGTCAGCAGCCTCGCGGCGCTGCGTCAGGAGAACACCGAGGTCTTCGACATCACCCACCGCGAACTCGCCGCCTGGTGCGAGCACGATTTGATCGACGGCGTGCGGGTCGACCATCCGGATGGCTTGTCCGACCCCACCGGCTACCTCACCCGGCTGCGCAGACTGATCGGCCCGCACCGGCTGCTGCTGGTGGAGAAGATCCTGGCCAACCGGGAACCGCTGGACGAGACGCTGCCGGTGGACGGCACCACCGGTTACGAGGCGCTGGCCGACTTCGGCGGCGTGCTGGTCGACCCCCGGGGCGAACCGGCGCTCACCGAGCTCTCCCGTCGCGTCGCCGGTCACGGCAGCGATCGCGCATGGGTCGGCGAGACCGAGCACCGGATCAAACGCGCGGTCGCGGAAAGCATTCTGGCGCCGGAGATCCGGCGGCTGGTCGCCGCGATCAAAAAGGACGCGAACGCCGAGAGCTTCGACACCATGGCGCTGACCAACGCCACCATCGAGGTGCTGGCGTTCATGCCGGTGTACCGGGCCGACTACGCACCGCTGGCCGGGATGGTCGGCGCGGTGATCGCCGAAGTGGAGAAACGCAACACCGAGCTCACCGCGCCGCTGGCGGTGCTGGTCGCGGCGTTGGCCGCCAACTCGGACGCGGCGGTGCGCTTCAGCCAGGTATGCGGGGCGGTGACCGCCAAGGCGGTCGAGGACACCATGTTCTACCAGGCCGGGCGGCTGGTCTCCTTGCAGGAAGTGGGCGGCAACCCGGCCCGATTCGGCCACTCGCTCAACGAGTTCCACCTGTCCAACAGCGCCCGCGCGCTGCGCTGGCCCGCGACCATGACGACGCTGTCGACGCACGACACCAAACGCGGGGAGGATGTGCGCGCGCGCATCGGCGTGCTGTCCCAGGCCGCGCAGACCTGGGCGCGCAGCGTCGAATCCTGGCTGGAGACCACACCGGCCCCGGATGGCGCGACCGCGTTGTTCCTGCTGCAGAACATGTTCGGCGTGTGGCCCGCGGACGGTCGGCCCGCCGCGTCGGTGCCGGGCCTGCGCGAACGCCTGCACGCGTTCGCGGAGAAGGCGGTCCGGGAGGCGAACAGCAAGACGTCCTGGGAGGAGCCGGACACCGAATTCGAGGCCGCCGTGCACGCCTGGATCGACGCGGTGATCGACGGGCCGGTCGGCTCCGAGCTCGGTGACCTGGTGCACGAACTGGCGCCGCATGCCTGGTCGGACTCGTTGGCGCAGAAGCTGCTGCAGTTGTGCGGCCCGGGCATCCCGGACGTCTACCAGGGCTGCGAGCTGTGGGAGGACTCGCTCGTCGACCCGGACAACCGCCGTCCGGTGGATTTCGCCGCCCGCGCGGGCATGTTGCAATCACTCACCGGCACACCGGCTTTGGACACCACCGGGGCGGCGAAGCTGTGGATCGTCGCCTACGCGTTGTGGCTGCGCCGGGAACGTCCCGACTGTTTCGTCGGCGGCAGCTATCGGCCGCTGTTCGCCACCGGAGACCACGCGAGCAAGGTGGTGTCCTACGCGCGCGGTCGTGTGGCCGAAGCACCGGGGGTGATCGTCGCCACCACCCGCCACAGCGTGAACCTGGCTGAAAGCGGCTGGGGCGATACATTTCTCGACCTGCCCTCGGGTACCTGGACCGACCGGCTGACCGGCCACACCTTCCAGGGCCGGGCCAGGCTGGAGAAAGTGTTCGCCCGGCTGCCGGTCGCGCTACTGGTCCGCTGACCGCGGCGGCCCGGCGGTCACCGCGTCGACCTGCTCGACAAGCTCCGCCGGAAACTCGCCGCCGAGTTCCTCTCGCCACCGGCGCAGGTTCGCGGGACGGTAGTCCGGAGCATCCTGGATGCTCGACGCCAACCGGACCCCCTGGTCGGTCGGACCGGACATCCGGCGCCAGGAATCCCAATGGAAACGGCGGCTGCGCGGGCGGCGGAGCGTACGAACCACGTTCAGGACGCGGTAGCCCACGCCGAGGGAGTCGTGTAGCCGCATGTGGTCCGCGCCCGCGGCGCCGCAGCGTTGCGCCAGCGCCGCCAGCCGCTCCCGGTCGAAAGCCAGACCGACCGACTCCGCCTCCCGGATCATCCACCGCAACGTGACATCCGACAAGCCGCATTCGGCGTACCCGCCGCCGATATCGCTGTGCACGCCCGGGAACCACACCTGCTCGACCCGCTGGAATCCGCGACGGTACTTCACGGTCGGTTCGACCGGCACCGTCCAGAGCGACGGTTCGAAGTTGCGCCGTCGCTCATCGATGGCCAGAGCTTGGCGGGCGCAGAACACCTCACGTGAGAGCTTGACGTCGTGGAACCGGTGCCGCAACGAGGTGAGCCCCGGCACCCCCAATGCACCAACCGTGTCGAACACACCGAGAAAGTCGATCTTGGCCCTGCGGGAGTACTTCCGGCGGAACTCCTTCCACTGCACGGGCTCCGGCGGATCCGGGTTCTGCGGGGTCTTCGCGGGCGGCCGCTGCCGATAGATCCGCAACCCCTCCGGGTACTTGCCGTCGATCATCGCTTCCGGGGTCAGCATGCCGATCCGGCTGATCAGCCCGGCCAGACTGCGGGCGGTGAAGGCGCCGCGGCTGAAGCCGAAGATGTAGATCTCGTCGCCCTCTTCCCAGTTCAGAGCCAGATGCCAGTATGCGGACGAGAGGTTCGCCTCGAGCCCCAGTCCGAAGGCCCCGCCCAGTACGCGATCGGAGAGGAAGCCGCGGGCGCCCGGGCCGGACACATAGGTGACCCACTGCTGGATCGTCTCCCCCGCAGGCCCCGGCGCGTCGAACCGGATCGTCTGCGCGATCTTGATGATGTTCGATACCGTGCTGCTCGACTCGGCCTTCCAGGTGCCGTCGCAGCAAACAACGAGGCGCTTCATGACCTCATCCTGCCGTGCACAACCTGCCCATGGCCCGCGTATTCGAGTACTCGAATTCCGCTGGGGTGAATCGCTTTTCGCGCACCGGCAGGTCGACAAATCTCCGCCACCCCGGCATAGCGGACAGCTATCGCTGCGCAGCCGCCAGCCCGCCGAGCCACCGCACCGCGCCGACCCCCGCCGCGGTCAGCACCGCGACCTGCGGTGATCCAGTGATCAGCGCAAGCAGAAGGAAGGTCACCAGCCCGATCACCACCGCGTCGAACTTGTGCACCGGCCAGGCACTACCGGCGATGTCGATCGTCGCGCCGCGGGTCGGAGGGTGCACCACTGCCATCCCCACAGGGTAGTCGGAAATCAATGTTCGGGCGAGCGAACTTTTGCCCCGGGAACACTGCTGATACGTGCCGTGTTGCCCCAGACATGCCATTGACAGGTGAATACGAACCGAGCACCTCCGACTGGGCCCGCACCCAAGCCGAGAGCTACGAGAACTCCGGCGGCACCGAGGCCACGCAGATCCAGGGCAAGCCCGTGGTTCTGCTGACCAGCAAGGGCGCCAAGACCGGCAAGCTACGCAAGACCCCACTGATGCGGGTGGAGCACAACGGCGAATACGCGGTGGTCGCCTCGCTCGGCGGGGCACCGAAGCACCCGGTCTGGTACCACAACATCAAGGCCGAACCGCACGTCGAACTGCGCGACGGCACGGTGAACAAGGACTACACCGCGCGCGAGGTCTTCGGGGACGAGAAAGCGCTGTGGTGGGAGCGCGCGGTCGCGGCGTGGCCGGATTACGCGAACTATCAGACCAAGACCGACCGCCAGATCCCGCTCTTCGTCCTCACTCCCCGGTAGGCCGGGCGACCACGGCACTGCCACCCGCCGCACCGTGCCGCCGCGGCAGGTGGCAGCATATTTCGGGTGTCCAATCCGCTCGAGGTCCTCGACGCACTGTCCGCCACTCGTCCCGCGCTCACCGCGGACGAGATCGATGCTGCCGCCGAGCGAATTGCCGACGTCATCGATCCGACCCCATTACAGCGCAGTGAGCGGCTGTCGAAGCTGACCGGGGCGAACGTCTACCTCAAGCGCGAAGATCTCGGCGCGGTCCGCTCCTACAAACTGCGTGGCGCCTACAACCTCGTCATCCAGTTGTCCGAGGACGAGCGCGCCGCGGGCGTGGTCACGGCCAGCGCGGGCAACCATGCGCAGGGCGTCGCGTTCGCGTGCCGGACGATGGAGATCAAAGGCCGCATCTACGTGCCGACCACGACGCCGAAGCAAAAGCGCGATCGCATCCGGGTGCACGGCGGTGAGTTCGTCGAGCTGATCGCCATCGGCGAGACCTACGACGCGGCCGCCGCGGCCGCCACCGACGATGTGGCGCGCACCGGCGCGACCATGGTGCCGCCCTTCGACGACACGCGCACAGCGGCAGGTCAGGGCACCATCGCCGCGGAGATCCTGAACCAGCTCGGCACCTCGCCCGACCTGGTGATCGTGCCGGTGGGCGGCGGCGGCTGCCTCGCCGGTATCGGCACCTACCTGCGCGGCAGGTCCCCGCGCACCGGCATCCTCGGCGTGGAGCCCGCGGGCGCGGCGTCGATGACCGCGGCCCTGGTAGCGGGCGCACCGGTGACGCTGCCGGAGATCGATCCGTTCGTGGACGGCGCCGCGGTGCGGCGGGTCGGCGCGGTGCCGTTCGCCGCGGTGTCCGGCTTCGGCGGGCGGGTGGTCTCGCATGCCTCGCTTCCGCTGCTGACCACCACCGAATCCCCCAGGGGTGCAGGCGCTTTCCAGATGATGCAGGTCGATGAGGGCGCGATCTGCACGACCATGCTCGACATGTACCAGAACGAGGGCATCATCGCCGAACCCGCGGGCGCGCTCGCCGTGACGGCACTGGCCGAGATCACCGTGGAGCCGGGGTCTACGGTGATCTGCCTGGTATCCGGCGGCAACAATGACGTCTCCCGCTACGGCGAGATCATCGAACGCTCGCTCGTGCACCGCGGCCTCAAGCACTACTTCCTGGTGGACTTCCCCCAGGAGCCAGGCGCGCTGCGCCGCTTCCTCAACGAGGTGCTCGGACCCGACGACGACATCACGATGTTCGAGTACGTCAAACGCAACAACCGCGAGACGGGCGCGGCGCTGGTCGGCATCGAACTGGGCGCGCGAGACGGCCTCGGTCCGCTGCTGGAACGGATGCGGCAGTCCCCGATCCAGT
Source organism: Nocardia glycosmidis (assembly GCF_052545115.1). NCBI lineage: Bacteria > Bacillati > Actinomycetota > Actinomycetes > Mycobacteriales > Nocardiaceae > Nocardia > Nocardia glycosmidis. The sequence goes on along the minus strand of NZ_JBQWRH010000014.1, from coordinate 23,257 downwards.
GCGAGCGCCTCGAGCCGGACACGCCTGCCTACCGCTACCTGACCTGAGCCGGCCGGGCCGGTTCAGGCACGGCGGTTGCGCTGCGCGGCGATCGGGGCGATCCGGCTCGCCGAGATCAGGCCGCCTTCGGCGTCTCCGTCTCCGGCACCCGACGGCGGGTCGCACGTAGGCAGTTCAGCATGGGCGGCAGCAGCCAGAAGGCGGCCGACTGGTCGTAGTGCAGCTGCGCGGCCGAGAGCCGGTTGTGCACGAACCCGACCGACAGACCCAGCCGCGGCTCGGCCCAGCCGAACGAGCCACCGAGACCGACATGCCCGAACCCGGCGTGCGCGCCGGGCATCGGCAGCGAGTGGTAGCCGAGGCGCCACAGCATCGGCGTGTAGAACAGCGCGCGGTCGGGTTGGTAGGTCTCGATGCGGCGCAGCGCCTTCATGGTGTGGCCGCCGAGGTACCTGCGGCCGGCCAGAACACCGTCGTTGGCGAGCGCGCTGTACATCGTGGCCAGGGCGCGCGCGGTGCACACGCCGTTGCCCGCGCCCAGCTCGGTGTCCAGGATCGGCGGATTCCTGCCCTCCAGAATCGCTTCCAGGCCGGGCAGGAACAGGCAGCGTGTGGCGGCGCCGAGCGCACCCGGAATCCGATGGCTGCGGCCGAGAACCGCCGCGCCGAGCGGCTTTCCGGCCATGCTCAGCTGGGTGCCCGCCAGCGGCGCGTAGCTGATCGCCGCGTCCGCGGGCGGCCTGCCCAAGTGCAAACCGTCGTCGATGCCGAGCGGCTCGGCGACCTCGGTACGGATCAGCTCCGCCAGGCTGGTGCCGGTGATGGCGCGGGTCAGGCCCGCGACCAACCAACCGAAGGTCAGCGCGTGGTAGGTGGGAACGCCGAGCAGACGGTCCGGCTTCGCCGCGGCCAGACGCTGCTCCATGAGCCGATGATCCAGCACGTCGGCCAGGCCGGTGGCGATCGGAGCCAACGCGGACAGCCCCGCTCGGTGCGTCATCAGCTGGCGGACGGTGATCTTGTGTTTGCCGTTGGCCCGGAACTCCGGCCAGTACTCGGCGACCGGAGCGGAGTAATCGAGCAACCCTCGGTCGGCGAGACGGTGCACGACCGTGGCGGAGATCGCTTTGGTGGCGGAGAAGATGATCGTGCCGGTGTCCCTGCTCCACGGGGCGTCGCCACCGGAGCCGATCCAGACGTCGATCAGCGGCTCACCGTACCGCTGCAGTGTGAACGCCGCGCCCGCACCTGCGCGGTTGCCGAACGCGCGCGCGAACGCGCGCACGAATGGCGCGAATTCGGCGGCAGCGCTGCCACCCATGCCCAGGGGAAGAACCGCGAGGTCCCCGGGAGCGACGTTGCTCATTCCTCCACGGTAATAGCGTGGAACACGCGGGCAAAGTTTCGTTTCGGACAGTTGCGAGTACGTTATTTACCAAACTCCCAGATAGGGACCGGTTCTTATGTTCCGCCGCGCTCACCGCGCGCCCGGCGGCGCCGTCTCCAGCAGCGTGAACGAATGGCCGGGAAGGGTTGTCGTAGCAGGGCCTGCGGTCGGCGATTCCCAGGACAGCAGCGGCAGGCCCGCGACCGGCACGACGGCCTGGTCCTCGCCCAGATTGCACACCAGGGCCAGCGTGCCGCGATGCACGACGATCCAGCGGGCGACCTCGTCGTAGTTCACCGAAACATGGGTCAGCAACGGGTCGCTTAGCTCCGGCCGGTCCCGGCGCACGGCGAGCAGGGTTCGATAGCAGGACAGCAGCCGGGCGTGGGCCGGCTTCCCGAGTTCGTCCCAGTCCAGCTTGGACCGGTGGAAGCTGCGCGGATCCTGCGGGTCGGGCACCTCGTCGGTGGGCCAGCCGTGTTCGGCGAACTCCTCCCGGCGCCCGGCCGCGGTCGCGGCGGCGATAACCGGATCGGTATGGGAAGTGAAGAACTGGAACGGTGTGCCGGCCCCCCACTCCTCGCCCATGAACAGCATCGGTGTGAATGCCGAGCACAGCACCAGGGCCGCTTTGATCGCCAACTGGCCGTCGGTCAGGTAGGCGCTCGGCCGGTCGCCGAGGGCTCGGTTCCCGATCTGGTCGTGATCGCAGGTGAAAGCAAGCAGCGCGCTGCCCGGAACCAGGCCGGGGTCGATCGGGCGGCCGTGCGTGCGGCCGCGGAAGCTGGAATACGTTGCGGCATGGAAGAACCCGTGTGTGAGCGTCTCGGCCAAGCAACGCAGCGAACCGAAGTCGCCGTAGTAGCCCTGCCGCTCGCCGGAGACGGCGGCGTGGACAGCGTGGTGCAGGTCGTCGTTCCACTGCGCGGTCAGCCCGTAGCCGCCGGCCGCGCGCGGAGTGATCAGTTTCGGATCGTTCAGATCGCTCTCCGCGATCAGCGTCAGCGGCCTGCGCAGGTGGGCGGCGAGGCGTTCGGTGGCGACGGCGAGCTCGGCGAGCACGTGTGTGGCGGTCCGGTCGACCAGGGCGTGCACCGCGTCCAGCCGCAGGGCGTCGATATGGAAATCACGCAGCCAGCGCAGCGCGTTGTCGATGACATGCCGGCGCACGTGGTCGGACTGCGGGCCGTCCAGGTTCAGGCTCTGTCCCCAGGTGTTGCGATCCTGCGTGAGGTAGGGCCCGAAGCGCGGCAGGTAGTTGCCGGACGGGCCGAGGTGGTTGTAGACGACGTCGAGGCAGACCGCCAGCCCGCGGGCATGGCACGCGTTCACGAACCGCTGCAGGCCGTCGGGGCCGCCGTAGCTTTCCTGGACCGCGTACCAGAGCACCCCGTCGTAGCCCCAGTTGTGGGTGCCGTCGAAGGCGTTCACCGGCATCACCTCGACCACGGTGACGCCCAGCTCGACCAGGTGGTCCAGCCGCTCGATGGCGGCGTCGAAGGTCCCCGCCGCGGTGAAGGTCCCGATGTGCAGTTCGTAGTAGACCGCTCCGGCCAGCGGCCGCCCGGTCCAGCTCGCGTCGGTCCATCCCGCCGGATCGAGGGTGTGCAGGGCCGAGCGGGCGTGCACTCCGTCGGGCTGACGCGGCGAGCGCGGATCGGGCAGCACGGTCGGGTCGTCGTCGAGCAGGAACCCGTACCTGGCTCCGCACGCGGCGGGTACGTCGGCGCGCCACCATCCGTCCGGCGACCGCGTCATCCGGTGGTCCACACCATCCAGGTCCAGCCGTACCGACTCCGGCCGCGGCGCCCACACCTCGAACACAGTCACTGCGCCAGCATCCCACGGGCCTGGGCCGCTCGCCGGGTGGACGCCGGCGCCGGGAACCCGCTCCTCACTTGTTGCGCTACACGCGTCGCTGGGTCTGGCCGGAACGGGTGATCCCTGCCAGAGTGGAGGTGTGGGTATCTATGGCGACCAGGTGCTACCCCGGATCGTGAACGTGGCCTGCGGGATGCGGTTCCTCGCCCCACTGCGCGAGCGGGTGTGCGCGGGACTGCACGGACGCGTCGTGGAGATCGGCTTCGGTTCGGGCCTGAACGTGCCGTTCTACCCGGCGACGGTCGCCTCGGTGAGCGCGGTCGAACCGGCCGATCTCGGCTGGCGGCTGGCGAGCAAACGAGCCGCCGCTGCCACCGTGCCCATCGAGCGGGCCGGGCTGGACGGGCAGGCGCTACCGTTCGCCGACAATACCTTCGACTGCGCGTTGTCGACCTGGACCATGTGCACCATCCCCGACATCGCCGCTGCCTTGGCCGAGGTGCGCCGGGTACTCGTTCCCGGCGGGACCTTGCACTTCGTCGAACACGGGCGGGCGCCGGACGAGAACGTGCGGGTGTGGCAGAACCGGCTGAATCCGGTCCAGAAACGACTGTTCGGCGGATGCCACCTGAACCGCGATATCCGCGCTCTGGTGACAGCCGCCGGTTTCGAGATCCGCGAGGCCGAGTCGTTCTACGGGGAACAGGCCCCGCGCTTCCTGGTCGCCCAGACGCTCGGTGTCGCGGTCTCGCCCTGAGGAATCAGACGATGCGTACCGACAGGGTGTAGGTCGCATTGCCGCGGCTCGGCGCCACCGAGATGGTGTAGTACCCGCTCTGCGGCAGCGTGATCCGGCTCCAGGTCTCCTCGACACACAGCACGCGCCCGTCCGGGGCGGTGGTGGTGAATCGGGCATTGCCCTCGACGGAGGAGAGATCGGTGGTCAGCGTCTGCCCCGCCCGCGCCTCGAGCACGTAGGTGTCGGCGTCGCCACGGATCACCGCGCCGCTGACGGACGCGTGATCGGTCCCGGGCGCGAACTTGATCTCGTAGATAGAGCCCGCGTTCGCGGCGCCCGCGCCGACCGTCGCGACAGCGAACGCGGGCACGAACAGGGTGACGCCCAGTATCAGCAGACGCAGGCTGCGGAGAATGGCTTGCATGACGATCCTCGTTTCCTCGGAGTGAACGACCTTCGCCCCGAACTCTCCACGAACCCGCCTATCGAATGCTTAACAGCCGCTTGCCATCAGGAAACCGAAGGCACGCTGCGCCGGTCAACTGGCCAGGCACCCTGGCCCGAGCAGGGCCTTCAGGTCGCCCATCAGGGCTGAGGACGGTGAAACGCGCAGGGCGTGGTCCAGTTTCCACAGCGTGGTCTTGTCTCGGGCGCCGACATGGCGGACATGGACATCCGAGGTGCCGGGGTGCCGGGACAGGACCCGCTTGAGTTCACCGATCTTGTCCGGGGTGCACATGCGGGTGGTGATGGTGACCGAGAGCGGCTTCGCCACGCCGACCGCGGACAGGTCGGGCACGGCGAGATCGTTGGCGATCAGCGAGATGCGATCGTCGCGGACCGAGACCCGCGCCTTCACCAGCACCACGGCATCCTCGACGACGTCCATGCCGTACACCGAGTACGCCTGCGGGAAGAACAGCACCTCGATGCCGCCGGTGAGGTCTTCCAGCTGGGCCGACGCCCAGGCCAGGCCGTTCTTGTTGATGCGCCGGTTCACCGAAGCCAGGATGCCGCCGACGGTGACCTGCGTGCCGTCTTTGAGGTCGCCTTCCAGAATGACCGGGATCTGGGTATCCGCCTGTGCCGCAAGGACATGCTCGACACCGTTGAGCGGGTGCCCGGACACGTACAGCCCGAGCATCTCCCGCTCCAGGGCGAGCCGGTGCTTGGACTCCCACTCGTCGTCGGGCACCTTGACGTTGAACACCGAGGTCACCGACTCGTCCGCGTCCAAGCCGCCGAACAGGTCGAACTGCCCGATCGCCTCCGCCTTCTTGGTCGCCATCACCGCGTCGATGGCATCGGAGTGGATCAGCAGCAGGCCCTTACGCGGGTGCCCGAGAGAGTCGAAACCGCCTGCCTTGATGAGCGATTCGGTGACCTTCTTGCTCGCCGCGATCGCGTCGATCTTGTTCAGGTAGTCGGAGAAATCGGTGAACTTCGACTTCTCCTTGCGCGCCTGGATGATCGAGGCGACGACGTTCGCGCCGACATTGCGCACCGCGCCGAGACCGAAACGGATGTCCTTGCCGACGGAGGCGAAGTTCTGCTCGGACTCGTTGACGTCCGGCGGCAGCACGGTGATGCCGAGGCGGCGGCAATCCGACAGGTAGGCCGCGGCCTTGTCCTTGTCGTCGCCGACGGAGGTGAGCAAACCCGCCATGTACTCGGCCGGGTAGTTGGCCTTGAGGTAGGCGGTCCAGTAGGAGATCAGGCCGTAGGCGGCGGCGTGCGATTTGTTGAACGCGTACCCGGCGAACGGAAGAATCGTGTCCCACAGCGCCTTGATCGCGGCCTTGGAATAGCCGTTGGCCTGCATGCCTTCCTCGAAGCCCTCGAACTCCGCGGCCAGCACCTCGGCCTTCTTCTTGCCCATCGCGCGACGCAGGATATCGGCGCGGCCGAGCGAGTACCCGGCCACCTTCTGCGCGACGTGCATGATCTGCTCTTGATAGACGATCAGACCGTAGGTCTCGCCGAGGATCTCCTTCAACGGCTCGGCCAGCTCCGGATGGATCGGCTTGACCTCTTGCCGTTTGTTCTTGCGGTCGGCGTAGTCGTTGTGCGCGTTCATGCCCATCGGGCCGGGGCGGTACAACGCGCCGACGGCGACGATATCTTCGAACGCGGTCGGCTGCATACGGCGCAGCAGATCGCGCATAGGTCCACCGTCGAGCTGGAAAACGCCGAGAGTGTCGCCGCGGGAAAGCAATTCATAGGTCGCGCCGTCGTCGAGCGGCAGGTTGTCCATGTCCAGCTCGATGCCGCGGTTGGCCTTGATGTTCTCCAGCGCGTCACCGATCACGGTGAGGTTGCGCAGGCCGAGGAAGTCCATCTTCAGCAGGCCGATGGCCTCGCAGGACGGATAGTCCCAGCCGGTGATCAGGGCGCCGTCCTGGGGCCGCTTCCACAGCGGGATCGCGTCCATCAGCGGATCGCAGGACATGATCACCGCGCAGGCGTGCACACCCGCGTTGCGGATCAGCCCCTCGAGACCACGCGCGGTCTCGTAGATCTTGGCGACATCCGGATTGGTGTTGATGAGTTCGCGGACCTCGGCGGCTTCCTTGTACCGCTCGTGGTCCGGGTCGGTGATGCCGGAGACCGAGATGTCCTTGGCCATGATCGGCGGCGGCAGCGCCTTGGTGATCTGGTCGGCGATGGCGAAACCGGGCTGGCCGTACAGGACTCGCGCCGAGTCCTTGATGGCGGCCTTGGTCTTGATGGTGCCGAAGGTGATGACCTGGGCGACCCGGTCGGTGCCCCACTTCTCGCTCGCGTAGCGCACCATTTCACCGCGGCGGCGATCGTCGAAGTCGATATCGATATCGGGCATCGAGACGCGCTCGGGATTGAGGAACCGCTCGAAGAGCAGACCGTGTGGCAGCGGGTCGATATTGGTGATGCCGAGCGCGTAGGCGACCAGGGAGCCTGCCGCGGAACCACGGCCGGGGCCGACTCGGATGCCGACCTCACGAGCGTGGTTGATCAGGTCGCCGACCACCAGGAAGTAGGCGGGGAAACCCATCTCCAGGATGACGCCGATCTCGTAGGCGGCGCGGTCGAGGTATTCCCGGGGTGCGCCGTCGGGGAATCGGCGCCGCAACCCGAGGTCGACCTCGCTGCGTAGCCAGCTGCCCTGGTCGTGGCCCTCGGGGACGGGGAAGATCGGCATCCGGTCGCGGTGCGCCCACACATCGTCGTAGGACTGCACACGCTCGCCGATGAGTACGGTGTTGTCGCAGGCGCCGGGCACTTCGGCGTCCCAGATCGCGCGCATCTCCTGGGCGGACTTCAGGTAATAGCCGTCACCGTCGAACTTGAACCGGGTCGGGTCGCTGAGCGTCTTGCCGGTCTGAATACACAGCAGCGCTTCGTGATTGGTCGACTGATCCTTGGTGACGTAATGACAGTCGTTCGTGGCCAGCGCCGGAATACCCAGCTGCTTGCCGATATTCAGCAGTCCCTCGCGGACCCGGCGCTCGATGGACAAGCCGTGGTCCATCACCTCGAGGAAGAAATTGTCCTTACCGAAGATCTCCTGCCATTTGGCCGCGGCCTCCAGCGCCTCGCGGTCGTGGCCGAGGCGCAAGCGGGTCTGCACCTCACCGGAGGGGCAGCCCGTGGTCGCGATGATGCCTTCGGCGTGCTGGGCGATGATCTCCTCGTCCATGCGCGCCCACTTGCCGAGCTGGCCCTCGAGCGAGGCCAGCGAGGACAACGTGAACAGGTTGCGCAGACCGGTCGCGGTCTCGGCGACCATGGTCATGTGGGTGTAGGCACCCGAGCCGGAGACATCGTCGCCCTTCTGGCTCGGATCGCCCCACTGCACGCGCTTGCTGTCGAACCGGGAGCCGGGCGCGATGTACGCCTCGATGCCGATGATCGGCTTGATGTCGTGCTTCTTGGCGGAGTTGTAGAACTCCGCCGCCCCGTACATGTTGCCGTGGTCGGTCATTCCGACCGCGTCCATCCCAAGCCGTTTCGCCTCGCTGAACAGGGGCGAGATCTTGGCGGCACCGTCGAGCATCGAGTACTCGGTGTGGTTGTGCAGATGGACGAACGATCCGGACGAGGCGGCCAAGATGTTCCTTCCTCCCAAGGTCGCGACGGGGGTTGGCTGGACCGATTCTAGGGGTGCGCACCGACGGGTTTTTCACGGCACACCGGCAACTCCTCGGCGCCCGGCGTGTCGGTGCGAACAACCACTGGCGCGTCCTGGCGACTCGCCGCGCGAGCGGCCGATTTCCGCGAGTGATCCGCGAATCCGGTCGAGGCGATGAGTCGAGGCGACAATCGCCCCACGCCGAACCCCGCCATGACCGCCACCCCCGCGTTGCCGCGGCGGCACTGATCGCCGTGCGCTGTTGTCTGCTCGCGGACCCGCCGCCGGGTGGTGAACACCCCCGCCGAGCAGGCGGTGCACTCGGCACCGCACCTGCGGGCGCTCACCGGCGCCGAGGCGCTCGCGCCGGAAGACCCCGCGGGCAGGCCGCCGGCCCGGGAAAGCCCGCACACCGACTCGGCCGAGCACTGCACGGCGGCGACGCAGCGCGCCGTCGCGGGTGAGCGCCCGCGCTCCTGGGCCGGCCCCGGGACGTGTTGTGCTCCGGGGCGCTCAGCACCGAGGCGGGGCGCCCGAGGTTGCCCGCCGCGAGATCGACGTGTTCGAAACGATCCGGTCGGGTAACCACAAGAGGACGGCGGACCCGGCCGGAACAGATGAGGGGACCCGGGTCCGCCGTTCGCGCCCACCCCAATTCGCACTGAGACAATTCGCACCGAATCGTCGTACCGACAGGTGTTTCGGCCACCTCGTCCAGCTCCCTGCCGCGCCGACGCGCCCGGGATCCGGCCCAATTGAACCGCAGGGCCGCCCCTTCCGTGAACAAGGCGAAAGCGGCACCGGCACAACCCCGGCGACTACCGCGATCGCTCGACGGCAGGCATCTCGCCGGCCGCGGTTGGCAAGGAGCGCGACACATGACATTCGACGAACACACCCGGCGCAACGTGGTGATCGCCGGCGCCGGCGCCGCCGCGGCCGCCCTGGCCCTCGCCGCCTGTACCACCGAGGCGAAAGACAACGCGACACCCGGGACGAATCCCGCTCCGGATGGCCGGCCCGCCGCGGCGAGTCAGCCGGCAACGGTGCTCGCCAAAACGACCGACATCCCGGTCGGCGGCGGTGTGGTCCTCGGCGACACCGTGGTGACCCAGCCCAGCGCCGGCGCCTTCGTCGGGCTGTCCTCGATCTGTACCCACGCGGGATGCAAGGTCGTCGAAGTGTCCGGCGGCACCATCAACTGCCCCTGCCACGGCAGCAGGTTCGGTCTCGACGGCTCGGTCGCGAACGGGCCGGCCGCCGACCCACTCGCCCGGAAAAGCATTCGGGTCGAAGGTGATTCGATTATCGCCGGCTGACCTGCGCGGCTCGGCTCACGAGCCGCCGAACTGTTCGGCCATGCGCCGGTCCATCTCCTGCGGCGGCACGTCCTCGACGTGGGTGGCGACGGTCCAGCGGTGTCCCCACGGGTCCTCGAAGGAGCCGCTGCGATCACCGTAGAACTGTGCGGTCATGGGCGCCAGTTCGGTGGCGCCCGCGGCCAGCGCGGTGGCGAAGGCGGCGTCGGCGTCCTCGACGTACACATGGAGGTTGACCGGGGTGCCGCCGACCGTCTTCGGGTCGAGGAAGTTCATATCCGGCGCCGGGTCACCGAGCATGACGACGGAATCGCCGAACATCAGCTCGCAGTGCGCGATCTTCCCGTCCGGGCCGGGCATGCGCATTCGTTCGGTGGCGCCGAAAACGTTCTTGTAGAAATCGACCGCCGCCGCCGCGCCGTCGATGGCCAGTCCGGGCGAGACCACCGGATATCCCTCGGGAATGGGTTTGACATCAGACATGGTTGACCTCCGGTCGAGGCATGGTGTCGGATCATGCCGAGCCTATTCCCGCCGACCGCCACGCTGGGCCGGATCGCCGGAATCAGGGACCCGCGACGCCGTCCAGTCGACGCACCTGCACATCGGTCAACGCACTCAGCACACCGGGATCCACCGCCTCCGGCGCAGTCACGGCGACCTGGACCACGGTGCTTCCGACCTGCACGATCGCCACCGACGACCCGAGCGTCAAACCGTCACTGGTGGCGCGCATCTGGAAGGAGGCGAGCGCATCGCCGGCAGGCGGCTGGGCCAGCCCGCCGATCCGATACTCCACCGGAATATCGGTGGCATCCGCGCCCGAGTAGTGCACGCAACGGCGCAGCAGCTGCTGCACAGCCGAAAACGCGCCGGCGACCGCGTCGTGCGGATAACTCGCTGCGTCGATATCGATACTGGAGAAGTTCGGCCCGGCGAATTGGGTGGCGGCCTGTGCCAGCGCGCCGGCATATTGCGCGCCGAGCGGCGTGAGCACCTTGGCGCATTCCACCGGATTCGTGGGCGACGCGCCGGCCGGTGCCGTTCCCACGTCGGCGCGCGGCGGCAGTTCGGTGAAGCCGGGCGGCAGGTCGGCGTCGCTGAGTAACCGATCACGCAGCCGATCGGAATCGGACTCGGGTGCGACCGTCACCGGGGCGGCGGCGACGACCGCGCCCGGCGGCGGCAGCTCGGGCAATCCGGCCGCGGGCTCGGCCGAACCACAGCCCGAGGCGAGCAGAACGGAGGCGGCGGCGGTCAGCGGGCCGCACGCGCGGATCATTCGGTCCACGACACCTGCGTACCGAGCGTCTGCCGCAACGTGCTGGCGCTGCGCGGATCACGGTAGGACTGGTGCCCGCCGACGGTGACCGAACCGGCCACCGGCAGCGGCAAGCCGAGATCCACCGTGATGGTGCCCGTGCCCTGCATGACATAGTCCCGGATGTCCAGGGTGCCCGCGTGGTTCGGCAGGTTCCACACCAGCGACTTCGGCGTCTGTGTGACCTGCAGTTCGATGGTGAGCCGGTCGCCGTCGCGCTCGGTCAGCGTCGCGGTGGTCACCTGGTCGAGCAGCACGCCGCCGTTGACCTCCTGCCGCACCGTCCACACCGCGCCCGGCCCGACCGGCTGGTCGGGGAACGCGATCGAGCGGTAGACGGCTTGGTAGAACGCCTGCTCGAGCGCGGCGCGCGCGGTGTTGGACGCGTCCGGCGCCGGCTCCAGCCGCAGCGCGGTGATCGCACCCAGATCGGTGAGGTCGAAGCCCGCGTGCGAGCCGCCGATCTTGGTGAGCGCCTTGGCCAGCGTCGGGTCCGGTGAGGTGACCGTACCGAGGGTCAGATCGATGCCCTCGGCGGTGGTCTGCGCGGTCATCGGAATGGTCAGCGCGGGGGTGGAGAAATCGCGCATCGGCTGGTCGTCGAGCTGCTGCTCGATGTGGTGGGCGGTGTAGAGCGTGACGCGCTGTACCGTGCCCGCCGGGTAGTCCGGCCGCAGCAGCGAACGCGGCTCGTCGCCGGCCGACATGACCGTGGTCACCGCGGCCGGAATGGGCACGGTCACTTCTTTGCGCATGCCGACCGGCTCGGTGCCGTCGGTCTCACCGCGCGATTCGGTGCCGTCGGCGCAACCGACACCGAAGGCGGACAGCCCGACCGCGAGCACCATGAGCAGCACACCCGAGCGCGCGATCCGGCGATGGTGGGGGTAAGACAACACCGTCACGAGCAACAGACTACGACCGCTTCCTGAGTGCAAGCTGGGACATCGAGTGGGCGTGCCATACGAACCCGAACCGCGCCGCCTGGCCGGGGCAATCGCCACGCGCGTACCGGTCGCGATTGCGCTCGAGAGATGATGGTCGGTGTGAGTGACGACCGGCCACCTGAGGAAAGCCCGACCAACACCGCCGATCCGACGACGGAGATCCCGCCGCAGCGGCTGGGGATCCTGCTCGTCATCGCCGCGGTTCTCCTCGGTCTGGATCTGCTCACCAAGACCATCGCGGTCGCGAACCTGACGCCGGGTGAACCGGTGTCGATCATCGGCGACTTCGCGCGTTTGACCCTGGTACGCAATCCGGGCGCGGCGTTCTCCATGGCCACCGGCATGACCTGGTTGCTGACGCTGGTCGCCGCCGCGGTCGTGATCGGCGTGGTGCGCATCGGCCGCACCCTGCGCTCGCTGTGGTGGGCGATCGGCCTGGGCATGGTGCTCGGCGGCGCGCTCGGCAACCTGGTGGACCGGCTGTTCCGCGCGCCGGGACCGCTGCAGGGTCATGTGGTCGATTTCGTCGCGATCGGCTGGTGGCCGGTGTTCAACGTGGCCGACTCCGCCATTGTGTGCGGGGCGATTCTGCTGGTGCTGCTCACCGTATTCGGCTTCGAGCCGAACGGCACGCGTGTCGGTCGCGGCGACAAGGCCGACGCGAGCGAGGGCAGCGCGGCATGAGCGAGACCAGGACCATGCCGGTCCCCGACGGGCTCGACGGGATGCGCGTGGACGCGGGGTTGTCCCGTTTGCTCGGTCTGTCCCGCACCGCCGTGGCCACGCTGGCCGAGACGGGCTCGGTGCAGCTCGACGGCATCGCCGCGGGCAAGTCCGACCGGCTCACGGCGGGAGCATGGCTGGAGGTGGTGTTCCCGGAACCCAAGCGGGAGCTGACCATCGAGGCCGAACCCGTGGAGGGTATGAAGATCCTCTACGCCGACGACGACATCGTCGCGGTGCACAAGCCGGTCGGCGTGGCCGCGCATACCGGTGTCGGCTGGAGCGGGCCGACCGTCGTGGGCGGGCTGGCCGCCGCGGGCTACCGCATCTCCACCTCGGGTGCCCACGAACGGCAGGGCATCGTGCACCGCCTCGATGTCGGCACCTCCGGGGTGATGGTGGTCGCCCAGTCCGAGCATGCGTACACCGTGCTCAAGCGCGCGTTCAAGCAGCGCACGGTCGACAAGCGGTATCACGCCGTGGTCCAGGGACATCCGGATCCCAGCAGCGGCACCATCGATGCCCCGATCGGCCGGGCGCGGGGCAACGACTGGAAGTTCGCCGTCACCGCCGACGGACGCCCGAGCATCACGCACTACGACACCGTCGAGGCGTTCCCCTCGGCCAGCCTGCTGGACATCCATCTGGAAACCGGCCGCACCCACCAGATCCGGGTGCATTTCTCGGCGATCCGCCACCCCTGCTGCGGTGATCTCACCTACGGCGCGGACCCGCGTCTGGCCGAGCGGCTCGGGCTGGAACGCCAATGGTTGCACGCCCGGTCGCTCGGGTTCCAGCATCCCGCCGACGGTCGCTACCTGGAGATCACCAGCGAGTACCCGGACGACCTGAAAAACGCCCTGGACGTCCTGCGCAATGTTTGACCCACGCCGGTCGCCGTGGCGCGAGGTCGTCCTCGCGGCGGCGACCGGCGCGCTCATCACGCTGATCATCGCGCTCGGCGTGCTGAATCCGCCACGCCAAGCCGGAGTGTCCACCGACCGGCTCGGGCCGGATCAGGGCGAACAGGTCGCGGATTATCTATCGCGTGCCCGGGATTCGCTGGCTGGTGCCGACGAGCAACAGCACTGGGCGCTGGTTTCGTTCACCGAGCCCTTGGTTGCGGCAGACATTCCGGCGCACAGCGGCGGGATGCGCATCGCTCAGGTGCTGTATCGGATATCGCTGCTGCGCGTGCACACCCCGCTGGTCACCGTCCCGGTCCCGGAAAGCGTCGAGGCGGCGGTGGATTCGGCGCAGTACGCGGCTTGGCTGCTGCCCCGCCCCGCCGACGACCGGTCCGCCCGTATCGTCGCCGTATCCGCCGAACGCCTGCGGGCAGGCTGCGCCTGCGTGGTCGGACTCGTCGTGCGCGGCCCACTGGCTCAATTGCGAAACCTGGCCGCACAGAACGGTATCCGCGCCGTCCAAGCGCTTCCCGCGGACGCGGTCGCGGGTAGCTTCGCGGTAGTACCGCTACTGCGCGAATACCAGGACGTCGTCCTCCCCGGCCCCGACGATGGCCCGGTCCCGGCTCCGTAGCACGTCCACGTATCCATCCCGGGAGAGTTGTCAGTCCGGCAGGGTGACGACCCCGTCGAGGTATCGGTGGCAGCGTCCGAACAGCAGCACCCGATCATCGGTCAGCTCGCAGCGCAGGCTCCCGCCGCGGCGCGACAGTTGCCTGGCACGCAGTTCGGTACGACCCAACCGCTCACTCCACAGCGGAACCAACTGGGCATGCGCGGAGCCGGTCACCGGATCTTCGGGGACGCCCACCCCGGGGGCGAAGACCCGGGAGACGAAGTCCACCGCGTCACCGGCAGCGGTGACGATCGCGGCACGCGGCAGCGCCGGGAACGCGGCCAACACCGGGGCGACGTCGCGCACCTGCTGCTCGGTCGCCACGACGATCACCTCGTCGGTGCCGGAGTAGGCGCACACCGGACGCACCCCGAGCGCCGCGACGAGCGCCGGGTCGGGCCGCACCGGAACGCTCGGCACGGCCGGCAGGTCGAGGACGAACTCGTCGTCGACGGTGCGCTCGACGTGCAGCCAGCCGCTGCGGGTGTAGAAGCTCACCCGATCCTCGCCGGGGTGCATATCGACGAGGATCTGCGCGGCGCTGGCCAAGGTGGCGTGCCCGCACAGGGCGACCTCCACCTTCGGCGTGAACCAGCGCAGGTGGAAGGCGGGCCAGTCGCCCGGCGGCACACCCGCCTCGGGAGGTAGGTGCGATGTGTAGAACGCGGTTTCGGCGAGGTTGTTCTCCTCGGCAAGCTGTTGCAGCAACGCATCCGGCAGCCACGACGGGAGCGGCATCACCGCGGCCGGGTTGCCCGAGAACAGTGCGTCGGCGAACGCGTCGATCTGGTGCAGCAGTACCTCCATATCCGAGAAGCTACCCCAACCCTGAATGACCGCCTCGCACAAGGCTTCTCGTCGCGCGGCAAGTCAGCCGCCCAGTCCGTCAGGCGGCCCCGCCGGGCGAGCTGGGCAGCAGTTGCCGCTTATCGCCGAGCAGCACCGCGCTCACCCACCAGGCCGCCTCGACGAGCACGATGCCGACGATGCCGCAGGCCACCGCCGCGCCGGTGAGCGCGAGGTTGGAGGGGTCGAGTTTGAAGAACTCGCGGGTGAACGGAACAGTGAACAGGAAGACGTACGCCGCCACCGATACCGCGATCAGCACGACCTTCCACCACACGTACGGCCGCGCCACGATGGCCAGCACCCACACCGCGATCATGATCAGCGTGATGAGCGCGGTGGTGCCGGCCTGGACCTTCTGCTCCTCGCTCGCGTGCGGCCCCGCGTAGGCGATCAGGTAGGCGACGAAGGTGCTCACGCCGATCACGACGCCCGACGGGATCGCCAACCGCATGACGCGCCCGACGAAGCCGGTGCGGGCACGCTCGTTGTTGGGCGCGAGCGAGAGGATGAACGCCGGGATGCCGATGGTGAACCAGGCCGCGATCGTCACATGCCGCGGCAGGAACGGGTAGCCGATCGGCTCGTAGTCGAACAGCTGCGAACCGATTCCGGCGGCACCGACCAGGAACGCGAGCAGCACGGAATAGACGGTCTTGGTGAGGAACAGGTTCGAGACCCGCTCGATGTTGCCGATCACCCGGCGGCCCTCGCCGACTACGTAGGGGAGCGTGGCGAACTTGTTGTCCAGCAGCACGATCTGCGCCACCGCCCTGGTCGCCGGGCTGCCCGCGCCCATGGCTACGCCGATATCCGAATCCTTCAGCGCGAGAACGTCGTTCACGCCGTCGCCGGTCATCGCCACGGTGTGCCCCCGGGACTGCAGGGCCGCCACCATGGCGCGCTTCTGCTCCGGCCGCACGCGGCCGAAGGTGGTATTGCGATCCAGCACGTCGGCGAGTCCGTCGCGGTCTTGCGGCAACTCCCGCGCGTCGATCGCGTGGTCGCCGCCGGGCAGGTCGAGCGAGGAAGCCACCGCACCGACCGACACGGCGTTGTCGCCGGAGATCACCTTGATCGAAACATTCTGGCCCGCAAAGTATTCGAGCGTCTCGCGGGCATCGGGCCGGACCTTCTGCTCCAGCACCACCAGGGCGGCGGGCCGCACCGGGCCGGGGCCGTCCGGGGCGTCCACTGGACGGTCACCACGGGCCAGCAGCAGGACTCGCAGGCCAGAGGCACCGAGTTCCTCGGCTACACGCGCGTCCGCGGAGCCCGGGTCGAGCAGCACATCCGGCGCGCCGAGCAGCCAGTCGCCGTGTTCGCCGTAGGAGCAGCCGCTCCACTTCTTGGCCGAGGAGAACGGCGCGACAGCCGTGCGTTGCCAGCCGGGACCGTCCGGCAGGGCCTCGGCGATCGCCTGCACGCTCGCGTTCGGTCGTGGATCATCAGCGGCCAACGCGGCCAGCGCGGTGCGGATCTCGGCGTCGTCGAAGGTGTTCAGCGTCTTCAGGTCCGACAGGCGCATACCGTTCTCGGTCAGCGTGCCCGTCTTGTCCGCGCACACCACGTCGACGCGGGCCAACCCCTCGATGGCGGGCAACTCCTGCACCAGGCACTGGCGCCGGCCCAGCCGCACCACACCGACCGCGAACGCGATCGAGGTCATCAGCACCAGCCCCTCGGGCACCATCGGCACCAGCGCAGCGACCATCCCGGTCACCGCGGGCCGCCACGACTCGTTGCTGGCGACCAGCTGGTTGTAGATACTCAGCAAACCCGCGGGGATGAGCAGATAGGTGATGAACTTCAAGATCTTGTCGATACCGCTGCGCAGCTCGGAGTGCACCAGCGTGAATTTGCTCGCTTCCTCGGCCAGCCGCGCGGCGTAGGCGTCCCGGCCGACTTTGGTGGCCCGGTAGGCGCCCGACCCGGAAACCACGAAGCTGCCGGACATCACCGAGGCGCCCACCGCCTTGTCGATCGGGTCCGCCTCGCCGGTGAGCAGCGATTCGTCCACTTCGAGCTGCGCGGACTCCTCGACCGTGCCGTCCACCACGATCTGGTCGCCGGGTCCGAGCTCGATCAGGTCGTCGAGTACCACCTCGCGCGGCGCGATCTCGACGGCCGCGCCGTCCCGGCGCACGGTCGGCTTGACCTGCCCGACGATAGCCAACTGGTCCAGGGTGCGTTTGGCGCGGATCTCCTGAATGATGCCGACCGCGCTGTTGGCGACGATCAGCAGACCGAACATGCCGTCGATCAGCGATCCGGTGGCCAGGACCAGCACGAATAGCACACCGAGGATCGCGTTGATCCTGGTGAAGACGTTCGCGCGCACGATGTCGCGCACCGACCGGCCGGCCCGATCCGGCACGTCGTTGGTCCGGCCGTCGCGGCGGCGTTGCTCGACCTCCGCCGCGGTGAGTCCGGTGGCTGCCAAGGCCTGCGCGGTAATCGACATGACCGCAAGGCTACGGGACAACTACGGTCGTCATCGTGCGGCGAAGCAGGTCCCTCCCCGGTGCGGCGTTCGGCACGAGCGCGTTCTTCCTCTGGGGACTGTTCCCCGCGTTCTTCGGGTTGCTGGCGTTCGCCGACGCGAGCGAAGTGGTGGCCCAGCGGATCGTCTGGACGCTCGTGGTGGTGCTCGCCGTACTCGCGGCCGGCGGGCGGCTGCGCGAACTGCGCGGCATCAGCCGACGCACCTGGCAGCTGGCGGCCGTCGCCTCGGCGGCGATCGCGCTCAATTGGGGTGTGTACGTCTACGGCGTCATTTCGGGCCACATCGTGGAGTGCGCGCTCGGCTACTTCGTCAACCCATTGGTCACGGTCGCTTTCGGCGTGGTGATCTTCCGCGAGCGCCTGAGCAGACCGCAGTGGGCCGCGCTCGCCCTCGGCGCGACGGCGGTGGTTGTGCTCACCGTCGACTACGGCCGGCCGCCGATCATCGCCCTGACATTGGCCTGTTCTTTCGCCACCTACGGCCTGGTCAAGAAGGTGATCCCGCTGGACGCCCTGCGTGGCATCGCCGCCGAGGGCATCGTCTCCGCACCGTTCGCGCTGGTCTTCGCGATCGGTCTCGCGGTCACCGGACGCAGCGAATTCGCCTCCAGCCCAGGTCATCTCGCACTGATGATGGCGACCGGACCGGTGACCCTCGTCCCCCTGCTACTGTTCGCCGTCGCGGCCCAACGGGTCGAGCTGTCCACTCTGGGCTTACTGCAATATCTCACGCCAGCACTCCAGATGACCTGGGGTCTCGCCATCGCGCACGAGCCGATGCCCGCCTCCCGCTGGGCTGGTTTCGCGCTGATCTGGACCGCACTGGCGATCTTCACCACCGACGCGCTGCGGCGCGCCCGCCACGCCCGGCCGCGCCGCAGCGCCACCGAACAGCCGACACGAACGACCGGCGCATGACCCACCCGGCTACATCGCAACCGGCCATACCTGAACTCGCTACGCGCAGGCCACCGCGACGTGCGCGATCCAGCAGGACCGGCATGGGCCGCCGAATTCCGCGGCCGCTCGAAGCACACAGTGGCGCGAGGTGATTCACGAAAGCGCGGCCGCCGGATTCACCCCGGCGGCCGCCCCACCGATCGCGCGGACTAAGCGCAGGCCGGCGACTGCTGGCCCAGGTTGGTGAGCATGGTGCACACCCAGGCCTTCTGGATCTTCCACTTGCCGTTGTCGGCGACGAACGGGACGTCGACGATGTTCTCCTGGCCGTTCAGGATGAACTTGGCCTTCGCGTTGACGCTGTCGCCGAACGACGTGACGTCGGTGACCTCGATCTTCACGTCGGCGCCGGAGGCGGCCTGGGACAGGCGGTCCGGCAGCGTCGGATCGGCTTCGACGCCTTGGACGTTATCGAGCTTCTCCGAACCCGGGACCGTGGGGTCCAGGGCCCGCGCGAGGGCGGTGTTCAGCTCCGACGCGGTCGGGACCGGCGGCAGATTCGCGCTCGCGTTCGCCGACGCCTTGGCGCTGGTCGAGGTCTTGGCGGCGGGCTTGCTGTCCTTGTCGTCGTTGCCGCACGCGGTCATGCCGAGCGCGGCGACGATCGCCAGGCCGGCGATCGCGATGCGTCCAGTCTTACCAAGCTTCAACTGCTCGTCCTTTGCGTTCGAGAGGTCCGTGTCGTGTTCTCCACCATGGCAACCGCCACCCGAATCGGCGGCGCTGCACGAGGCCCCAGGCTACCGGCACCGGGCACCGCCGCCCGGATTCGCACCGGATCACCGGATATCGTCGGCAGCGAACGTACGCGTCCGGCCGGGCGATGTCGAGCCGCCACCCAGCGGGTCAGAACATACTGCGCAGTGGGTCGGCCCGCGTGAGCGCCGCGTCATCGGCCGCGAAAGTGCGCGCGGGACCCGGACCGGTCGAACGAGTTTCGAAGCGAACGGTCACCACGCCCAAGCCCGCACCCTGCACCCAGCCATGACCGTGCTCAGGATGCGTCACGTCCATGCCCGGACGCCAAACAGTGACCGCCGGGGCCGGCTGTGCAGCGCCGGCCACCTGGGCCCGCGGCATCGGCTCGGCTTCCGGTTGCGCCGCGGGGATCTCGCCGACCGGGCCGCGATCGAGCTCAGGAAACAACGATTCCTGACGGACCGTGGACAAGCCGCCGTAACTCACCCCGACCAGCCGGATCGGGCCGAGGTCCAGCGGGTCGAGCGCCGAGCGGTGCGCAGCCGCGGTGAGCGTGGCCAGATCCTCGGTCGCATAGGGCAAGGTGAAGGATCGGGTGACAATGCTCATATCCGACTTCTTCAGCTTGAGCACCACCGTGCGGGCGGCGCGCCCGTCCCCGATCAAGCGCCGGTGCGCCGCCGCGGCCATCTCCTCGATGGCCGGACGCAGCTGAGCGAGGCTGACGATGTCGTTCTCGTAGGTGGTCTCGGCGCCGATCTGCTTGGCCTCGGCCCGTTCGGCGACCGGACGGTCGTCGATACCGCGTGCCAGTCGGTGCAGCGCGGCGCCCACGCTGCCGCCGAGGATCGACATCGCCTCCGATTCCGGCACGGCCGCGAAGGCGCCGACGGTTTCGATGCCGAGCGTGCGCAACCTGCTCTCGGCAACCGGCCCGATCCCCCACAGTTTCCGCACCGGCAGCCCCGCCAGCAGCCGCGGTTGCTCGACCGGCGAAATCACCCGGACCCCATCGGGTTTGGCCAGGTTGGAGGCGATCTTGGC
This sequence comes from Nocardia glycosmidis, assembly GCF_052545115.1. Taxonomy (NCBI): domain Bacteria; kingdom Bacillati; phylum Actinomycetota; class Actinomycetes; order Mycobacteriales; family Nocardiaceae; genus Nocardia; species Nocardia glycosmidis. The sequence continues at coordinate 3,254 of NZ_JBQWRH010000014.1, read as the reverse complement.
CAGCTGCTTTCCGGTGCCCGCGCCCACCGATGCGGTCAGCCCGGTGCTTTCGCGCACCAGGGCGCGCAGTTCTTCGCAGTACGCGTGCACCCCCGCCACCGTCGCGCCCGCCAACTCGGCGGGTTCGCCGAACGCCTCGTCGAACGACAGCGTCTCCAGCACCGGAATCCGGCTGCGCAGCACGTCGAAGACCTGTCCGCTCACCACCCCGTAGACCGCGCCACGCGGCGGCACCACCACGGCCGTGACTCCGACCAGCCTGCGCGCCTGATGCATCGGCATCGCCGAGCGAGCGCCGAACACCCGGGCCTCATAACTGGCTCCGGCCACCACACCACGCGCGCCGGTGCCGCCGACCAGCACCGGCCGTCCGCGCAGCGTCGGCCGGGTCAGCTGCTCGACCGAGGCGAAGAACGCGTCCATATCGATGTGCAGAACCCAGCGCCGGGCAGCGCTGTCCGCGTCGGTGAGCACGGGCGGACGCATGCTGCTCACCGGCGTTTCGCCATAGGTCGCCCGGCCCAGGGATCGCCTACGGCGAGCAGGCCGGCGCTGCCTCGCACGCATGCCTTCCCGGTACCCACGGCAGCAATGTACGCCCGACCGCCGACATGTCCCGGCAGGTGGTGACGCTATCCGGTGGCTGTGCGCCAACTGTGGGTTCCCGATCGGTTTCAGGCGTGGCGCGTAGTCCTGGTCGATGCCCATCCCCGCCCACCACAAGAGTCCTGATCTCGCCATTTCCGGCGCCGGAGGATGTACCGAACCGTCTCGAACAGCCGCCGACGTACCGCGTACGCACAGCCGGACCCGGGCTTCGGTATGTGATGATCGGACCATGAATATCCGCAAGGCCGTCATCCCGGCCGCTGGTATCGGCTCCCGGCTGCTTCCGCTGACCAAGGCAATCCCCAAGGAGATGCTGCCGGTCGGCGACAAGCCGGTGATCGAGCACACGGTCCGCGAGCTGGTCGCCTCGGGCATCACCGACATCACCATCGTGGTCAGCGGCGGAAAATCATTGATCCAGGACCATTTTCGCCCCAACCCGGCACTGGCCGCCCAGCTGCGCGCGGACGGGAAGACCGCCTTCGCCGAAGCGGTCGAGGAGATCGGCGAACTGTCCCGGCTCGGCCACATCACCTACCTCGACCAGCACGGCCCGTACGGCAACGGCACCCCGGTGCTCAACGCCGCCCGCAATCTCGGCGACGAGCCGATGCTGGTGCTGTGGCCCGACGACGTCTTCGTGGCCGAAGTGCCCCGCGCCCAGCAGCTCATCGATGCCTACGAGGCCACCGGAGCGCCCGTCCTCGCGCTCATGCCGATGGACCCCGCGCACTCGCAACGCTACGGCGTGCCGGTGGTGGCCGACGACCACGGCAACGGTCTGCTGCGCATCACCGGGCTGCGCGAGAAACCGAAGCCCAAAGACGCGCCTTCGTCGTTTGCCGCGATCGGCGGCTACGTGGTCACACCGGGGATTATCGAGGAATTGCGCGCCCAGACCGAAGCGTGGCATGAGCACCGCACCGGGGAGGTGTATCTCACCGACGCGATCAACGTGCACGCCGCGAACAATCCCGTGTTCGGTCAGGTGATCCGTGGCCGCTGGTACGACACCGGCAATCCGGCCGACTACTTGGTCGCGCAATTCGCTTCGGCGCTGGCGCATCAGCAATACGGCCCGGTACTGCGCACTCTTGCCGAGGACCTCGACACCTGACGATCCCGAGGACGGTGCGGACCGGATCGGATCGGTTCGGCCGCGTACAACTTGCCGTTCGGCTTGTGTTTGACGTCACCGGTTGCCCGGCGCCGGCGACGTACTGATATTGCGCAGATGCGGTTCCATAGCCCACCGCTATCAGCGGGCAATGAGCCTTGGACGCACATGACACCGCGTTCGTTCGAATCGAATGACGGTGCCACCCGACGGGACTCCGACTGCCGTAGCTCCACGGTGTGGCGTTCCCATGTTCCGGTCGCGGACAGGCCCGGCGAATCGGCGTGCGATGCCCACCGGCGCCGCCGAGTGCGCTGCGGTCAGAAGCGACGAATGGCGTAGATGTCGAATTGGGCGAGCGGAGTGAAGCCGACCGGCACACCCGAGCCGTAGGCATTCAGCACCTGGCCGAGACCCGCGTAGATGCCGACGTGCGAACCGTCCCGGTTCAGTACCACCACATCGCCGGGCATCAGAATGGCCCGCGGGACCGGCGTGCCCACCTTGGCCTGCTGCCAGGTCGTGCGTGGAAGGCTCACCCCGGCCTGTCGGAAAGCCCACTGCACCAGACCCGAGCAGTCCCAGCTGAACGGTCCGGTGCCGCCCCACTCATAGGGTTTACCGAGCTGTGTCGTCGCGGCTGCCAGCGCCAACAGTCCGGTCGCACTGGGCACCGGCAGCGGTATCCCGGCCGAACCGCTGTTGAGTCCGGCGCCGATCGCCGATCCGGATCCATTGCCCAGCCCGAGGCCGGAGGCACTGCCGGTGTCGCACCAGGCGGTGCCGGCGAGCGTAAAAGTCGCGGTGATAGATAGCAAGAACCCGAGTGCGGTGCGGCGCAACGGTCTCCTCGGCACGTGCTCGTCCCTTCCTTAGCCCGGTTGACAGAGGCGCCGTTCGACGACTCTGGCTAACGCACGGCATCACCAGCGTCATCGCGCGAGGGCGGCAGGTGACCGTGCCTGGCGCATGCGCGCCGGACGCGAATCAGTTCAGGTAGGCACTGTGTAATTGAAACTACTGCCCCAGGAGTCACGTCCGTACCAGCAGTAACATCGCCGATTCTCCCGCGCATTTCGGTCAAACGGAAGAAATCAGCAAACTGTCAGCGTGTGATCTATATCACTTATTTCAGCCGATTGGAGTCAGCGCGTAAAGGGAAGGCAATGCGGATTTCGCAGGCGGATCGCCGGCAGTCGATCCGGGCGGCACACAGCCCGATCCGGGCGGCACACAGCCCGATCCGGGCGGCACACAGCCCGATCCGGGCGGCACACAGCCCGATCCGGGCGACGGGCGTCGCCAGCAGGACCCCGTGGCGACGGCGAGCAGCAGACGTCCAGCGGTACGCCGAGCGATGGCAGGCCCAGGCGGTGGCAGAACCTCGGAAAACCAGTCGGGGGGGGGGGGGGGGGGGGGGCCCCCCCCCCCCCCCCCCCCCCCCCCCCGCCCCCCCCCCCCCCCCCCCCCCCCCCCCCCCCCCGCCGAGATGACGGACGTCGACGACCGCGTCAGCGCCGGACTCCGG
>NZ_JBQWRH010000013.1:0-198314 GCF_052545115.1 Nocardia glycosmidis | reverse complement strand
ACCTCTGGTGTGCGTTCCAGGGGCGGCGGGCCATGAGGAATCAGCGACTGCGTCCTCCTGGCCACAGTTTCAACAGGCCACAGTCAAGACCTCGTCGACTCCGACGGCCCGCCAGGGCCGTCGGGTCTGTCACCGGTCGTCGGCTCCGTCCTGGAACACACACGAGTGTTCCCCGGCCGGCGGTCATCGCAGTTGCGGCGTCCAGGTGAGTCGAGATTTATGATCGCCGCCAACGTTTGACACCCGGGGCGTGATCGTGGGTCATTGCGACCGGGTCGACGGGTTCGGCTCATTTGTCGCCCCGAGTGCGGCAGCGGCGACTCGCAGATGCTGTAGCAGCATTTGAGCCGCCGGAACCATGGGCGCCCGCGAGCGCATCGTCACGCCCACCGACCGGCTCAACGCATGGAGCTTTGTTTGCAGTACTGCCAGTCGCTTGTCGCTTCGGATGATCAACTGCGGCAGCACGGCGATCATGTCGGTGGACAGAAGTAGTTCGCGAACGATCAATATCGAAGTGCACTCGACGCGGTTCTCCGGCAAAGGCAATCCTTCTGCGACGAACAATGACTCGAGTTCCGAACGTAGGGATGTCTGTTCCACCGGCATGATCCACGGGAAGTCCAGCAGTTGTGACAGTTGTGGCAGATCGAAGTCTCTTGCGGGGTGATCGGCTCGGGTTACGAGCTGCATCGGTTCCACATACAGCCGCTCTTGACATAGCTGCTGCGGCGGTTCGGCCCGCAAGCGACCGATTACCAAATCTGTCCGGCCGGTGAGTAAAGAGTCGTACAGGAGATCCGGCGTCGCTTCCTGTACGGCCACGATCAGCTTAGGGTGCTGAGCCTTGAGTGATGCGATAGCGCGAGGCAGCAAAATATTCGAGCCGGCCAAGTGGGTGCCGACGCGGACTCGGCCGATCTCGGCTCGAGTGAGCAGGTCGATCTGGCCGCCTGCCTGGCGCAGCTGGGCCAGTACGCTGCGAGCGTGCTCGATGAAACTTTCCCCGAAGATGGTGGGGGTGACGCCGCGCGGACCGCGATCGAACAATGGCACTTCGAGAATCTGCTCGACCTCGTGCAACGCCCGGGTTACGGCCGGCTGTGTGACATGGAGAGCCTTCGCGGTGGCGATCAGGCTTCCTTCGTCGGCGATAGCGGCAATCAGCGTCAGATGCCGGAGCTTCAAACGTCCATCCAGAAGGCGATCCCTTGTCACCCGCCCATCATATGCCATTTTGGTAATGCCTTGATCGGGAATAGGCAATTGATAGCTATATGAGGCTTGGCTACTGTCTTATCTATGAGCAAACCCCCCCTGCCGGATATCGAGAACTTCATAGATGGCGCGTATGTCGCCGGCAGCGGTGTGTTCGATGACGTGAGTCCCGTCGATGGCTCATCGGTCGCCACGGTCCAGGAAGCCGGGGCGGACGTCGTCGATATGGCGGTGCGAGCCGCAAGGAAGTCGCTGGAAGGTGCCTGGGGGAGCTCTTCGGTGACCGACCGCGCGCGCTTGCTCCGACGCATCGCGGATCGTATCGAGGCACGATCCGAGGAATTCGTGGCAGCTGAAGTCCGAGACACCGGAAAGCCCGAGAGCTTGGTCCGTGATCTGGACGTCGCGCGCGCGGCGATGAACTTCCGTGCCTTTGCCGACACTATCGCTTCGTCACCGCTTTCGTCGTACCTGACCGACTTGGCTGATGGGCGACAGGCCCTGAACTACGCGGTTCCCAAGCCGCTCGGCGTTGTGGCAGTGATCGTGCCGTGGAATCTCCCCTTACTTCTCCTGACGTGGAAAGTTGCTCCAGCTCTGGCCTGCGGTAACGCGGTGGTGGTGAAGCCTTCGGAGGAGACGCCCTCATCGGCCACTCTGCTTGCCGAGATCATTATGGAAGCCGGGGCGCCGGCCGGCGTGTACAACGTGGTGCACGGGTTCGGTCCAGGATCGGCGGGTGAGTTCTTGACGGCACACCCCGGGATCGATGGCGTTACGTTCACCGGCGAGACCAAAACGGGATCCACCATCATGCGGGCGGCGGCGTCGCATGTCCGGCCGGTGTCCTTCGAACTCGGCGGCAAGAACGCTGCGATCGTCTTCGAGGACGCAAACATCGATGCCACTCTGGACGGCCTTGCTCGATCGATCTTTCTCAACACCGGGCAGGTGTGTCTGTGTACCGAGCGGGTGTATGTCCATTCGAGCATTTTCGATGAGGTCGCGGCCGGGCTCGTGCAGCGCGGGCAGAAGCTCCGGTTGGGGCGACCTGATGAACCCACGACAACCACCGGGCCGCTGATTTCGCGTCAGCACCGGAACAAGGTCTCCTCCTACTACGACCTGGCTGTGGCCGAAGGTGCCGAGGTGCTGCTCGGTGGCGGCGTGCCGAACCTCGGCGCTGATCTCGACGGCGGTGCATGGATCGAGCCGACCCTCTGGGCGGGGCTGGACAACACGGCACGAGTGGTCCGGGAGGAGATATTCGGCCCCGTGGCCGCGCTTATTCCGTTCGACACCGAGGATGAGGCGGTCCGGTTGGCGAACGATACCGACTACGGACTCGCCGCCGCGGTCTGGACGAGCAATCTGGAACGTGGCCACCGAGTCGCGCAGCGCATGCGCGTCGGGATGGCGTGGGTGAATACCTGGTACCTGCGAGACCTGCGTTCCCCGTTCGGCGGTAACGGGCTCTCGGGCATCGGGCGAGAGGGCGGTGAAAACTCCCTGCACTTCTACTCGATTCCTACGAATGTCTGCGTGCAGCTATGAATTCTGTGCGTCGGACTCGGGGGCCTCGCTCGACGCCCCCGGCCGCGCAAAGAATGGCGCAGACCTACGATCTCGACCCGGCCCCGGGGGCGATCATTCTCGTCGGCGCGGCCACAGCAGAGGCCGACCTACGGTACCTCGATACATCCGGGCCGGCCTGAACGGTCGCTGTCCACGACTCCCACACCCGCATCTTTTCATCGAGATGCAAGCCGTCGCTGTGCACGGGAAATAACCCGTCCCTAGTTTCGATCAGGATTCACCATGACATTTATTCCGCCAGTGTTCGATTTCGATGCCTGGATCGCCGAGCACGAGGAGATGCTCCGGCCTCCGGTCAATAATCAGCAAATGTGGAAGCCGATGGGCGACTTCATTGTCCAGGTTGTGGGTGGACCGAATCAACGGACCGACTTCCATCTGGATCCGTACGAGGAGTGGTTCTACCAGTACCGCGGTGACATGCACGTCAACTTGATGACCGATGAGGGGCCGCGCCGGATCGACATCCGTGAGGGTGAAATGTGGATGCTGCCACGCAACGTCTACCACTCGCCGCAGCGCCCGCAGGAAGGATCCATCGGAATCGTCATCGAGCGAATCCGCGAAGAGGGCACACTGGAGAAGTTCGTCTGGTTCTGCCTCGAGTGCAACCACCTGGTGCACGAAGTCGAGCTGCAGGTCCGGGACATTGTCGAAGACCTTCCGCCGGTATTCGTGTCGTTCTACGAGTCGGAAGCCGCTCGCACGTGCCCGGGCTGCGGAACTGTCCACCCTGGAAAGGGCTGACGTTGGACATCATCGACGTACACACACATTTCGTTCCGAGCGGTTGGCCCGAGCTCGGTGAAGGACTTCCCTGGCTACGACTCGACTCCGAGCGCGAGGCCATGATCATGGTCGGGTCGCAGCCCTTCCGGCGGATCGGTCGCGAGTGCTGGTCCGCCGAAGATCGGCTCGCCGACATGGACGCCGACGGGGTGCAGATCCAGGTCGTCTCGCCGACGCCGGTGTTCTTCAGCTACGACCTTCCCGGGTCCGAGGCAGCGAAAATCTCGCGGATCTTCAATGACCTCGCCCTGGAGATCTGCTCGCCGGCGCCCGAGCGGCTCCTGCCGTTCGCGCAGGTTCCGCTGCAAGATCCGGACGCCGCCTGCCGCGAGCTCAGCCGTTGCCAGGAGATGGGGCACCGAGGCGTCGAGATCGGGAATCACGTCGGCGATCGTGACTTGGACGATGCGGGGGTCGTCACGTTCCTGCAGCATGCGGCCGATATCGGGATGCCGGTGTTCGTCCATCCCTGGGACATGCCCGACTCACCGAGGTTGCAGCGCTGGATGGCGCGGTGGCTGACCGGCATGCCGGCGGAAACGCACTTGTCCGTCATTTCGATGATCCTGGGTGGCACCTTCGACCGAGTCCCCGACTCGTTGCGCATCTGCTTCGCCCACGGCGGCGGTTCATTCGCATTCTGGCTCGGTCGATTCGAGAACGCCTGGCACCGGCGGCCCGACATCATCGCGACCTCGCAACAGCCGCCCTCGGCGTATGTGGGTCGTTTCAGCGTGGACTCGGTGGTGTTCGACCCGGCCGCCCTGCGGCTGTTGATCGACACCGTGGGGATCGAGCAGGTCATGGTCGGCAGTGACTACCCATACCCGTTGGGCGAGCGGCCGGTGGCCGATGTGGTACGCCGATCGACATTTCTCGACAGCGCGGAACGCGAGTTGGTGATGGGCGCGAATGCCCGGCGGTTTCTCGGACTGGACAACAATGTTCAGAACTCCCACGCAGTGGACATAGGTGACAACGAAACCGGAATTGGACGCGGCGACCAGGCCGTATTAAGTTTCTAGAAAAGTCATCGCGCGGAATCGGTCCCATAACCGAACGGTTCGTCCGCAACGCGCGACACGAGAAAGACACGTGCATGACCGAAACAACAGCCCAGTGCCCAGTTGCCCACGGGTTCGATCCTCTGTCCCCCGACTACCTCGAATCTCCCTACCCACACCTGAACGCGCTGCGCGAAGCCGGTCCGGTTCATTACGTGCCCTCGCTCGACTACTGGATCGTGACCCGGTATGCCGACGTGGCGGCAGTGTTCGCTGATCCGACCACATTCTCCGCGACCATCGCCCAAACGCCGTTGGCGCCGCTGACCGATGAGGCCGGCGAAATACTCAAGTCTGGAGTGCGCAATACTCCTGTGCTTTCGAACCTGGATCCGCCGGCCCACACCCGGGTCCGCCTGCACCTGGCAACGAAGTTCTTGCCGCGGAAGATCGCGGCCATGGTGCCCCAGATCGAAAGTCTGGCAACAGAGCTGATCGATCGGTTCGCAGACCGCGGCAGCGCCGACCTCGTTGCGGACCTGGCGTTCCCGATGCCGGCGCTGACGATGTTCCGTTTGATCGGATTCCCCGACGCTGATGCCGAGATGCTCAAGTCCTGGTGCAACGACAAGCTCGAGGTCAACTGGGGCAAGCCGACGGCGGACTACCAGCGGCGTGCGGCGACGAATATGAGCAAACTCTGGGATTATTGCGAAAACTTCGTGACCCTTCGCCGGGATAACCTCGCCGATGACCTCACCAGTGATCTCATCCGGCAACGTGAGAACGACCCGGAGGCCCTGAACGATCAGGAAGTGGCGAGCGTCCTGTTCGCCCTGGGGTTCGCCGGTCACGAGACCACCACCAACCTCATCGGCAACGCACTGCGGCAATTGCTGTCGAATCCGTCGGCCTGGGCCGAGATCTGTGCGGATCCGGCACTGATCGACGGTGCGGTCGAGGAGACACTGCGTTTCGACTCATCGGTGATCGCTTGGCGCCGGATCACCACCCGGGAGACTTCGATCGGTGGTGTGCAGGTCCCGGCCGGCGCGAAGCTCATGCTGTCGCTGGGCTCGGCCAATCACGACCCCGCCATGTTCCCGGACCCGGAGTCGTTCGACATTCGGCGTCCCAATGCGCGGCTGCAACTTTCGTTCGGTAAAGGGACTCACTTCTGCCTGGGACAGCACTTGGGCCGGGTCGAGGCGCGCACGGTGATCCGGCTTCTGAGCGAACGCTTCCCGGATCTGCAGCTGAAAGCCGATCAGTCCTACACCTTCCCCCGGAATATCAGTTTCCGGGGCCCGGAGCACCTGCACGTCGAGTGGAAGGCGGCATCGTAATGTCATTGCAAGTTCTCATCGACCGCGACCGGTGTACCAGTTGCGGGGACTGTGTGCTGTCGGTCCCCGAGGTCTTCGACCTCGACGACCGGGACGCCAAGGTCATCCTGCTGGATGCGCAGCCGGATAGTTCGCTGCTCGCCGCACTCGAACAGGCTGTGGAGGATTGCCCGACCGACGTGATCGAGATCCAGCAGTGAGTTCCGCGGGCGCGCTGATTGTCGGTGGCTCGCGAGCTGGTTTGAGTGTTGCTGTAGCACTTCGCAAGGGTGGCTACGACGAACGCATTCGTATTGTCGGCGACGAGGAGCATCTCCCTTACGATCGGCCTGCGGTATCAAAAGACTTGCTGCTCGGCAAGAAATCGGTTGCGGACCTACTTCTCGTCGGCCCCGAAAGCCTGGAGACGATCGAGTTTTCCGCGGGTCGGCGGGCTGTCGAATTGGATCTCGGCACCCGCACGGTCGGCCTGGATACGGGGGAGCGGGCACAGTTCGATGTTCTGTTCCTGGCAACCGGCTCGGCGCCGATCTGGCCGACCGGCTTGCCGCGGATCCAGGGTGTCCACACCATCCGTGGCGTGAATGACAGCCTCGCCTTGCGGTCAGAGCTGGATCGTGCGCACAACATCGTCGTGGTGGGGGGCGGATTCATCGGCGCCGAGATCGCGTCGGCCGCCCGAAGCCTCGGGAAGGATGCGCACATCATCCAATCCGGTCCGGCGTTGCTCACCCGCGTTCTCGGACAGGATTTCGGTTCGGCGTGGGGCGAGGTGCACCGGGCGCATGGCACGGTCGTGTCGTGCGGAGTCACGGTCACCTCGCTGCTCGAGGTCGACGGCCGCGTCGCCGGTGTGGTGTTGTCCGACGGCCGGAAGATCGACGCTGATCTCGTGGTCATCGGCGTAGGTGCGCGCCCGGCCACAGACTGGCTCGACGGCTCCGGTCTGACCATACGAGACGGCATTGTCTGCGACGAGTATCTGGTAGCTGCTCCGGGGATCTACGCCGTCGGTGACGTCGCGCGTTGGCAGCACCCGCTCTATGGGGTTTCGACTCGTGTCGAGCATTGGACGAATGCGCACGAGCAAGGCACGGCGGCGGCGATGCATCATCTCGGCCGCGGTCGTCCTTTCGCCAATATTCCTTACGTCTGGTCGGATCAGTACGGCAAGCGACTGCAGGTGTACGGAACAACAACGGGGGCCACGCATTCCAGGATTCTTTCCACTGCGGAGGACGGAACTCCTCGCGTCATGGTCTACGGCCGTGCGGGGCGTTTGGTGGCGGCCCTTGGCGTCGATGCCCCGCGGGATTTGCTTCCCCTTCGAAAGGCCTTGGCCCAGAACGCCGACTGGGAGTCGGTGGCTCAGCCGGCTTAGCCTAGCCGCGGATGTCCGATTGTACGGCGTTCGACGAGCGATGAGGCGGACATGCGGTGCCGGCTCGAAGCCCCAGGCATCTCGACAATGGGCTCGTGAACCGAGCAGCTGACGCTGCTCGGTTCACTCCACGATCGGCGTCTGGTCAGTATTGGGCGCGCGGTACATATTTGCCGATGCCATGAAGGGGGTGGCATCGGCAAAATCGATGGTGCGCGCTGCTTCGATATCCGGCTATGCGCTTCTTGCAAGCTCGCGGAGTCCTCTGCGAGGCGATTTCCCTTCCACACCGTTGCTTGTTGTCCTCCGGTGTGAGCGATCGATCCTCCGACCGGCCGAGGTCAAGAGCCGGTAGTCGCGATCGGTTGATCGGCACTGATCGGGCGTGCTCGGTGCAGGCACTTCTTCAACTGGAGTAAGTAGTCGTCGAAAGACTCCTCCGGACCCCACACCTGGTACGCGGTGTTCTGCGCCGCGAATGCCACGTTGAGTTGCAGAGTGGCGGCGAGGGAGTCGCCTGCCTGGACTCGCGATGTGAGCCATTCGCGCAGGTCGGAGAGGAACTGTTCCCCGACAACATCCCAACTCGACTTCGCGAGGGCCGGCGAGTGGGCCTGTAAGCGTCGCTGCATCGGCAGCCGATCGCCGAGGAGTTCGTTGAAGCCGATCAGTATCGCGGTCAGTGAGTCCCAGAGGGACTCATCGGCGGGACGGGCCGCCATCAGCGCTCGCCAGAGATCCCGTTCTTCGGGGTCCTGATCGAAGACGGCGGCTTCCTTGCTGGCGAAGTAGTTGAAGAAGGTGCTGCGCGAGACTCCCACAGCGGCAGCGATCTCCTCGACGCTGACGGCCTCGAACCCTCGCTCGTCGAACAATTGCAGCGCTGCGGTCCGGATTGCGCGCCAGGCCGCCAATTTCTTACGTTCACGCAGGTTCACCGACTCATCCTCCGGGGCCGAGTATAGAGAACCGAACGTACAGAGAACCGAACGCAGTGCTTGTTCGAACGCCATTCACATTTCTGGATCGCGCGGCGCTGGGCTCTCGCGTCCGGTACCCGACTCATCATCTGAGATCGAGTGTACACAACTACACTTAGTCGTAAGGTTGCACTGAGTCCAAGTTTGTTCTATGGTCGAACCTGTGCGGATCGCTGAGCAACATCGCGCAGGTACGACCGGGACTCGGGCCGACGGTCGACTGGGCGATTCGCGTAGATCGCTTCGCGTAGGTCAAGCCTGTCGTGGGCCGAGCCGACGGCAGGCGCGACCATGGTCGGCTATCCGTATGTCGAGCCGGTCCTGCGTTCGTAGCAGGCCGTGCGCGAGCGCAGCCCCATCGCCAGAAAGTGAATTGAGCACATGTCAAATCCGGGAGGAGGTCGTCTGCGCGATGGTCCAGAACTGGAACGTCGACCGGCCCGACCCCGATCAGATCGGCAGGTTCTTCGCAGAAGACGCCGTCTGGCACAACATTTCGCTGAAACCCGTCGTCGGTCGCGAGGCACTCGGTGACAGCTTTGTGGATTTCTCGGCCCAGTTCGCCCGCATCCACTGAGCGGTCCGCCATCGGGTCGCGTCCGGCAACGTGGTCATGAACGAGCGCATCGACAGCTTGCGCTCGGGCGGGCGTACGACGCCGGTGCGCGTCATGGCGTCTTCGACATCGAAAACTGTCCCGACACCGGAGGGTGTGACTACTCCGGCACGGCCGAGCCAGGCTGCTGAACCCCGATTCCAGCACCAGCACCGCACCCATCAGTTGCGCCGCGTGGCGCCGGGTGCGGCTGTCATCACACTACGCAAGGACGAAACTATTATGAATGCAACTTCCGGAGCTTCCCTGACCGCCGAAACCGTCGGCTCGGAGGAGTCGCTCAGCCCCGGTTACGACACGGCGACCAGGGACGATATCGAGTTCAACAAGGACTTTCGACACGGCTTCAGCACCATCGACGATGTGCAGATGCACTATGTCATCGGCGGCCACGGCCCGCAGGTGATGGTGCTGCTGCACGGCTGGCCGCACAGCTGGTTCGTGTACCGCGAGATCCTGCACTCGTTGCTGCCTGGTCGTACGGTTATCGCCGTTGATCTCCCGGGCATGGGCGACTCCACCGGGAATCCGTCCTCGATGGCCAGAACGGTCCTGGCTACCTACGTTCACCGGCTGCTCGAGCACTTGGGCTACCGGGAGAACGTGCAGTTCGTCGGGCACGACTTCGGTGTGGGTGTCGCCTACGCGCTGGCTGCCCAGTACCGCGAGCAGGCATCGGGACTGTTCCTCATGGACTATGTGCTGCCCGGCAAGAATCTGAAGGCCGCCGGCCTCGAATCGATGCTGTGGCACTTCTCCTTCAACCGGCAGAACCCGCTGGCAGAGGAACTCGTCACCGATCGGGTGGATTCCTACCTCGGCTACTTCTTCGAGTCGTCGAAGTCCGGCATCGTGGAACCCGTTTCCGATCTCGAGCTGGCCGAGTGTGTCCGGGTGTACTCCCGCCCGCAAGTCCTGCACGCCGGATTCGAGCTGTACCGGGTCTGGTCTCAGGATGAAGCCGACAACACCGTACTGCAGGAAACTCCGCTGACCATTCCGGTCCGCCTGCTCACGCAGGCCGGCTTCCTCCCGATCATGCTGCCGGCCCTGCACGACGCCGCACCGGAGGCCACCGGTGCCGACATCCCTGATGCGGGCCACTATCTCCTCCACGAAGTACCGGACCGCGTGGTGGCCGAGATCAACTCTTTCTTCCCCGCCACCTCCTGACCGCTTCCGCCAGGGGCCCGAGCGTGCGTTCGGGCCCCTGGCCGTATCCGAGCAGGCGCGCCACTCGCGGCGTCGGCGTCCGACGGAAGCGCGGCTCATCCCGGCTGCGATCCAACACCGGTCGGCTCGTCGACGAGGGTTGCTCGGGGCTGGCGAACGGTTGACGGGCGCAGGTTCGATCGCTTCTGGTGCGGCGCGCTACGTGGGTGTTAAATTTATATGTCAAATTATGGACGGTCGTTTGAAATAGGCAATACTAGGCTGTAGTCGCTGCCGGCTTACAGTCCTCGGAAGGGGCGAACCAGATGCTCACTCCCTCAGCACACGTCGATACGTTCTGCAGGGACAACCTCCCACCCGAAGCGGAGTGGCCCGAGTTCGTCTTCGACGTGCCCGAGTTGCACCACGCTGATCGCTTGAACTGCGCGTCGGTCCTGCTCGACGCGGCGGTGGCTCGCTATGGGCGCGATCGACAGTGCCTGGTCACACCTACCGAGACCTGGACTTATGGGGATCTGCTCGACCGCGCCAACCAGATCGCGAATGTGCTGACCGAGGACTACGGGTTGGTCCCGGGTAACCGCGTGCTGCTGCGCGGGGGGAATACTCCGTGGCTGGTGGCCTGCTGGTTCGGTGTCGTGAAGGCGGGTGGTGTCGTAGTCACGACAATGCCGCTGCTGCGCGCGGTCGAACTGTCGAAGCTCGTCGAGTTGACGCGTCCGGTGCTTGCGCTGTGCGACAGCCGGTTGACCGAAGAGTTGTCCACCGCCGATCCCACGCTGATGATCGCACCGGTCGGCGGTTCGGGCGACGGCGACCTCACAGCCCGTGCGTCCGCCAAACCGGTGGTCTACGCGAACGTGCCGACTGCGGCCGACGATGTGGTGCTCCTGGCGCCGACCTCGGGAACGACGGGCACGCCGAAGGCGACGATGCACTTCCATCGAGATGTACTCGCCATCGCCGATACCTTTTCCGCACATGTGATCGCGCCCCGATCCGATGACGTCTTCACCGGCACCCCGCCACTGGCTTTCACCTTCGGCCTCGGCGGGTTGGTGATCTTCCCGCTGCGGGTCGGGGCATCGGTTGTGCTGTTGGAAAAAGCCGACCCGGACACACTCGTCGACGCCATCGAGAAATTCTCGGTGACGGTGCTGTTCACCGCCCCCACCGCGTACAAAGCACTGCTCAAGCGCGATGACATCGAACGGGTGAAGTCGCTGCGCCGCTGCGTGTCGGCCGGCGAGCATCTGCCCGAGGCGGTATTCACCGCGTTTCGTGAGCGGACTGGATTGCGGATCATCAACGGCATCGGCGGAACCGAGATGCTGCACATCTTCATCTCCGCTGCCGACGACGACATCCGGCCGGGTTCCACCGGTAGGGCCGTGCCGGGCTTCCGCGCCGAGATCTGGGACCAGAACGGGCGCGCTGTCCCGGATGGCGTCCCAGGTCTCCTCGCGGTCAAGGGGCCGACCGGATGCCGCTACCTCGCCGATCCGCGTCAGCGTGAATTCGTTCGTGATGGCTGGAACATGACCGGGGACACGTACACGCGTGATGCCGACGGCTACTTCTGGTATCACGCACGCAGCGACGACATGATCGTCTCCGCTGGTTACAACATCGGAGCGCCGGAGGTCGAAGCTGTGCTCGACCAGCATCCGGATGTCGTGGAGAGCGCGGTAATCGGCATTCCGGACGAAGATCGCGGCATGATCGTGCACGCCGCGGTGGTCCTGAGCCCGAATGTGGTCGCCGACGCGGCGAAGATCAAGGAGTTGCAGGACTTCGTCAAGCGGGCCGCCGCGCCGTACAAATACCCGCGCAGCATCGAGTTCGTGGACCGGCTGCCGCGCAACTCGAACGGGAAGCTGCAGCGGTTCAAGGTCCGTGATCGGCGGGAAGCCATGCACTGACGAGTTGCCGCCATTCGGTGCCCGTCGATCAGCGGTACCGGTGCCGCGGCGGTCGATCGCGGGGACGAATATCGCGTGCGCAGCTGCTGACCTGAGCGGTCCGGCCGGGATGGAAACTACGGCCGGACCGCTGTCATGTGGTGACTATTGCCGGATCCGACCGCCGAAGAATCGTTGGCGGTCCGGGGCCGTCAGCTGTTCTGGGGACGTTTGCCGTGGATCACGGTCAGCGCATGTTTCTGCGCCAAAGGACGCAACAATTCATCCAATTGGTCGAACAGCCCGCCCGCGGCCTCTCCATTCCATGCCGGAGGAAGAAACGACAGTGGAATTCCCGGGTCCAGGTAGGGCAGGCGCCGCCACTGAGTGAGCATCGGAATATAAACCTGGAACGCTTCCAGCGCACTCGTTTCCGAGGCGGTCGCCTGATAGAGCACCGGCCGATAGATTTTCAAGAAGTCCGCATACAGTGCGGTGAGTTCGCTCAGATCCCACCATGTCCGGATCTTTGAACGCAGGTCACCGAACGCGACATGATCGCCCGCGAACATGTCGATGTATTCGGACAGGCCACGGCGTTCCAGCGTCTGACGAGCTTCCCGTGCGAGGTTGCCGGGGGCGATCCATACGCCGGGTGCGGCGGTGCCGAAGCCGAGGCGGGTGAGACTGGCCCGGAGGGCATGTCGCTTTTCTCGCTCGGATTCCGGAACCGAGAACACGACCACCACCCAGCCGTCGCTCTCCGTGGCCCGAGAGCGGTGAAAGATCCGCACATCGCCTTCGGCCAGCACCTCCAAGGTGGGGGCGGCAAGCGAGTACCCCGCAGCGCCTGCGCGTCGTTCGCTGGTGAGCACGCCACGCCGCTTCAGCCGCGAGATCGACGACCGCGCAGCCTGTCCTTCTGCCCCCAGGTCGGCCATCAACGCCACCACCGAGGCCACCGACAGCCAGTTCCCTTCGGCACGGGCACAGACGCCGAAGATCGTGATGATCAACTGAGCCAGGCGAGTCTCCCGGCCTCCTGCGGTACCGGGAAGTGCTTCGAGGTCTGCCGTCATGTTCGCACCATACGTCACGGTCGGCCCAACAGCGAAAAGCGAGCGGATCGAATTCACGCCTCGCAGGGGGGCCTTTCGAACCCGTCACCGGTCCGGCCCGCGGCGCAGAATCCGGTTGGGCATCCGCTACCGGCGTGCAGGTGTTGTGGTCCAGCGGAAGGGATGCGGCGAGAACTTGACCGGAATATATCGAGGGCATCGGAATTCGATCACTGCTGACCTGTCGTGATGGTCGGTCACGGTTTCTGATCTGCACCCCGACGCAGTGCCGAGGTAAATCTGTCGGGCGGGCTCATCGGTCCGGGAGTGGTGTTCGATCTGTCGCCTGCGGTTTTCTGACCGCACCGCAGTTAGAGTTGAATGCCACCGCTAGGTTGAATGTCACCGCTATCGATGAAATTCGCTGTGAATTCCCGGCACAGCAGTAACTTCCCGGCGAAGCCACCGCGACCGCAGTCCTCAGCCGGTGATCCGGTACTGGCGCAGGCGGGCGTAAAGCGTGGTGCGGCCGATACCCAGCTCCGCTGCCGCTGCTGCCTTATTTCCCTTGGCGGCTCGCAGGGCGGAGACGATCGCGTCGCGTTCGGCGGTCTCCATCAGGGTGAGTCGGCGTTTTGCGGGTGACCGGTAGCCGGGTGGCAGGTCTTTCTCGGAGATGTCGCCGACCGGCCGGCGGGACTGCGCGTAGTCGAGTACCGAGCGCAGTTCGTGGATGTTGCCCGGCCACGGGTGAGCGGCCAGCGCGCTCAATGCGGACGGGGTGATTGCCTTCGAAGCGCAGGAATCGAGTGTGTGCAGGACGTTCAGCGCTATCGCGTTGAACTCCTGCTGATATGCCCGGAGCGGGCGGAGTTCACGGCGGTGCAACGCTTCGGCCGCCAGCGCGGCTTGTTCGCAGTTGCCGGTGACCAGCGGCGATGTGGTCATGACAACCAGGCCGGGCGTGGTCCGTACCGCCGGAGCGAGGCGAGCTGCCAGCTGCGGTCCCAGCGTGTGGATGTTGTCGATGACGACCTGGCCGCCACGACGCAACGCGGCGCGTACCCGTGTCGCCCAATCGCCGTCGAGATCGGCGTCGACGGCGTCGAAGAAGTCGGCGCCGTCGCCGGCGGCCGCCCGTGCGGTAGTGGTGCGACCGGTGCCTGGTTCCCCGACGATCAGTTCCACATGACGTGTCGTTCTGGGAGGCGCATCAGGTATCGCCGATGTCTCCGTGCGCGGGGGCACCGGTTCGGAGAGCCGAGTGATATCGAATATCACTCCGCCGGCGGTGTCGGATACCGATCGAGCGATGATGCGTACGTTCGATCCCGACGACAACCTCAGTTGCCGATGAATGGGGCGATCCGGCGCGACCTCGGCCGCGACATTGCGAAGAATGGCGTGGTCGGTGGTGTGGACGAGGTCTACGGCCGGGGGATTGCTCAACATGACGTTCTCGCCGTAGACGAGCACCGCGTGGTTCTTGTTCCGGGTATGGATCTGGAACGCGGCGAGCAGTCGTTGCTCGGATATCCTGGCCCCTTCGAGCAGTCGTTGCTCGATATCCTGGACTGCTCGCATCACGAACGGTCCCAGCAAAGCCGATGACTGATCGACTGCTCCGGTGATGTCGAGTACGCCTTCGACACGGCGGGTGATCGGGTGAATGATCGGTGCGCCGTAGCAGCAGAACTGCTTGAGCGAATCCAGGAAGTGCTCCTCGCCGGTGACCGCGATCGGCTTGCGCAACTCGTAGGCGGTCGCCAGCGCGTTCGTCCCGCTCGATTCCTCGAGGTATCGGAATCCCGGCGCGGCCAGGACGCGGTCCAGCGCGGTGTTCAACTGGCGTCGGGCGACCCTCCGATCGATTATGCGCGCCGTTCGGTCGGTGAGCAGCACCGAGAAGTCGGTATCGACGAGCTCGTCCATCATCCGGTCCAGGATCGGTCGGGCGGCGATGGACAACCGGCTGCGCCGGTCGAAGTCGGGGAGGAAGCTGGATTCGCGAACCTGCATGCCCGGGTCGAGGCCGAACAGTGTAGCGCGTTTCCAGGCATCAGCAATCTCGGGACGCTGACGCCATGGGTGAAAACCGGCATTCATTGGCGATTCTTCCTGATCATCGTTGAAGCAGGTTCAGTCTAACCACGGGTGATCCGCGCCACGGCCGTGTATCGAATCCCTGGTAGAACCGTTCGCAATCGGAACAGTCGGGCTCCTCCGGTGTGCGTCAGCATTGGTGCTGTCGCATCACAGGATGTGACGTACCTATCAAGGAGCGAGCGGTGACTGTCGAATACAGCGTCCGTGTCGGCATCGATGCCGATTTCGTCATGACCATCAACGGTGCGTCCGTCGCCGGAACGAACGTCTCCGACGTGTTCAACCCCGCGACGCGGGCAGTGATCGCGCAGGTTCCGGTCGCTTCCCGCAGCGATCTGGATCAGGCCGTCGATGCAGCTCGTGCCGCGTTCACGAACTGGTCGTCGGTGCCGTTGAGTGAGCGGCAGGCCATCGTGGCCGCGATCGGCGACCGCCTGGAGGCGCATGCCGAGGACTTCATAGCTCTGCTCACCACGGAACAGGGCAAGCCGCGGGCAATGGCAGAGTGGGAGGTATACGGGTCCGTCGCTTGGTTCCGCGAGATCGCCAAGCAGTCGCTGCCGGAAGAGGTTGTCGAGGACACCCCCGAGCGCCGCGTCGTCAGTCGCCATACGCCGCTCGGTGTCGTCGGCGCGATCGTGCCCTGGAATTTCCCGATTCTGCTGGCAGTCTGGAAGATCGCGCCGGCGCTGGTGGCGGGGAACACGATCATCGTCAAGCCGTCGCCGTTCACGCCGCTGTGCGATCTGAAGCTTGTCGAACTCGTGCAGGACTTGCTGCCGCCCGGTGTGCTGAGCGCGCTCAGCGGTGACGACGAGCTCGGCAAGTGGATGACCGCGCACGACAGCATCGCGAAGATCGCCTTCACCGGCAGCACCGACACGGGCAAGCATGTGATGCGCTCGGCGGCGGGCACTCTGAAGCGGATCACCCTCGAACTCGGTGGTAACGACCCGGCAATCGTGCTCGGCGATGTCGATCCGAAGAAGATCGCGCCGCAGCTGTTCTGGGCTGCTTTCCAGAACAACGCACAATTCTGCAACGCCGCCAAGCGGGTCTATATCCACGACAGTGTCTACGACGTCGTGCGCGACGAGTTGGTGGCCTACGCCCGGACCGTCGTCGTCGGCAATGGTGCGAACCCGGAAACCCAGCTGGGTCCCATTCAGAACGAGCCGCAGTACCACAAGGTGGCCGAGTACTTCGATGACTGCGCTGAGAGCGGATACACCTTCGCGCTCGGCGGATCGATCGACCGCGCGGCGGAGGGGTGGTTCGTGCCGGTGACTATCGTCGACAACCCGCCGGAGGACTCGCGTTTGGTCGCCGAGGAGCCGTTCGGGCCGATCCTGCCGCTGCTGCGGTGGACGGATGAGGACGATGTCGTCGCACGGGCGAACGACACGCTCTGGGGACTGGGTGCCACGGTGTGGGGCGCCGACCTCGAAGCCGTCGAGCGCATCGGAAAGCGCCTGGAGGCCGGGACAGTGTGGCTGAACGAGGTGCACCAGTACTCGCCGCACCAAGTGTTCGGCGGGCACAAGCAGTCCGGAATCGGAGCGGAGAACTCGCTGCACGGACTGGCCGAGTACACCAATCACCAGACGATCACCTTGAACAAGGTGACCGGAGCGGTGTCCTGACAGGGCGGGGACGGTCGATGTCTGGAACATTCTCGTTCGGCCCCGAGGTAGGCCCCGGGGAGATTCTGTCCTTCGCCGCCCGGCGCTATCCGGACAAGCTCGCGTTGGTGTTCGGCGAGAAGCGGTTCACCTACCGAGATCTCGAGACGATGTCGCGGCAGATCGCGGCGGCGTTGCAACAGCGCGGGATCGGCGCCGGCGACGTGGTGTCCCTCTACGGGCAGAACAGCTGGGAATGGATCGTCGGCTACCACGGGGCGCTGCGGGCGGGAGCGGTGGTCAACCCGATCAACGTGATGCTCACCGGTCCGGAACTGGCATATGTGCTCAACGATGCCGAATCGAATGTCCTGTTCGCCGGAGCGGCGCAAATCGCCACTGCCGCGGCGGTGGCAGCCGAGGCTGCCTCGATCGAACTGGTGGTCGGGTTCGGCGACGAGCCGGCCGAGAAGTCCGTGACGCCGTTCGCCGCGCTCGTGAAAGAGGGCACGGACGGGCAGCCGACCGAGGTCCGGCACAGTCCGGCCGACCTGTGCGCGATCGCCTACACCTCCGGCACCACCGGACATCCGAAGGGAGCCATGCAGTCGCACCGCGCGATCTTGCTCAATTGCGCGTTGACCGCAACGATGCACGGGCGCACTCGTGACGACGTCGTCGTCACGGCCCTGCCCGCGGCCCATGTCTACGGCAACGTGGCGATCAACTCCACCTTTCTCGTCGGCGGGACGGTGGTGCTCATGGAGCGTTTCGACGCCTCGGCGGCCCTGCGACTGATTGCCGCTGAACAGGCCACGATGTTCGAAGGCGTGCCCGCCATGTACTCGATGATCCTGGCGGACGAATCGCTCGCCGACGCGGATCTGACCAGTCTGCGACTGTCGACCGTCGGTGGACAGACACTGTCGGTCGACACACTCGACGCGTGGCAGCACCGTTCGGCGGCACCCATGGTCGAGTTGTGGGGCATGACCGAACTCGGCGGACTCGGTACTACGCACAGTCCGTACGCGCCACCCGTACCGGGGTCGATCGGTGTTGCATTGCCGGGTACGGAGATCCGTATCGCGGCGATCGACGGAGCCGACGAGGAAGTCCCCGTCGGCGAGCGGGGTGAACTGCAAGTGCGTGGTCCGCTGGTGATGCTCGGTTACCTGGGCAATACCGCCGCAACCGAGGAAGTCATGCTTCCCGGTGGCTGGATGCGCACTGGTGACGTCGCCTACGCCGACGACACCGGACATTATTTCGTCGTCGACCGGATCAAGGACATGATCGTCACGGCGGGATACAACGTCTATCCGGCAGAGATCGAACGAGTGGTCGCGGGCCATCCGGGTGTCGCGATGGTGGCGGTCGGTCGACGCCCGGACGACGTGCGCGGCGAAGTCGCCATCGCCTATGTGGTCCCCAAACCGGGCGTGGAGCTGAGCGATTCGGACATTATCGATTACTGCCGGGGCAGCCTCGCCGCCTACAAACGACCGCGAGCAGTCGTGTTCGTAGACCGACTGCCGACCACGTCGTCGGGGAAGATCATGCGCCGCAAACTTGCCGAGCTCGCCGAAAACAAGTGAGGAACTGAACCGTGAAAACTACCGCCGCCGTGCTGAAGACGGCCCATTCTGCGGTCTCCCTCGAGGAGGTCGACATCGAACCACTCCGACCCGAGGAAGTGCTGGTGCGGATGGTCGGATCAGGTGTCTGTCATACGGATTTGGGTGTGATCGCCGCGCCGGGCGAGGGACAGACGCCGATCGTGCTGGGACACGAGGGTTCCGGTGTCGTCGAACAGGTCGGCTCCGCGGTTACCACGCTGGCTCCGGGCGACCGGGTGGTGTTGTCATACACCTCGTGCGGTACATGTGACAACTGTTCGAAAGGTATCCCGCAGCACTGCCGGGACTTCGTCGGGCTCAACATGGTCGGCAGTCGCTTGGATGGCACGTCACCATTGAGTAGCGGCGGCACCCCGGTTCTCGGTTCGTGGTTCGGCCAATCATCGTGGGCGCAGCGTGCGGTTGTCACCGAACGGAACGCGATCAAGGTCGGCGATGATCTGCCATTGGAACTGCTCGGCCCGTTGGGTTGCGGAATCCAGACCGGCGCGGGCGCGGTGCTCAACACCCTCGCACCCGAGCCCGGTTCGTCGATCGCGATCTTCGGAGCCGGATCGGTGGGCCTGGCGGCGTTGCTCGGGGCAAAGGTCGCCGAATGCGGCATTATCGTCGCCGTCGATATTCAGGATTCGCGGCTCGCGAAGGCGACCGAGCTCGGTGCCACGCACACGGTGAACTCGTCGGCGGTGGACGCCGCGGAGGCCATCCGGAGCATCACCGGCGGACTCGGCGTCAACTACTCCGTGGACTGCATCGGATTTCCCGTCGTCGTGCGCAGTGCGCTCGAGTCGCTGCAGACGCCGGGTGTGTGCGCCACCGTCGGGTTCCAAGGGGTACCGAACGAGATCACCATCGATCATGGACAGCTGCTGTTCGGTAAATCACTGGTCGGTGTCATCGAGGGCGACGCGGTGCCGTCGGAGTTCATCCCGCGAATGATTCGGCTGTACAAGCAGGGCCGGTTCCCGTTCGACAGGCTCATCGACACCTTCGCGTTCAGCGAGATCAACAAGGCTATCGAGGCTGCTCATCACGGCGATGTCATCAAAGCGGTGCTCACCTTCGATAGCTGAGCTGCGGTCGGCGGGATCTGTCCTCGGTGCTGGGCAGGTGCGCGCTCGGGGGTAGACCGTAGCCAGGCGATGCACGATCGGTACCAGCTCCGGCCGGGTGCGGCGGAATCGGCTTCCGTCACACCCGGCCGGATCGTCGACGCGTTCAGACGAGTTCGGCCTGGTAGTCGATGTTCGGGCGGATCGCGGCCCAGCAGAATCCGAGCGCGGCGCACAGCGGGATGAGCAGCAGCAGCCATCGCGCGACTCCGCCTTGTCCGCCGAGCAGGACGTCGTAGTTGTCGATAGCCAGGAAGGCGACCACGACGAACCCGAGGAAGGCGACGGAGGGGGCCACCTTCGTCTTCCACATGCTCGTTTCCAGGCGAGTTCGACTGAAGAAGGCGACGATTGAGATCGAGGTGAGAGCGAGGATCGCGATCAGCGCGACGGTGCCGAGCGACAGCAACCAGCTGAAGGTAACGGTGAGGGGATCTGCATCGGCGAGCTCGAATCCGGCGAGGATGATCATGAGGACCACGCCGACACTCAACGCGGCCGCGGCCGGTGTGCCCGTGCCCGCGCCGGCGGTGCCGAGGCGGTGGGGCAACACGTTCGCCCGTCCGAGCGCGTAGACATAGCGCGCGAACATGTTCTGGAAACCGATGAGCATGGCGATGAAGCTCGTGACCACCAGGACCTCCATCACGGTGGTCAGCCATGAGCCGACTTCTTTTGTGGCGATGGCGAACACGAATCCTGCCGGATCGGTCGCTGCCGCGGACTGGACGGTGTCGGAACCGACAGAGTTGCCCAGAGCCCATGTGGTGAGAGCGTAGAAAACGCCGATGAAGGCGATCGACATATATACCGCCCGGGGAATGGTGCGGCGGCGATCCTTTGCCTCCTCGGAGAAGACGACTGTGGCTTCGAATCCGGTGAAGCAGGTGCTGCAGAACAGGAACGCGATGCCGAGTCCCGGACCGGCTAGTTCGGTCGGATCGAAGGCCGTCAGTGAGTTGCCGTCCGCTCCGCCGCCGCTGAAGATGATCACGCTGTCCAGAACCACGAAGGCGGCGATCTCGCAGACAACCAGCAGCCCGAGAACCTTCAGGCTGATGTCGACGCCGCGGACAGTGAGCGCGGTGACCACGGCCAGGCTCGCGAACATCAGCACCCATGGTGGGATGTCGAGGTCGGCGTGCTGAACGAGCAGCTGGTTCGCGAAAACCGAGAACTGGGACCACAGCGCAGCCTGCAACGCTATGTACGCCAGCACAGCCACTCCGGCGGTAGCGGTGGCTACCCGTGGGCCGATCCCTTGCGCGACGTACGCGACGAAGCCTCCCGCGTTGGCGATGTGCCGGCTCATGGCGACATAACCGACCGAGAACACGGCGAACAGGAGCGCTGCCAGTAGATAGGTGGCCGGAGCCGCGACACCGTTGGCGGCGAATACGACTGGCGAGGCGCCGACGACCGCGGCCATCGGCGCGACAGCCGCGACCACGAAGAACACGATCGCGGCGACACCCAGTCGGCCCGGTCGTAGTCCGGCCCTTCCTGCCCCGTCGGGTTCGATGTCGCCGGCGGTAGGAGGAACGGGCTCCGCCGGGTGGGATGGGGTGGTGGACATTGGTAACTCCAGTGTGATCGCGAAAGACACAGTGATGTCGCGGCGCGGTCGTCGCGGCCTGTGGTGATCGGCTCGAGGAGCCGGACACGAACTATTCCGGGCCGGCGGCAGGCCCGGGGCGGGCTTGGTCGACCGAAGGCGTTCGCTCGAACTCTTCGGCGTAGGCACCCATGGTGATGTTGACGAGATCCCCGGTCTGCTGGTCGATGCCGAACTGGATTCCGACGGTGCGGTGAGCATTGAGGTCGATGAGGACCATTCCCTCGACGCCGACGTTCTTCTCGAGCCATGAGAACAGGTAGGTCTTCTCGCGAAGCTTCCAATACGTGCAGCGATCGGTATCGCCCACACCGATCTCGGCGCCACCGAGACAGAGCCAGGTGAACAGCTTTTCGTTGAGGTAGATGTGGTCGTACACGTCTTCGCTGCTGTAGGCATACCGCACCCGGCGCCCGATCAATTCGTCGGTCGGCGGGTGTGCGTCGGCCGGCGCGGCGTCGCTGCCCGCGATTTGGCCTTGGAACCAGCGTTGGTCGGCGAGGTGGGGCCGAGGTCCCAGCCCGAGCCATGCGATGGCCCCGGTGACCTGGCCGGAGGCCAGATCGAGGGCGGCGCTGATCACGACCGGATGATCGTCGGTGCTCCGTCGATAGTGCAGATAGAACAGGTCACGCTGCATTTCGAACAGCTCGTAGGTTTCGGTTCCGCGTTGCTCGCCGGCCGCACTGCGAGCGGTCCACTGCACGTGGTTGCCGGAGAACGACTGGGTGAGGGTGAGCGTCTCACCGGAATCGAGGAAACGACCATGGATGGTGATCTCCCGCCCGTCCAGGGCGCGGCTGTGGTCCGGCCGGTACTCGTCGAAGCCGTCGGCCATCTCGCTCAGCGATGCCCAGTCGTCCTTGTTCCAGCTGAAGGCAGGGGAAACGGATGCGCTCATAGTGTCAGGTGTCCTTGTAGTCGTGCGGAAAAGCCGGCGTTGTCCGAGAGGAGGGGATCAGGTCAGCCGAGCTCGACCCAGACGCCCTTGGCCGTGAATTCGGCACCGGAGAGCGGCAACCCAGCGGCCATCGATCAGCAACCGCTCGCGCACATCCATGTGTGAAACTCCTCGATAATCCGTGACCGCTGTCACATGATGTGGGTTTCACTCTGTACTGGAATCGGCGTGCTCGCATGGACCAGGGGGCACAAAAGTTGCCTATTCGTGCACAGATTCCATCCGGGTCAGCTGCGGTTGCCGGCCGCTGACCGGGTAGTGACCGGGTGTTACGCCGAACGGCTCGTGAACAGCGCAGGCCGTTCGCCTGTTCCCGTGTCGTGGGCGCGATCAGGAGTCCGGGGTATCCGCGCGAACCTCGGAGCCCTCGTCTTGTGATGCCGCGATCCATGCCGCGATTTGTGTCCGTGAGGTGAATTCGAGCTTGGTCAGCAGGTGTTCGACGTGGCCTTGCGCGGTGCGCGGTGAGATCACCAGGCGGCTGGCGATCTCCTTGTTGGTCAGTCCCTCGGCGATCAGTTCGGCGACCTCACGCTCGCGTTTGGTCAGCTTGCCTCCCGCAGGGGCGGTCGACGTAGCAGGGACGTGTTCGCCCAGGGCGTAGGCGACGGCGGCGTCGAAACTGAGTGCGGCGCCCTCCCGTTGCGCCGCGGCGAAGTTCCGCTCACTCAGGGCCTGTCGCGTTCGGTGTTCGTATTCGTCTTGGTAGGTCTGCATGTCCGGGAACAGCACGGACGAAGTCCCCACCGACTGGACGATCCGCTCCGCGGCGGCGGCCAAGACGACCGCGCGCTCCGCGTTCTGTTCCTCGGCGGCGATCCATGCCAGTGATCGCAGGCACATGCTGGCGTTGAAGCGATCCTTGATTCTGCCGCTGGCTGCCAGCGCCTCGTGCAGTAGTCGATTCGCCCTGGTGCGATCGCCCTGCCGCCACAGCGCAAATGCCAACGACCACAACACATATGAGCGGTATACCAATTCTCCCCGCGCATCGGTGATGGCAAGCGCGCGCTCGTAATATTCGACGGCGCTCTGGGTGTTGTTGCAAAGATCGTATGACAACCCGAGGAAGGTCAAAGCGAAGATATAGTGCAAGGACACTTCGTGCTCGGAGTAGATTTGGGCTGCCTGTTCCATATACGGTCGTGCGTCGGCGGGCTCCCCGCGGAATATTGCGAGAAGTCCGTCGGCGAGATTGATGTGCGCGTGGGCCACCGGATCGGTCGTCTGTTGGAGTAGCGCACGACCCTCGTCCACTCGAACGGCTATCGACTCGACGTCGCCCTGCGCTCCAGCCATATGGCAAATGGCATAGAGTGCTGCGGCCCGGTCGGGGGCGGCATCCTTGGTGCGGCAGTCCAGGAATCGGTTGACCCAGTGCCTGCCCTCGGTGAACAAACCCCGGGAAACCCAGTAGGGGAACAGGGCGGCGACGATCCGGATTCCGGCGTCGGGATTGTTGGATATGGCGAACTCCAGCGCTTGCCGCACATTGGCTTGCTCGTGATCGAATCGGCTCAGCCAGTCGAGCTCGCGGGGGCTGGTCCAGCTCGCTTCGGCGTCGCGAGCGAGCTGTTCGTACCAATTGCAGTGGCGTTGGCGTAGCTCGAGGCATTCGCCGGTCTCTTGTGCTTTTTCGAGGCCGTAGTCGTGGACGGTGTCGAGCATTCTGAATCGGAGCGCGGTCTTCGATGCTTCGCGGGTGAGGATCGATTTGTCGACGAGATTGGTGACGGTGTCGAGTAGGTTGTCGGCGGGAAGGTCGTTGCCGCAGACGTGTTGTGCGGCTTCGAGTTCGAAGCTGCCGGCGAATACCGATAGCTGGGCCCAGATTCGCTGTTCGAGGGGTGTGCACAGATCGTAGCTCCAGTCGATGCACATGCGTAATGTCTGCTGCCGGGAGGGGGCGCTTCTGCTGCCGCGGGTGAGCAACGCGAAGCGGTCGGTCAGTCGTTGCAGGATCTGTTCGGGTGACATCGCGCGCAGGCGGGCGGCGGCGAGTTCGATCGGTAGTGGCAGGCCGTCGAGCCGTTGACATATTCGGGCGATGGTGACCTTGTTGTCCTCGGTGATCTCGAAGCCGGCGACCGCCGCGGCGGCCCGTTCGGCGAACAGTGCTATCGCGTCGTTGCGCGGCATGCCTCTGGGGAGCCGGTCGGGATCGGGAACGGCGAGCGGGTGGACCGGCTGTACCGCTTCTCCGCTGATACCGATCGGTTCGCGGCTGGTCGCGAGAATCCGCAACCTGGGGCATGCGCGAAGCAGTGATTCGGCGAGCTCGGCCATGGCGGCCACCAACTGCTCGCAATTGTCCAGCACAAGGAGTAATTCGCGCGGAGCCAGGTACGCGACCAGGGTGTCGTACACCGGCTTCGCCGATCGGTCTATCAATCCCAGTGCCTGCGCCACGACACCGACCAGCAGCGACTCGTCCTGCAGCTCGCCGAGGCCGACGAAAGTTGCGCCATCGCGGTAATCCCGTTGCACCATGGTGGCTACATGGAGGGCCAAGCGGGTCTTCCCGACCCCACCGATACCGGTCAATGTCACCAGTCGCGAGGTCGACAGGGAGTTCTTCGTCTCGGTCAGTTCCGTGCGCCGCCCGACAAAGCTGGTCAATTCCAGCGGAAGACGACGTATTCGGCTCGAATTCGTCGACAGCACCGATGGCCCACGCCCCTGCGGCGTTGGTTCGGCCGAAGAAGGCTTCAGCTGTTGGGCTCCGCGCACCGCCATCTCGTCGGCCGGAAATCCATGATCGAGTTGGGATGTCTGCAGTAGTTCGCCGAGTTCCGCGGCGGATGGGCGGTTCGCGGGATCGGCGGTCATAGCGCGTTCGATGATGGCGCTGACATCCTCGGGGATGCCCTGTTCGCGCAGGTCGGGTACGGGTTCGGCGGTGATCCTGAGAAATTGGGCCACCAGTTGTTCACCGCTGCGGCGTTCGAACGCGGCGTGCCCGGTGACCGCGGCGAACAACGTCGCGCCCAGGCTGTAGACATCCGTAGCGGGACTGGTCGATTCGCCGGCCACGACCTCGGGAGCGGTGAACGCCGGAGTGCCGGTCAAGATCCCGGTGGTGGTGACGAACCCGCCCGCGAAATGGGCGATCCCGAAGTCGGTGAGCGTTGGCTCGTCGTAGTCGGTGAACAGGATGTTCGCTGGTTTGACGTCGCGGTGCAGGACGCCGAGGCGGTGTGCGGATTCGAGGGCGCCGGCGATTTTGACGCCGAGGCGTAGGGCGTCTTGGAGGGGCAGCGGGCCGTGGTGGCGGATGCGTGCGTCGAGGGAGCCGTGGGGGTAGTAGGGCATGACGATGAAGGGGCGGCCGTTGTCGGTGACGCCGGCTTCGAGGACGTTGACGATGTTGGGGTGTCCAGTGAGTCTGCCTGCGGCGCGTTGTTCGCGGAGGAATCGTGCGCGGTTGTCGTCGTCGAGGTCGGCGGTGAGGATTTTCACGGCGACGACGCGGTCGAGGGTGGTTTGGGTGCAGCGGTAGACGGCGCCGAAGCCGCCGCGGCCGATTTCTTCGGCGTCGCCGAATCCGGCCGTTGCCAGTTCCGCGGCTACCGAAGCGGTCACGTCGCGTTGCGTCGTGAATGGATCGAACTCGGGCATCGGTTACACCGACTCAGCCCATCCACGCCGCGGCCGAAAAACTACCACTGCTCACCTCTCGACAATGCACTTCCAGCATATCGCGTGTGAACCCGGTCCGAGCCGGACTGGCGGAACGGTCCAGGCTTTCTTGACCTCCCCGAGGTCAAGGCCTCCTTGGCGTGCCCTGCTGCGGCCCAGATAGGCACCTCCACTGTGCTGCGATGCTGCCTGCTGCTGCGTGCTGGTCGGTTCAGTGCAGAAGCGCGTATGCAGCATGCCGACCGGTTCGCTCAACTCGTGAGCCTTACCGGCCTCGGCAAGCGGGAGCTGTCAGCGATGCGGACGATCCACCGGGGCGGTGTGCACGAACGACGGCGACGGCTCGCCATGCGGCAGCGGTGTGCGCCACGAGCGCAGCATCATGCTGAGCAGATCGTAATACCCGGTCAGCGTGATCAGATCGGCGAGGGTGTCGACGCCGAGCTGGTCGAGGGCGCTGGCGTAGAGGTCGTCCGGGATGTCCCGATCCAGCAATAATCGTGCCGTGACCGTGCGGACGATCGCTTCTTGCGCGGACAATGTGGGTGGTGCCTGGTCCTCCCGCAAGGCGTCGAGTTCTTCCTCGGTGAGGCCGGCTTTCCGGCCGACCCGCTCGTGCGCATACCACTCGAAGTCACTTCGGCGCAGTACGGCGATCGTCAGAATCGCGATCTCCCGTTCGCGGGCGGTGAGCTGCGTGCGATAGCGAATGGCGGCTCCGAGTTCCTGGAGTGCGTCGCCGACGGAAGGGTTGACCAGCATCGCGTTGAACGGCCCTTCGAGGCGGCCCTGCGCGTCGGTCAGCTGGAAGGTAGCTGGTCCGGCACTCCTCGGTCCTCCGACGATCTTGTCGTAGACGGCTCTGCGTTCCTCGTCGAGTTCCTCTCGCGTCGGCCAGAACAGGCGTCCGTGTGACGGCATCGGTGACCTCCTGTGGATCGTCGGGGCTTGCCCTTTGGGTGTCATTGAATGATGTATGACAAGATACAAATTTCGGGCCGGAAGTGGAACCGTTGGTCGCGAAACCCCCGCCTGGGCAGCGAGTTTCGTGTCGGGCTCACCCTTCGGCGGCAGGCAACACGATCCTCGCCCGCTGCGCAAGGCCTGCTGGCGCAGCGGAGAACCGCGTCAGCGGCATCAGCTTCTCCCGATCGCCGTCACGCAATCCCGCCGAGCAATTCGCATAGCTGATTGCTCCAAGACGGTAGAACACTTGCAATATGTATGACAAAGATCCATCATTGTTCCCATGGCCACACCAGTAGTGGGACGGGAGGACGGAACGATGGATTGTGATGCCGCCGACGTACGGCGAGGTCGATGGTCCGACGACAACCTGCTCGAGCGGGAGCTTCGCCAGATCTTCGCCCACTCGTGGCTGTTCGTCGCCCACGAGTCCGAAATACCTGATCCGGGCGACTACGTCTTGCGCAAGATGGGCCGCGACCAAGTCATTGTGACGCGGGATGAGAACCGCGAAGTGCGGGTGCACCTCAACACCTGCCGCCACCGCGGCGTCCCGCTCTGTCGCGCCGACAGCGGCAACACGTCGCATTTTCGCTGTAGCTATCACGGTTGGACGTACGCGAACACAGGCGAGTTGCGCGGGATTACGTATCAGCGAGAGGTGTTCGGTAAAGAAGGAATTGACAAGAGCAAGCTTTCCCTGTTCGCTCCGGCGCGCGTCGAGTCGATCTTCGGCCTGGTCTTCGCACACTGGCAGGAAGAGGGGCCGAGTCTGCGCGAATACCTCGGCGACATGATCTGGTACTTGCAGACCGTGTTCGGCAAGTTTCCACAGGGAATGGAGGTAGTGGGCTCTCCCCTCCGCAACGTCATCAAGGCCAACTGGAAGGCCGAAGGGGAAAACCTCTCCGGCGACGGCTACCACACCACGGTGACGCACGGTTCGGCGTTCGTCCTCGGCCTGTTCGCGACAGAGAAGGACCTGGTAAAGCTCAGCAACGAGATGGCCCCCAGCTTCACCGGCCGAACAGTGACAACTCCGCACGGCCATTCTATGCGGGTCCAGCGTCTGCCCTTGGTGTTCGACGGAAACCGGTTCTTCGGATACCCGGAATCAATGTGGCCTGATATCGAAGCGAAGCTCGACCCTGCGCAACAGAAGCTGATGTCGGCCTTGTCGGTAGGACACGGAACTGTCTTCCCGAACATGTCTTTCATCGAGAACTTCAAGACGAACGTCGACGGGCCGGATCTGCACGCGCGTTACGTCCGCATCACTCTGCGTTACCCGATCGACGCAACGACCACCGAAGAGCTGTGGTTCTACCTCGCACCCAGAGGCACGGACCCGGAGTGGGGTCGGCTGTCGAAGCTCGCCTATCTACGAACCAACGGACCGTCGGGTGTGTTCGAGATCGATGACACAGAGAATTTCGTGGGCATCAGTGAGGCGTCGAAAGGTGACCGTGCACGGGAACTGCCGATCGTGATCGAGGGCGGCCGACACCACCCGCCGACCCCACCAGAGGTCGGCTGGCCGGGCGACGTGGTCGACGGTGACCGCACGGAGCGAACCATTCGGGCGTTTCATCGGCGTTGGGACGAGATGATGTCTTCGGCAGAGGCACACGCATGAGCACCACAGAGCGGCCACGCTTCGTCTCTGCTGATGTGCGCGCCGAGATCGCAGATTTCCTGGCCTTGGACTCCGAGCTGCTCGATGATCGCCGATTCTGGGATTGGGGGACGCTGCTGACCGAAGACTTTCGCTACCAGGTGCCGACGCCCAGAACACCGGACACCCCGTTCAAGCCGCATTGGGACGACCGGGTCATGTTCATCGACGAGTCGAAATGGTCGCTCGAGACGCAATGGTTTCGGCGGCTCGATGAGGACATCTACGAGATGTCGTGGGGGGAGAACCCGCCGGTCAGGTTCAGACATGTCGTGAGCAACATCCGAGCCGAGCAGACCGACGATCCGAACCGCTATCGGGTCCGCTCGAACGTCGTCCTGATCGCGACTCGGCAGTCGGACCCGCCGAAGTATCTCAGCGGGCAGCGAACCGACACGATCGACCGAGTCGACGGCCGGCTGTACCTCTCGCATCGCTGGGTGGTGCTGGACCAGGTGCTGCTCGACTATCCGCAGATGAGGATCGTGCTGTGAGTGCGAACGCGCGGGATGGCGGCGAGCTCGTCATCGCAAATGAGTTCGCCGCAGTCGTGGTGCGGAAGGTTTCCACTCGTAACGGCGAGCGGCTGGAGATCCGATCGGCAAACCACGGACAGCGCATCTTGCTGGATGCGATCGCGCTCGAATCCCTTACCTGGTCGACCGCGCTCGAGGTCGGCAAGAACCTCGAGACACCGCACGGCCCCGACCCGGCTCACCAGAGACGGCCACCGGAGCCACGAGTCGACGCCGACAACAATGGAGAAAAGCAATGAGGAAGTACCCATCCGGTGACGCGCGGGCATGGGCGTTGGAATCTCTGCGTGGCGCATGCGGTTGCGTGAGCCCGACCTTCACCAGCGACCTGTCGGGTCTCAACGAGGCGGCGGTGCGGCATGATGTCGCACTGGCGAAGGAGCATGGCCTGTCGGCTCTGCTGATCGTCTCCGAGTGCGGCACCACTGCCGAGGAGATGCGGCAGTTCACCGAGATCGTCGTCGACGAGGCCGGTGCCGATCTGGTCACTGTCCTGCAGGCCAGCCAACCCACGCTGGCCGCCACTGTCGCCTCTGTGGAGCATGGCGCATCGGTGGGCGTTGATCTTGTGATGCCTTCCTACCCGCTCTACTTCAATCCCGGCCACACCGACGAAGTCGTGGGATTCACCAAAGCCGTGGCCGATGCCGGCGCAGACACGGGCGTGATCATCTTCGCGATGGATCAATGGAACTTCGGCCGGCTGCACGCCGCGGGTTTCTCGATTTCGTTGCTCGAGCAGATGGTCGATGGTATCCCGCAAGTGGTTGCCATCAAGAATGAAGTCGGCGGCCCCGGAGTCGGCGGCATCGCAGCGGTTTTCGAGCGTTTCAACGGCGAGGTCGTCGTGACCGACCCGCTGGAATTCAACGCCCCCGCCTGGATCGCGAACTACGGCATGCGGTTCATGGGCACGTCCAACTACGAACTGATGGGACCTGTGGTTCCGCAGATGCTCGAGCTGCTCAGTGACAAAGCCACCTGGGACAAAGGTATGGAACTGTACTGGCGTGTCGCGCCCGCACGACGCGCTCACGCCGCAGTGTGCACCCCCCTTGTAGCGAACAGCGGCCTCGTCCCCCGGATGCATTGGAAGTACCAGGGCTGGCTCAATGGCTACAACGGCGGCCCGATCCGGCAACCGCACATGCGGATCAGTGCCGCACAGATGGCTACCCTGCGCAACGCCCTCGCTGCCTCCGGGTTGGACATCACCGGCGACGCTGACGAAAAGTTCTACGCAGGCAGGAATCCGGCATGACCAACGATGACGCAACTGCGATGCGCTTGCTCGACGGTGCCGATGTCGATGCGCTGGCCGGCCCGGCAATCGGTCTGCAGGCCGCGGCTGTCGCGGCACGGTTGAACCGCGAACGCGTCGCTACCGGCCGTGTCCAGGTCAACGGTGATGTTTCCTGGTCGAGGATCCTCACCGGTTCTGTCTCAGAACTGGATCTATTCGGCTACAAAGAGTTTCACCGAGTGGGCAAGCGCGTTCGCTATCACATCCACCTTTTCCGTGAATCCACGGGCAATGCCCTCGGCATTGTCGACGGTCGGCGGATCACCAGTCTGCGCACCTCGTCGACGGCGGCAGTCGCGGTGCAGGCATGGGCGCAGGGACCCGTCCGGGTCGGTGTGATCGGTTCGGGTGAGGAGGCTCGCGAGGGCCTTCGAGCCCTGGCCGGCGCGGTCGAGGTTTCGAGTTCCGCTGTCTTCAGCCCGACCCCTGCCAACCGACAAGCGTATGCCGCTGAAATGTCCGAGTCGCTGAGCTTGCCGGTCGAGGCGCACGACAGTGTGGCGGATGTGGTGTCGAGTTGCGACGTACTGTATGTCGCCACGTCGGCGAAGGGCGATCCGTTCCTCGGCCTTGCCGAAGTCGGCAAAATTCCCATGATCGCCGCTGTCGGTGCCACCCAACGTGCCGACCGCGAGCTGCGGGGTGAGGTCTTCGAGGGAGCGACGGTTGTCGTGGACGCACTCGACGCCGTTCTCGAATCCGGCGACGGGCACGAAGCGATCGAAAATGGCTGGGACGCCGACACCGCTCTGCTGCTGGGACAGTACCTGGCAGACCCGCCGGCCGGGGCCGAGAGAACGGTGTTCAAGAGCATCGGGAGCGTCGAGCAGGATCTCGTGCTGGCGCTGTTGCTCCTCGAGTCCGCTGAAGCGGAAGGCCGCGGTCAAGTGGTCAAACCAGTTGGTTCCCTGCGCATCATGCGCTGACGACAACCCCAGGACAGCTGAACCGAGCTGCTAGGAGGATCAATGCACATCGTCGATCTCACCCACCCGTGGGGGATCCACACACCGGGCTGGGTGGGCTACCCGGGCGGGAAGCTCTACTACACCCAGAACCTGCAGACGAATCAGATCGTCTCGCAGAAGATCGAGACATCGCTGCACAGCGGTACGCATCTCGACGGACCCATGCACGGCACCGACGGTGGCTTGGACATGGCTTCGCTGCCGTTGGACAAGCTGATCCACGCCGGGGCTATCGTGGACGTGTCCGATCAGGTCGGCGACTGGGATCTGATCGAGCCCGAGCACATCACCGCCAAGGTCGAGGTACGCAAGGGTGACATTCTGATCATCCACACCGGATTCCACCGCTACTACCAGGGACAGCCGCAGCAGGATCTGGTCCGGTACTTCACTATGCACCCGGGCGGCAGCGTGCGGTTGGCGCGATGGATGGCCGACATGGAGATCCGCTGGTGGGGAATCGACGCTGGTTCCGGTGATCACCCGATGAACACGACAATCCGCAACATGCGGCCTGATCTGCTCGCGAAGTTCGAGAAGCACGTAGGCAAGAGTTACCGTGACTTCTTCGGTGGCGACTACCACTACACGCACCACATGTCCGGTCGCGAGATCGAGTCGGACATCTTTCCGATGCATCACCTCGCTTTCCAAGACGGGTGCATTCATGCCGAGAACGTCGGCGGTGCTATCGAGACCGTGCTCAACCGGCGGGCGGTGATCGGCGCATTCCCTTGGAAGATCGAGGGCGGCGAAGCCTGCCCCTGCCGGATCATGGCGTTCTTCGGTCTGGAAACGGACGAGGTGGTCGAGGGCATCGCCGACGGTCAGTTCGTCAACGGGTCCTGATCATGTCCCACCCTGAGGCCACCCTCCGGATCGCGCTGGCCCAGCTCGAATTGCCCGCGCTGGACGTGTCAGG
Organism: Nocardia glycosmidis; assembly: GCF_052545115.1. Classification (NCBI taxonomy): domain Bacteria; kingdom Bacillati; phylum Actinomycetota; class Actinomycetes; order Mycobacteriales; family Nocardiaceae; genus Nocardia; species Nocardia glycosmidis. The sequence goes on along the minus strand of NZ_JBQWRH010000013.1, from coordinate 166,187 downwards.
GAACCTGTCGCGGACAACCGGTGCGATCGAACAGGCTGCCGGCGCGAAGGCCGATCTGGTCATTCTGCCCGAAATGTCCAATACCGGTTACGTTCTGGATGGGTCATTGCTGGGACCGGTGGCTGAGCCGGTCACGCCACGAAGTGAAACCGTGGCGGGCTGGTGCGACGCCGCCGCCCGCCACGGCATCACCGTGGTGGGTGGACTCGCCGAACGGGACGGTGACCAGCTGTACAACTCCGCTGTCGTGATCGGACCCGACGGCGTTGTGCGACAGACCTATCGAAAGCTGCACCTGTTCGCCGGCGAGACAGAGGTCTTCGCGCCGGGTGACCGGGGGCTGGAGGTCGTCGAGGTGAACGGTCTGCGGATCGGGATCCTGATCTGCTATGACCTTCGCTTTCCCGAGGCGACGCGAATTCTGGCCGTCGCAGGCGCGGATATCATCGCCGTGCCGACCGCGTGGGTCGGCGGATTCGACCGCACGACCGAGCCCGACGCGGACATCGGCCAGGTTCGAACGGTGCGGGTGATGGCGAATCTGAACTCCACACCGATCGCTTGTGCCGGCCAGGTGGGCGCTACGGGTCCCTTTTCGTTCCTGGGCAGTTCACTGGTTGTCGATCCATTCGGCGTCGACGTCGAACCACCCGCCGGTCGTACCCAGAGCGGCGTCCGGGTCGTCGACTTGGACCGGTCGCTGCTCACGATCGCTCGGGACCGGGGTGACGGCATGGCACCGCTGCAGCAACGTCGCACCGACGTATACGACGCTCGGCTGGGCTACCGCGGAGCCACAGAATCTCCAGTAGGTAAAGGAGTTTCGTGATGGACCAACTCAATAAGCAGCGTCCGAGCCGACTAGCGCCGCCACAAGAGACTTTCGAGTGCCGCATCACTCATGTTCGGTACGTAGCACTCGGCGTCGACGACCTCGACGCGACCTCGGGCTTCTACCGGGATGAGTGGGGTTTGGCGGATGCCCATTCCGAATCGGGCTTGGCCTTCCTGTCCGCCGAAGGCTCATCGGATCCCTTTGCGCTGCGTCTTCGGCAGGCCGAGGAGAATCGGCTGGATCTCGTATCGTTCGCCGTCCGCACCAGAGGAGACGTCGACTGGTACGCGGACAAATTGGTGTCCGCTGGTGTCACGCTGATCTCGGAGCCGGGGGCGCTCGACTCACTTGGCGGTGGTTACGGCCTTCGCTTCTTCGATCCGGTGGAGGGTCGCACCCTCGAGATCTCGAGCGAAGTGAGACCGCGCAAAGCACGCGAAGTCCAATCGCGCGAACACATTCCCGTCGGTATCTCGCACATGGTGATGAACAGCGCGAAGCTGCCCGAGCTGGTGAACTTCTTCCACCGAGTGCTGGGCTTCTACAAGAGCGACTACCTCGAAGACCAAATGGTGTTTCTCAAGGGCGACACACCGGCACATCACCAGTTCGCCGTCGCAGCGAACAAGTGGGCGAACGTCAACCACATCGCCTACGAGACTCGCGGTATCGATGAATACCTCCGTGCCGCAGGCGCTCTGGTACGGCGTGGGCACCAGATGGTGTGGGGCCCCGGTCGCCATGGGCCCGGCGACAACACTTTCGCGTACTTTTCCGACCCGTCCGGGTTCGTTGCCGAGTACACCACCGCGTTGGAGCCCATCGTCGACGTCGCGCAGTGGCAGCCCAGGATCTGGCACCGTGTCCCGTCGGAGTCGGACCAATGGGGCGTGTCCTGCATCCGAAATCCGGAGCCATTCATCGGCAAAGCGGACAACGGCCGCTGGGTCGCCCCGCCGATCTGAAAGTCACCTCATGATGAAGCTCTGCACCGATTCGTACATCAATGGCCAGTGGGTGGCAGGCAGCCAACGCCTGCCAGTGCTCAACCCGGCCACGGGACACCTGCTCGCGGATGTCGCTCTCGCGGACGAGGCCGAATGCGACGCGGCAGTCCGGGCGGCGTCGGACGCGGCGGCGGACTGGGCGGCCTGCGCACCCCGGACCCGAGCCGAGATTCTCCGGCGTGCTTTCGAGTTGATGACCGACAGCGCCGATGAGCTGGCGCAGTTGATCACTGCGGAGAATGGCAAAGTCCTCGCAGACGCTCGCGCAGAAGTCGCCTATGCGGCCGAGTTCTTCCGGTGGTTCTCCGAGGAAGCGGTTCGTGTGCAGGGCGATTACCGCCTGGCGCCCAATGGCGACAAGCGAATTGTCACTACGCACGAACCCGTCGGGGTATCGCTGCTCATCACGCCCTGGAACTTCCCCGCGGCGATGGCGACCCGCAAGATCGCGCCCGCGCTTGCCGCCGGCTGCACGGTGATCCTCAAACCGGCTGCGGAAACGCCGCTGACGGCGTTGGCAATCGCCGATCTTCTCGATCGTGCCGCAGTGCCCGCCGGCGTGGTCAACGTCGTTCTGCCCGGTGATGTCGGCCCGGCGGTCAAACGGATGCTGGACGACCCCCGCGTCCGAAACCTGTCGTTCACAGGCTCGACGGAGGTTGGTCGGATTCTTCTCCACGCCTGTGCCGACACCGTGGTGCGAACAAGTATGGAGCTGGGCGGAAACGCGCCCTTCGTGGTCCTGGCCGGCGCAGACGTCGAGGTTGCGGTCGAGGCCGCGATCGTGGCGAAAATGCGAAACGGCGGCGCGGCCTGCACCGCTGCCAACCGCTTCTATGTGCACCGTGATCTCGTCGAAAGTTTCACCGCGGCGCTCACCCGACGCATGCAGTCCCTGGTTGTCGGCCCGGGAGATCGGCCCGGTGTGCAACTGGGCTGCCTGGTGTCGGAGAAGGAACGAGAGAAGGTGGCCCGCCTGGTCCAAGCTTCGATCGACGAGGGCGCGCGACGGACTACAAACGCTGCGGAGCACGTCACGGGTGCCTTCTATCCGCCGACCGTGTTGGCCGGCGTCAAGGCCGACGCGGCCATTCTTCGCCAGGAAATCTTCGGCCCAGTGGCGCCGATCGTGAGTTTCGACTCCGAGGACGAAGCGGTGCGGCTGGCAAACGATACGGAATTCGGCTTGATTGCCTATGTTCTCGGACCCGAATCGACGGCGTTACGAGTGGCCGGTCGGCTGGAGGCCGGGATGGTAGCGGTCAACCGAGGCGTGGTCTCGGACCCGGCCGCGTCATTCGGCGGGATGAAGCAGAGCGGGCTCGGGCGCGAAGGTGGCTTCGACGGAATTCACGAGTTCCTCGAGACGAAGTACATCGCGGTCAACGCCTGATACGAGTCTTCTGAAAGAGAGAGGTTGTCGCATGAACGTCACCGTCGACATTGCAGTGTGCCGGGGGTACGCCAACTGCGTGGTCGAGTCGCCTGATGTATTCGACATCGATGACGCGAACGGCAAAGTGCTGGTTGTGCAGGAGCACCCGGACGAGAGCCTGCACGCCGAAACTCGAGCCGCGGCTCAGTCCTGCCCGGTGCGCGCGATCACCCTGTCGGAATGAGCGGCGTAGTCATCGCGGGCGCAGGCGTGGCATCCGTCGCCGCGGTTCGTTCGCTCAGACAGGTCGGGTATGCGGGGCCCATCACACTCTGCACGCTGGAGGCACACCCGCCGTATGATCGGCCGCCGCTGTCCAAACAGTTTCTGGCCGGCGCGGTGACAGTTGAACAGATCCGCCTGCTCGGTCCGGAAGAACTCGGGAAACTTGCCGTCGAAATTCGAATAGGCACCGGAGCAGTGGGTCTCGATACGGGAAACCGTTCCCTCGAGTTGTTTGACGGCACAATGCTTTTCTACGATGCGCTGCTGATCGCCACAGGGGCGGATGCGCGCCAATTGCCACTTGGGCGCGATCTGCGAGGCGTGCACTACCTGCGTACGATAAATGATGCCGAGACGCTTGCGGCCTCACTCGCTGGAGCCCGGCGCGTGGTGATCATCGGGGCCGGGTTCATCGGTCTGGAGGTGGCGGCAACCGCACGCAGCGCAGGAGCCGAGGTCACCGTTCTCGAGGCCGCGTCAGCGCCGCTCACCAGGGTGCTCGGTGACGACGCTGGATGGGCCATCGCGGATCTCCATGCGGGACAGGGCGTCTCCATCCGTTGCAACACCAGGGTCCTCGATATTCTTGGCTCCGCGGGCAACGCAAACCGGGTTGTTGTCGAAAGCGGCGAGTCGGTGGAAGAGATTCCCGCCGATGTGGTTGTCATCGGCGTCGGGGCCGGCCCGGCGGTGGAATGGCTGTCCGGCTGTGCGGTTGCGGTCGAGGACGGGATTGTCTGTGACGAGCGGGGCCGCACCTCTGTACCGCGGGTCTATGCCGCGGGTGATGTCAGCCGTTGGCGAAACACCGCCACCGGCGCCCATACCAGAGTTGAGCAGTGGCAGGCGGCCGGTGAGCAAGGCGCGATCGCCGGTGTGAACATGGCTTTCGATCTCGGCGTCGACGGGGCGTCGGACGTCGCTTGGGATTCGGTGCCTTACTTCTGGTCTGACCAGTACACGCACAAGGTTCAGTTCTGTGGCGCTGCGTCCGCAACGTACCTGACGCGTAGCACCAAGCGCGGATGGGTTGCGTGCTACGCCGACGACGACGGTGAGCGGTTACGCGGTGTGCTGGCCATCGACGGCCCGGTGGCTGTCGCGCGGGGGCGGAAGTTGGTTCGCGCCGGCATTGGGTGGCCTGAGGCTGTCGAATGGCTGGAGAGTTTGTAGCAACCACGACTACGGACCGGGCGCTTCGGATTGCTTCTCCCAGTGCTGTGAACCGACACTTCGAACGAAGGACATCGACATGAGCCATCCCCGAACTGTTCTCATCACCGGAGGTTCGTCGGGAATTGGTGCCGAGATCGCCCGTCAATTCTTGGCATCAGGCGACCGGGTGACCGTTTTCGACCGGCACGAGGCACCCTTTGCCGGTGTGGAGACCGTGATCGGCGATGTGCGTCGCGCTGAAGACAACATGAAAGCAGTGGCCGCCGCTTCCCTCGACGGGAAACTCGATGTTCTCATCGCGAACGCGGGAATACACGACGGCGGGCGCACGCTGCGGGACGCAGCGCCGAGCGAAGTCGCGCAAACGGTTCAAAGGCTGTTCGAGGTCAATGTGCTCGGTTATGTCCTTGCGCTGACTGCTGCCGGCCCAGCACTCGAGCGAGCGGGGGGTGCTGCCGTGCTCACTCTGTCCGACGCGTCTTTCGACGTACGGGGCAACGGAGCCGGGGTCGGCTACATCATCGCGAAGCATGCGGCCCTTGGGCTCTGCCGCGCCGCCGCACGCGATCTGGCTCCCGAAGTGCGGGTCAACGCTGTTGCGCCGGGTGGTGTGGCCACAGCCTTGTCGTCGGAGTCGGACAGCGGGGTCGAACCGGTTGTCACCGATCCGGCGTTGCTGGCAGAGCGGCTCGCCGGACGGACCTTGCTACAGCGGGGTGCGAACCTGCAACAGATCGCTTCCGCATACGTCTACCTCGCCTCGAGTGCGGCTGCCGGAATAACCGGGCAAGTCCTTCGTGTGGACGGCGGTTTGATTTCCTGACCCGGTGATATTCCGCCGCGTCAGCGAGCGCGCACTTGACGCAGTCGTACGAGGTCGTCGCGCATGCTCTCCCGGGAGAAGGCGACTGGAGAGTTCAGGTCCGAGTAGTGCGTTTCGTGGAGTTCGAGAAACGGCGAACCCACAGCCAACCCGAGCGGATTTTTCTTGGACTTGACGACGCGGGGGACCAAGTCGATAACCGAGTTGTCGATCTCCCGGGCCGGCCACGAGGTGCTGAACTCGAAGATCGATGCCGGAATCGCCGCATCTCCGTGGACGAGCTGTTGCGCTAGTCCCGGTCGCACGTACTCGGCAGGCACCTCTTGGATGAGATGTACCGCCGGCTTACCGTCGGCGAAGTACGTCTTGTTGTTCACCAGGACCTGCCCTTCCGCAGGGGCTCCTAACGCTTCGACTGCGAAACTCGATCCCGGCGAGACGATTTCGAAGTTCTGCTCCACCGTGACGGTCTCATAGCGGGCTTCGAGCATCCCGCTGAAGCCGATCAAGCGGTGTAACACCATGCAGTTGCGATCAACCTGCGGTCGAATCGCGGTCCCACGGCCCGGCACCCGAGAGATCACGCCCAAGCGTTCCAACGACTGAAGGGCCGCGCGTACGGTCGTCCGGCTCAGGCCCATCTGAGCGGCCAGGTTCGGCTCGTTGGGCAACCGGTCCCCGGGGAACTCACGATCAAGGATCATCTGAAGCAACGCCGTGGTGGCTTGCTCGGTGAGCGAGCCGTTACCGATCCTCGGTGGGATCCGCGTCGACGGCGGCATCCCGACATTGGTCTCCATCATCGCCCTCGTCCTTTCAAGATCATCGATTCCGTTCTTTCAAGATCATTTCCCCTCGCCCTTCAAGCAGTACTGCCTGGGCATTCATAGTACCGACCGGCCTCGGCCGCGCAGGTCGTGGGCTTCGCCCCACGGTCCGCCGCGCGGCGCTCGCCGGCCTCGACGGCGGCCGGGGCTCGCCCGACCGGATAGGCCACGGACATTATTGACAGGCGTGTCTTTGTAGTACAAAGTAGGAATGGCCGGAAGAGCGGCTGATCTGCGTGACGCGGTGGTCAACGAGTGCGCGGCCGCGGCTTCATCCGAAACGGCAGCAACCTTCGCAAGCTTAGGAGTACAGCGTGACATTGCAGGCTGCAGAAATCGAACACCTCAATGCCGAAGCCTCGGGGTTGAAGGTGATCGGCAGAACCGATCTCAACGGAACCGGCGACTGCATGCATGTCAACTTCCACGGCCATTACGCATATGTCGGGCATATGGGTGACAACACTGTGGGCACATCGGTCGTCGACGTCAGTGATCCGACGAATCCGCGCGTTGTGCACCAGGTCGGAAAGCCGGATGGCATTCGGTCACACAAGGTTCAGATCGCGGGCGACATCATGATCGTGAACTACGAGAGCCCGCCGTGGCTGCCGGTCGATCCGTCCCTGCCGACCGGATTCAAGGTGTTCTCGCTGGAGAACCCAGAGCAACCACGGGAGATCGGTTTTCATCACATGCCGGGTCACGGCGTGCACCGCCTCAAGTACTTCGAGGCGCCCTATGCCTATATGAGCGGCAGCGACAACGGATTTCATGAGGACCGCCAGTTCTTCATGATTTTCGACCTGTCCGATCCCACCAAGCCGAAGGAAGTCAGCCGGTGGTGGTACCCGGGGCAGAACACCGGCCAGGGGGAAGTTCCGGAATGGCACCCCGACCGTTGGGTGTGGAACCACCACGCGAATATCGCCGGTGACCGCGCCTACTGCTCCTGGTGGGACGCGGGTGTCGTGATTCTGGACATCTCGGACAAGGCAAAGCCGACTATGGTCAGCCACCTGACCTTCGATGATCTGCGTGTGCCACTTCGGGTGGCGGGTTCTGCGCACAGCGCGCTCCCCATTCCGGAGCGAAACCTTCTGATCCTCAGCGAAGAGGAGTTGGAGGACAACGTTGCCGGGTACAAGAAGTACGTGCGGGTCATCGACATCTCAGACGAGAAGCGTCCGCGGCAGATCAGTATTCTGCCGGAACCCCAGGGCGACTTCGCCCATCGGGCCGGGCGGTTCGGTCCCCACAATCTCCACGAGCGGCGGCCCGGTTCTTACCAGAACCCGGATGAGGTGTTCGTGACCTATTTCAACGCCGGTGTCCGGGTCTATGACATCAGCGATCCGTTCCACCCACGCGAGATCGCCTATCACGTCCCTCCGGCGCCCCATCCTGGAGGGTCGATTCACATGAACGATCTCATCGTCCGCGACGATGGACTCATCTTCGCTACGGATCGGCACGGTGGTGGTCTTTACATTATGGAACGCACGTAATGGGCAGGCCGACTTCGGAGCGTGTCGCCGACGGACGTGCGGGTTTCGCGGTGTCGCACGATATGAGGAGGGTATGACGATGGAAACGTGGGATGCAATCCGAGCGCGGCGGAACGTGCGCAGCTACCGGGCGGACAATGTCAGTGCGCAGGATCTCGAGCGAATGGCTGAGGCGGGTTGGCGGGCGCCCTCCGCAAACAACCGGCAGCGTTGGGATTTCGTGATTGTCACTCAACCGGACGTGCTCGTCGAGCTGTCCACGGTGTGGCGCGGAGCCGGTCACATCGCTTCTGCGGCTGCGGCCATCGCGCTCGTCCTGCCGGACGCTGACGACGAGAAGACTCGAACCACGGACTACTACGATCTCGGCCAGGCGACCTTCGCGATCACCCTGGCGGCTGCAGACTTGGGCATCGGCACCGCGCACGCGTCCGTCGGTGACCAAGACAAAGCACGCCGCATTCTGGGAGTGCCGCAGGGCCACTCCGTCGCCTATCTGCTGGGCGTCGGCTACCCCGCAGACCGCCCGCTGAAGCCGATTGTGAACCCAACCCGCCGTCCGTACGCCGAGGTCGTTCATCGCGAAAGCTGGTAAGCGGGGCGAGGCGGTGGAGATTTTTCTGAACCCGTCCGAGATCATCCGATTTCTGGAAGAACGATCTGTGCGGACGTGGTTCTGGTGGCAGCGGTTCATTCGAGCAAAGACCAGGGGCACGCGAAGGCCGTGCCGAAACCGGAAAGGTGATCGACTTGATCGTCGACATCCATTCGCATCTCTTCCCGCGGTCATGGCAGAAGGAGGGGAATCTGCCTGCCACGATGTTCGATGTGCAAGAGATTCTTGACCGTCAGCTCGAGGGGGGGATTGACGTGACCATAGTGTCCGACCCGCACATCTGGTACGGCGACCTCGATCTGGGGGATATCGAGAACGTCCGGACGTTCAATGATTTTGCGGCCGAACTCGCCCGGGACCAGCCGACCGTGCACGCGATGGCGACATGTTATCCATGGCGTGGTGCCGAGCAGATCCGAGAAGTCGAGCGTGCGCTGACCGAACTCGATCTGCCGGGTGTCGCCCTGGCCACCAACGACGGGGGTCGGTATCTCGACGAAGTTCCCGACGAGTTCTGGGATCTGGTGATCGATCACGACGCACCGGTTTTCATTCACCCGCCGGGATCGGTTCTGGGGCATCAGCACATGACGGACTACCGTCTCGGTGAGATCTGCGGCAGGCCCCTGGACACCACCCTGAGTTTGGCCCGCTTCATCCTCACCGGAAAGTTCGCGCAGCATCAGCAGTTGAAGCTCGTGTGCGCCCACGCGGGAGGAGCCATCACTACCCTCGCCACACGACTCGACTTCGGGCACGAGCTACGGGACTACAGCCCGTTCGGCCCTTGGGGACCCGTGCGACTCGAGCGGAAACCCTCCGAGTACATCAGCCAACTCTATTTGGACACAGTGACATTCGGCTCGGATGCGCTCAGCCTGGCACTTCGGACAGTCGGGGCGCAGCAGCTGTGCTTCGGCACTGACGGACCGCCGGTACCTTTCCTCGCCAGCCGCAATCGAAACTTCGTGCACGAACTGGGTCTCGACGCGGATGACGAGCGGGCAGTGCTCGGTGGCAACGCTGTTCGCCTGTTCGGTCTGCGATCGCTCTGAGGCTGCGTCTGCAGTAGACATCTGCGGCGGGGTTTCCGGCTCCGGCCGGATCCGACCGCGCTGCGCGCGTTCCGCGGCGGATCCGGTTCGGGCTGGGCGGTCGCCTATGGCCGTGCGATCAACTGAGGCCGGCGATTTCGTCGGCGTCGAGGTCGAGCTGCGCCGCGATCTTTTTGAGCTCCTGCCACGTTGTTTCGGCGACAGGTATTCCCGTCGCCTGCCGTTCTGTTCGCACCCGGGCTTCCGGATCGCCCGGCAGGAGCACTTCCGCAAAGCCCGGCGCGGGCGGCACCCGGGTAATACGTGCGGCCAAGTCATTGGCCGCGCAGGAGTAGTCGCCGTGCGGTCTGAACGCCGAGTCGGAGACCGCGAAGATGAACAGTCCCGTCTCCATGGCCGCACCGGGGTACTGGTCGGCCCCGGTGAGCGGTCCGGCCAACATGTCCGCGACCACCGCGAGGGCGTATCCCTTGTGGCCGCCGAAAGGCAGCAGGTGGCCGCCTTCGAAGTAATCGTTGGGATCGGTGGTTGGCGTACCGTCCTGCCGAACGATGCAGTTTTCCGGTACTTGTTTACCCTCTGCCCTTGCCAGCATCACCTTGCCATTGGCGATGGCGGATGTCGCGAAGTCCAACGAGATGGGGTCGTTCGGTTCGCGGGGAACCGAAAACGAAATCGGGTTGGTCCCGAGCGAAGCCTGCGCGCCCCCGAAAGGCACAGTCATCGACGGGCCGCCGTTGCCCACGGTCATGAACATGGCCACCCCCTTGCGCGCCGCACGGTCGGTGAAGGCTGCCAGTCGGCCGGTATGGCCGATTTCCACCACCCCCACTGCGGCCGTCCCGTTTTCCAGTGCCATCGAGGTGGCGAGATCAGTGGCCAGCAGTGCCGCGGGGTGCCCGAATCCGCGGTGGCCGCGAATCAGAGCTGTTGTTGTTGTGCGGTGAACGATCTCTGGCCGTGCTCGCGGCACGATACGACCGAGTTCGATCCACTTCAGGTAAAGGTCGACGCGGAGGACACCGTGTGAATCGTGGCCGGCCAGGTGGTTGTCGATCAGTATTTCGGCGACGTCTTCGGCGAGGTCCGACGGTGTATCCGCCGCCTCGAAGATGCGGGTCACCAATAGCTTCAGGTCATCTGGACGCAGGTATGGCATAGCAGCAGCGAAGCCTTTCGTGCTCGAGCGAGTACTACCTTGAGCGATTGCTACCGGGAGAGGTCCCAGCGCGGTCCGGATCCAGTTGGATCTTGTAGGACTGGGCTTGACAAGTCAATATTTGTACTACAAAGTAGCAATTCAGAGCTTCGGCCGGTACGGCATACCCAGAAATCGTGGCCGCAAAGCATCTACCAGCACGGGTTCAGTCTCGCGCGATCGACGACCGTCGTGGCGAGCGAGACTCGCACATCAGGTACGCGGGAGACCGAATGGTTGTGAATGGCGAACAGCTCGAGAAGATCAACGCCGAGGCGTCGGGTTCGCGCGATATCGGGATGTCGGATCATGGAACGGACCGGGTGACTCGTCCTGCGAGGGGCGATGATCCGTCCAAGTTTCCCGTCGTATACCTCGTCATGCTCCTCACGGTGGGAACGGGGGCGCTCGACGCCAGCGTCCTCGTCGCCGTGGGTGAGGCGTTTCCCAGCGTCATGACCGGGAATCTGGTTCTGCTCGGACTAGCTGTGGGCACGCAGTCGGGAGCTGCGCTGGCACTGGTCGGTGCGGCGATACTCGGCTACGCGGTGGGTGGCGCCGTAGGAAGCGCCCTGTTGCATCGGCTCACCGACGACCGCGACCCGGGAGTTTGGCCGCGGGCGGTGACGCGCGTACTCGGGGTGCAGCTGTCGCTGCTGCTCGCCTTGGCCGCCGGCTGGACAGCCGCCGGTGGCGACTTCGGCACCAGGACCAACTGGGCCGTCCTCGCGTGCGCGGCCTTCACCATGGGAATGCAAGGCGCCGCGGTCCGCGGCATCAGGGTGACCGTCTCGACCACGTACATGACCGGGGCTTTGACGACCCTCATCGAAGCGATCGTCAGGTGGCGGCGATTTACGACCACCGAGAACGGTGCGGCGGCCGGCCTGATCTCTTTGGTGGCCGGGGCCGCGCTCGGCGGACTACTTGCCCATACATCCCCCGCGTCGGCGATCTGGGTACCGGTTACTTCACTCGGGACCGTTGTCGTGGCTGCCTGCGCCTATCGCGCGCGCCAGACCCGCGTCCCGCAAGAGGCCCCGCGCTGAACGAACCACTGCCACCAATTACGCACACCTCCGGTCAGCCCTCGACTGAGGGCGAACCACGAAAGAAAGTAGTCGAGGCCATGCCCGAAGGCACTCACAGTGGACGTCACCGCAGGATCTGCGTCATTCCAGGTGATGGCATCGGACCGGAAGTGGTCGACGCGGCAGTCGAAGTGCTACGGGCACTGGCGGATCGGACCGCCACCTTCGACCTCGAGGTCGAAGTACATCGAGCCGGGTTCGAGTACTGGCAGCAGAGCGGCCAGGCCCTTTCTGCGGCAACCGTCGAGTCGGCCAAAGCTGCGGATGGCGTGCTTGTCGGGGCAATCGATGCGGCCCGATTCCCGGCGGGCGTAGCTCAGCCGATTCTGATCTTGCGTCAGCAGTTGGGTATCTGGGGCAGTCTGCGGCCGTCGAAGAATTTTGCCGGCGTAGCCGCACGCAGTGGCGGCGTCGATCTTCTGGTGGTGCGAGAAGCACGGGAAGGGCTGTACGCGGGACTGGAAACATGGCACGGCAATGACGAATGCCACGCCCACCGAGTCGTGACCAGAGCGGCATCGACCAAAGTCGCAGAACTGGCGTTCGCCTCTGCGCGACAACGGCGCGGCAAAGTCACTGCTATTCACAAGATCTCGGCGCTGCCGGCAAGCGATGGCCTTTTCCTCGACGTCGTCCGCCGAGTCGCTGGAGACTTCGACGACGTCGAACTGGAATTCCGCAACGTCGACGCCTGCGCCATGGAGCTGGTGCTGCGGCCCGAAGAATTCGACGTCATCCTTGCCACAAACTGCTTCGGGGACATCCTTTCCGACGTCGCTGCCGGGGTTGTCGGCGGGCTCGGTTTGGCAGCCTCTGCGTGTATCGGTGGTGGGGCGTCATATTTCGAGCCAGTGCACGGATCGGCGCCCGACATCGCTGGCCAGGGGATCGCCAACCCACTGGCGGCAATTCTGAGTGCAGCGATGATGTTGCGGCATATGGGCGAGGTCGCGCTGTGCGAAAGCGTCGAGCGGGCAGTACGCACCGTTCTTTCTGATCCGGATCTGCCAAAGACTCGAGACCTCGGTGGTAGCGCGACCACCGAGGATGTAACCCGAGCCGTAATCGGTTCGTTGACTTGATGAATCGACGCTTTACGCCCCGACGTGTTGAGGCTCTGGACTTTCTGTGCTGCGGGTGTCTTCGTATGGGTCGTATTGCGGCTCGGCGGTTGTCAGGGCTCGTCTCCTGTGTCAATTTTCTGACGATGTGAGTGTGGACACTACACCTCTCGAGAGGTATTGTCATACAGAGTATTAAGCACAAAGGAGTTGAACCGGCTCTGGCGAAGGAGGGACACTTGACCGAAATCGTTGCGAATTCCCAGGAGAAGTCCGCCCCGTTGCGACGAGTGGCAATATATACAGTGGCCGGAACCATGCTGGAGTGAACCGCTCAACAGATATTCTCCGCAGTTTCATCGGTCCATCATCTACCGCCGTGTCTTTGCATCCACCGGCGAGCATGGGAGAGGTGCGAACGGCCGACCGCCGATCGGACTCCGAAAGCCACATAATATCGTTCGATCGATAATGTAGATCGACCGAATCCCTGACTGTCATGAGCAGTCGATCCTGTTCGAGATCTCGAATTATCGCACCATACCGGGGCGGTTCGGGAATGTCTTCCACTCGTCGCCCATAAGCGATTCGATCAAATTGCCGACAGGAATCGAAGGGCGATCGAGACCGCCGAAAACGCACGATCCGACACACACCGGCTATTGGCGGCGATCTTGGCCCCCGCCACCTCAGCGGCGGGTACTCATAACTTCCTCATCGCCGGAATTCTGTCCGCGCGGAGCGCACTCGCACCGCGGTCATAAAAATCGGCGCAGCTACGGCGCAGGCAATCGAGTTTCCCGTAACCAATTGAATGGCCGTGGATACCGAAACGTGTAGATCCCCGGCCACTATCCCGTTACCGAGTAGCGACCACCGGAGGCACTGAAAGCAGCGAACGATCCGCACTACCGAACCACAGATCTTCAGCGGGGTCTCGTGGGTACCGCTCGAACTCCATGCTGCCGTGCCCACCCACAGCGACTACCGCACCACGGATTCCATTCCGACGACAGAAAGTACAAGAAATGCAGTTCGCAAAGTTCGCCATGGCGCCGCTGGTGTCGGGCACCCTGGTGATCGCCTCCCTCGCTGCCTCCGCGGGCGCCGCCGATGCCGCCCCACCGAACGACGGCGCGATCAATTTCACGGCCAGGTCCACCGATTCGCAGTCCATCATCGAGATCGATGGTGGGTCGATGGTCATCGAGAACGGACTGTTCGAGGTCAAGGCGGCCGACGGCACCGTGGTGGCGGGCACGCCACTGAAGTTCCGCCTCGACGAATTCGAATTCCCGATCGTCGCCGATATCGCGGACCGGACCGCGACCCTGACCCCGCAGCTCGATGTTGCCAAAGCCACCTACAAGCCGGTGGCCCTGCCCTTCGAGGACAAGGCGCCCTGGAAGAACGAATACGACCGTGAGCAGGCCGCCTGGACCCGCTTGACGAGCACTATCAGCATGGGCGCCACCATCGGCACTTTGATCGGCGGCATCGGTGGCGGTGCGGTGGGCTGTGTGCTCGGCGGTATCGCCGGCGCGACGGTTGCCTCGGCGGCCATCATCGGCCTGTTCGGCGCGTTCATCCCAGCGGCGGCGATCGGCTGCCTCGGTGGCATCGTCGCCGTCGGCGCGCTCGGCGTCCTCGCAGGCCAGATCCTGGTGACCGCACCCGTCACGATCGGTGCGGCGATTCAGTACTTCACCACCATCAACCAGCCGCCGGTCGTGCCGGCCAAGTAGGTGGCGGGAAGAACCCAACGGCGTTCGTTGGGGGACATCGGCCCCGTCCGGTTCATGGCGACCGGGCGGGGCTTCTCCTATTCATTTCCCGGTACCGCGGGGCCGCTGATGCCATGAATCCCGCCCGATAGGCGAGAACAAGCAATGGTCCGGCTGACTCCTGCCCCGCCGCAGCGTGAAACCGTTCCCGATGCTGAAATCGTTGCGGTCGAAGTCGAAACGCCTGGTGGAGCGGGGGATGGGCTGTTCAGCAGCCGACAGGGGATTCAGCCGCACCGAATAATGTTGGCGTCCGAGGTGATTGACACCCTGACTGTCGTGCGGTACTTCACCGCTGTGGCGGCGCCGCCACCGAGGATGTAACTCGAGCCGTAATCGGTTCGTTGACTTGATGACTCGAGTAGCGCCGTGACGTGCTGGCGCTGACTGTCTGCGGTGCGGGTGTCTTCGTGGGCCGCATTGCGGGAAGTGCCGGCTCGGCGGTGCTCAGACCTCGTCTCTTGTGTCAATATTCTGACGATGTGAGTGTGGACACTATGCCTATCGGGGGGGTATTGTCATACAGAGTATTAAGTACAAAGGAGCGCTGAACCCTGATCTGGCAGGGGCCTCGAAACGGACCCCTTCGTGCTCCAGTTCGAGGTCTCAACTCTCCCGCATGTACGCGCCTCGCGAAGGATGGACACTTGACCGAAATCGCTGCAAAGCCCCAGGAGAAATCCGCCCCGTTGCGACGAGTGGCAATATCCACGGTGGTCGGAACCACCCTGGAGTGGTACGACTTCTTTCTGTACGCCACAGCCGCAGCACTGATCTTCTCAAAACATTATTTCCCCTCGATCTCGGGTACTGCCCAGACAATTGCCGCCCTGTCGACAATTACGGTCGGCTACCTGGCGCGACCCATCGGGAGCATCCTGTTCGGCCATTTCGGTGACCGGGTGGGACGCAAGAAGCTGTTGGTGATCTCATTGGTGCTGATGGGGGCCGCGACCTTCGCTGTGGGGTTGCTGCCGAACTATGCGGCGATCGGGATCTGGGCTCCGTTGGCACTCTTCGTCTTTCGCTTGCTGCAGGGCATGGCGGTCGGCGGCGAATGGGGCGGGGCGCTCCTGATGGCCGTAGAATTCGCACCGCCGAGCAAGCGCGCGTTCTACGGCAGTCTTCCCCAGTTGGGAGCGCCGCTCGGC
Organism: Nocardia glycosmidis; assembly: GCF_052545115.1. Classification (NCBI taxonomy): domain Bacteria; kingdom Bacillati; phylum Actinomycetota; class Actinomycetes; order Mycobacteriales; family Nocardiaceae; genus Nocardia; species Nocardia glycosmidis. Next base: position 150,395 of record NZ_JBQWRH010000013.1, on the reverse strand, counting down.
TTCATTCTCTCGACGGCCGTGTTGCTGGTTCCGTCGCTGCTGCTGGACTCGCCTTCTTTCGACAGTTGGGGCTGGCGAGTGCCGTTCCTGTTCAGTGCGGTGTTGATCGTCGTCGGTCTGTACCTGCGCGCTCGAGTGCCGGAAAGCCCTGAATTCGAGGCGGCCAATGAAAGCAAGAAGATCGCGCGTTTCCCCATTCTGGAAATGTTCCGGAAATCCTGGCGGCAGCTTCTGCTCGGGTCCGCCATCGGTATACCGGGTGGTCTGGGGTATTTCATGTTCACCACATTCATTCTCTCCTACGGATCGAGTCTCGGTGTCAGTCGGAACACCCTGCTCATCGCGGTCATCATCGGCAATATCGCTATGATGTCCGTAATACCCTATGCGGCAAAAGTTTCCGACCGGCGCGGCCCGCGGCTCCCCGTTCTGGTCAGCCTGCTGGGCATCCTTATCTGGGCGTTTCCTACGGTCAGACTTCTGGAAACGAAGAGTCCGGTTCTGATCACCGTGGCTGTTGTGGTCGGCCTCATACCCGTCGGGATTTCGCTGGCGACCCTGAGCCCCTGGTTCGCCGAGATGTATGACGTCGAAATACGTTATACCGGCGCGGGTTTGACCTACATGATGACGGGCCTGCTCGGCAGTGGTCTCGCGGCCATTGTCGTGCCGTCTCTGCTCGCCACAACCAATGGCAGCGGCCTGGTCGCGGCTTATCTGGGGGCGTGGACCGTACTAGGCATCATCTGCCTCGGAGTGACCATGACAGTAATGAAGAAGGCCGCTTCCTGAGGTGTGTTCTGGCCCGCCCGCCGACGGGGCAGCCCGGCGACCGACGAAGACCGGACGTGACGAGTTCCGGAAGCCTGAATCAGGAGATCGACCAATGACCAGCAATTTCGACAGCCTCCAAGACTTCATCGATAAGACTCCGAATCTTGTTGATTTCTTGTACAACGACACGCGGCCGGTGCACTCGTCCCGGGCGGGAAGAGGCGGGGGAAGGTCTCCCATCCCCTCAGCATTCTCGAACTGGCGCGACGAGCAGGACGCGGCATCGGAAACGGCGGTGCTGCTGCATCAGTCGCACAACATGCCCGGGCTCTTTCTCGAGGGACCCGGCGCGTTCGACCTGCTCCGGTCGGTCGCGGTCAACACGTTCGAGAAATTCGCGCTCGATCGGGCAAAGCAGTTCATCGCGTGCACGCCGAGCGGGCACTTGATCGGTGACTGCATTCTCTATCGCCACGGCAAGGAAAGTTTCGAATTGGTCAGTGGCGCACCAGTTCTGAACTGGGTTTCCTACCAAGCCGGCATCGGCGATTTCGACGTCGAAATCCTCAGGGACGACGCATCGAACATCAACCCGTCGGGCCGACGCATCAGATACCGTTTCGAGCTTGCCGGGCTGAACGCAAGAGAGATTTTTGATTCCATTGTCGAGGGTGGCGCGCCGGAAGTTCCGTTTTTCCGCACACGTCAGGTACGCATCAACGGCCGAGATGTCCTGGCGTTGCGGCACGGAATGACGGGCTCTTTCGCTGTCGAGTTGTCGGGCCCCTTCGAAGAAGAAACAGATGTCCGGTCGTTCATCCTGAGCGCCGGCCAAGATTTCGGTCTCGAACCCATGGGAATGGATGCGTATTACAGCAATATCCACAGCGGATGGATCCCCTATCCGGTTCCCGCGATTTTCACCGATCCGGCCTTGGCCGACTACCGCAGGCACCTGCCTGCCTCGACTTTCGAAGTTCACACCGAGCTCGGCGGGAGCTTTCAGACAGACGACCTCAGCGACTACTACGCCACGCCGTATGACTTCGGCTACCAAAACGTCATCAAGTTCGATCACGATTTTCATGGCCGCGAGGCACTGCTGAAGATCGCGGACGAGTCCAAGCGCGAGAAGGTGACCCTCGTCTGGAATCAAGACGATGTACAGCGCATCGTCAAGTCGCAGTTCGGGTCGGGTCCGCGCTACAAGTCGATCGACTTTCCCAACGTCACCTACGCATGGAACCAGTTCGACGAAGTGCGCTCCGCAGCTGGGGAGTTCATCGGGGTGTCCCGCCACGCCGCCTATCAGCGTCCGCTCGGAGACGTGATTTCGCTGGCCCTGCTGGGCCGAGGGCAAGCGACGCTGGGCTCCGAAGTCACGTTGACGTGGGGTGAGCCCGGTGGCGGCTCCCGGAAGCCACAGGTCGAGCGACATGAACAGACCACCATTCGGGCTCGGGTGGCGCCGGCACCCTACGCACCGGAGACTCAGCGTCTGACTCGGCAGGTCTCGGCTTCGTGACCGTGTTGTGGGAACGTCGATGAATCCCCGAGTTTCGGCCCTATCGGGATTCCGATGGCTGTCCGTTGTCGCGGCCGGCCGCCCGTGGTCGACGCGCACCAGAACAGACAAACGACCCAGCCGGAACTCATTGCAGCAGGCCGCCCTTGGCCGAGCTGCACGGACGACATCGGGCTGAAAATGTCATACACGCAAGAACCCACTGCCGACTCGCGGGTCGCAGTGGGTTCTTGCGTCGGAACGCGTCAGCTTACGTAATCGGCCATCACGTCGGCAAGTGCTTCGGCACCCGAGCGGCAGTCCTCGGGGCTTGCGTATTCGGCGGGAGAGTGCGAGACGCCGGTCGGGTTGCGGACGAACAACATCGCGGTGGGAACCTTGGCGGAGAGGATCCCCGCGTCGTGGCCGGCGGCGGTGGGCAGGACGGGGACGTCATCGAGCCAGCGGAGGGCGCGAATGATGCGGGCGCGCGGCTCCGGTGGGAATTCGACGATGGGAGTGACGGATTCGGCTTCGATGTGCAGGCCGATGTTGTCGCGGGTGGACTGAGCCCGCGCCTCGGCGCTGATGTGCTCGACCAGGCGGGCGAGGGTGTCCTCGTCGGCGGCGCGGGCGTCGAGCCACGCCCGGATCTCCGAGGGGATGGCGTTGGCGCCGTTCGGGAGTACTCGGAGCTTGCCGAAAGTGGCTACCGCTTCGTGTACTTCGGCGGCGCGGCGTGCGGTGTGGACCGTCGTGGCGTAGGCGAGCATCGGGTCGCGGCGGTCGACCAGACGGGTGGCGCCCGCGTGGTTGGCCTCGCCGGTGAAGGTGAACAGCCAGCGGCCGTGCGGCCAGATCGAGGAGGCGACGGCGATCGGATGCTCCATCAGATCCAAGGCGCGGCCCTGCTCGACGTGCAGCTCCACGTAGACGCCGACCCGTTCGGTCAGCGTGTGATCCGGGCCGAGGTGACGCGGGTCGCGCCCGGCTTTGGTAAGCGCTTCGCCGAGGCTGATGCCGTCGGCGTCGCGCAGTGCCAGTGCGCGTTCGGGTTTCAACGCTCCGGTACTCAGTTGCGAACCGACGCAGGCGACGCCGAATCGAGCGCCTTCCTCGTCGGAGAAGGCAACTACCGCGATCGGTCTGGTCGGCACGATCCCGCGGGCGCGGACGAGATCGACAGCGGCGAAGGCGGAGACCACGCCGAGCGGTCCGTCATACGCGCCACCGTCGGGCACCGAATCCAGATGCGATCCGGTGACGAATGCATCCTTGGGATCGCCGTGCCAGCCCGCGGGCATCCACCAGGCCCAGAGGTTGCCGTTGCGGTCTTCTTCGGTGGTCATGGCGCGCTGACTCGCGCAATCGCGGAACCATTCCCGCAGCGTCAAGTCGGCGTCGTTCCACGCGAACCGGCGGTAGCCGCCGGTCGAGGGCTCCTGGCCGACATCGAGGATCGACTCCCACAGGGCGTCGAAGGTCATCGGTGACTCCTCCTTCTCATAGCAACGGCAGTGGCTCCTTGGTCCACGTACGCCCTGCTTCCCGCACTGGCCGCGCGGGCAACTCGATGTGCGGGAAGCAGAGCGGTGTCTCAGAGGCGACCGGGAATCCAGCTGGTCCCGGCCAGGGGCACCCGCGCCATGGCGGCGGCCTCCACGGTGAGCGCCACGAGGTCTTCGGGCTCGAGATTGCGCAAGTGCGACTTGCCGCAGGCCCTGGCCAGGGTCTGTGCTTCCATGGTGAGCACGCGCAGGTAGTTGGCCAGGCGACGGCCCGCTGTGACCGGGTCCAGGTTGCTCGCCAATTCCGGGTCCTGCGTCGTGATTCCGGCTGGGTCGCGACCGTCTTGGAAGTCGTCGTAGAAGCCGGCGGCCGAGCCGAGGGCGGCGTACTGCTCGGCGTAGCGGGGGCTGTTGTCGCCCAGGGCGATGAGCGCGGCCGTGCCGATGGCGACCGCGTCGGCGCCGAGCGCCATGGCTTTGGCCACATCGGCGCCGCTGCGGATGCCGCCGGAGACGATGAGCTGCACCTGGCGGTGCACGCCGAGTTCCTGCAGCGCCTGCACGGCCTGCGGAATCGCGGCCAGGGTCGGAATGCCGACGTGCTCGATGAAGACGTCCTGTGTCGCGGCCGTGCCGCCCTGCATCCCGTCGACCACCACGACGTCGGCGCCTGCCTTCACCGCCAGCTTGACGTCGTAGTAGGTGCGGGTGGCACCGACTTTGACGTAGATCGGCTTCTCCCAGTCGGTGATCTCGCGCAGTTCGATGATCTTGATGGCCAGGTCGTCCGGTCCGGTCCAGTCCGGATGCCTGCACGCCGAGCGCTGGTCGACGCCCTGCGGCAGGGTACGCATGTGCGCGACCCGCTCGGTGATCTTCTGACCGAGCAGCATGCCGCCGCCACCGGGCTTGGCGCCCTGACCGAGCACGACCTCGATGGCGTCGGCCTTGCGCAGGTCGTCGGGATTCATCCCGTAGCGCGACGGAAGGTACTGGTAGACCAGGTGTTTGGACTGGCCGCGCTCTTCGGGCGTCATGCCGCCGTCGCCGGTGGTCGTCGAAGTGCCCACCTCGCTGGCGCCGCGGCCGAGTGCCTCCTTGGCGGCACCGGACAGGGCGCCGAAGCTCATCCCGGCGATGGTGACCGGAATATCCAGGTGCAGTGGGAATTTCGCGTGCCGATCGCCCAGCACCACGTCGGTGTCGCACCGTTCCCGATAGCCTTCGAGCGGATAGCGGGACATGGACGCGCCGAGAAACAGCAGGTCGTCGAAATGCGGCAGCGGGCGTTTGGCTCCCCAGCCGCGGATGTCGTAGATGCCGGTTTCCGCGGCACGCTGGATTTCCGCGATCACGGTGCGCGGGAAGGTGGCCGACTCGCGGAGCACCGGATCGGGTACCGCTCGGTTGTGCATGGGTGGTCTCCTGATCAGCGGTCAGTAGGCGCCGACGTTGTCGACATGGAAGTTGTAGAGGCTGCGGGCCGAGCCGTAGCGGGTGAATTCGGCTGGATCGGCGGCCATGCCCGCGGCGGTGAGCAGCTCACGCAGCTCGGCCAGATGCGTGTCGCGCATCGGCTTGGCCACGCAGTCCGCGCCGAGGGAGGCCACGGTGCCGCGGACGTAGATGCGGGCCTCGTAGAGCGAATCGCCGAGCGCCTCGCCGGCATCGCCGCAGACCACCAAGCGCCCGGCCTGGCCCATGAAGGCGCTCATGTGGCCGATGTCGCCACCGACCACGATGTCGACGCCCTTCATCGAAATGCCGCATCGCGCAGCGGCGTTGCCCTCGATCACCAGCAATCCGCCGTGGGCGGTGGCACCCGCGGACTGCGAGGCATCGCCGGTGACGCGGACCGTGCCCGACATCATGTTCTCCGCGACACCCACCCCGGCACTGCCGTGCACCGTCACCGACGCGCGCTGGTTCATCCCGGCGCAGTAGTAGCCGACATGACCCTCGATCGCGACCTCGATGTCGTCGTCGAGCCCGCACGCGAGCGCGTGGGCGCCGCGGGGATTGGTGACCGCGACCCGGCGCGGCGCCGCGGAGCCGTGCAGCAGCGCGTTGATCTCCCGTACCGAGGACTCGCGCAGGTCCATTCGGACGGTTTCCACAGTGCTCACTGCCGATGCCACAGGTACACCTCTTCCGGTTCGGGTTCGAAAATGCGGGCGTCGTGCACGCCGGGCAGGTTGGCCAGTGCGCGATACTCGGAGGCCATCGCGACCCAGCTGTCGGTCTCGGCGATGACGGCGGGTTTGCACGCGATCGGGTCGCGCAGCACCGCGAATGATTCGGAATTGGCGACGAGCAGCGTGTAGAAGCCGTCGAACCGCTCGTTGAGCAGAAGCAGCGCCTTCTCCAGATCCATGCCCGCGGCCAGTTGCGCGGCGATGAAGCGGGCGCCCACTTCGGTGTCGTTGTCACTGTCGAAAACGACGCCGGAGCGCTCCAGCTCATGTTTGATGCTCTGGTGGTTGGCGAACGAGCCGTTGTGCACCAGGCACTGATCCGGGCCCACCGAGAACGGGTGCGAACCGGCGGCGGTCACCGCGGATTCGGTGGCCATCCTGGTATGCGCGACACCCTGCCAACCCGCGGCGCCGGGCAAGCCGAAGCGGTGCGCCAGCTCGGTCGGGTTGCCGGTGCCCTTGACCACGGTCAGGTCCGCGCCGAACCCGATGACGCGGGCGGACGGGGTGATGCGCAGCACGGCCTGGGCGAGTTCGGTGGCGTCGATGGGCGCGTGCAGCACCGTGGTGGGCGCGAGGTCGATTCCGGTCACCGCGACACCCAGTGCGTCGCGCAGGGACGCCGCCAATTCGGTGGCCGGCAGCGCGGAATCCAGCAGCGACACGGTGGATTCCCCCGGAGGCGACCACACCGGATCGCCGTAGACGGCCATGCCCGCCGAATCCGGTCCGCGGTCGCAGAGTTGATCGAGCATATCGGTGAGCAGCGTCCCGAGCTGCGGGTAGAGCGCAGGATCGCGCAGATGCAGCCCGACTATTCCACACATGTTGGAACTCCTCGTCTCGGTGGGATCCGCCTCAGAAGGCGGTGAGGTACTGGTCGATCTCCCAGGCGGAGACACTGTTGTGCCAGGCAAAGAACTCTTCGCGCTTGAGCTGGGCGAAGTACGTGCTCACGCCGGTGCCCGCGCTGTCGAGCGCGCCGGTGAGCACGGGGTCGGACTCCAACGCGTCCATGGCGTGCAGCAGAGTCATGGGCAGCGTGTCGCGGTGTCGCTGGTCCCCGCCAGGAGCGCCGGGATCGAGCTCGCGTTCGATACCGTCCAGGCCGGCGGCGAGTGTGGCGGCGATGGCCAGGTACGGATTGGCCGACCCATCCCCGCCGCGCAGTTCCACTCGATGATGGTCGGGCACCCGCAGATACTGAGTGCGATCATTGCCGCCGTAGGTGGCATGCCGTGGCGACCAGGTGGCGCCGCTGCTGGTCGAGGTGGCGCCGAGGCGCTTGTACGAGTTGACCGTCGGCGCCAGCACCGCCTGCAGCGCACAGGCGTGTTCGAGGATTCCCGCGATGAACGAGTAAGCGATGGGCGACAGTCCGAGGCCGCGTTCGTCGGCTGTGCTGGGGAACAGCGCAGTGTTGTCCTGCCAGAGCGACAGGTGCAGGTGCATGCCGGAACCCGTCCGGTCGGCGAACGGCTTGGGCATGAAGGTGGCCTGCATCCCGCGCTTTTCGGCGATGACCGAGAGCAGATAGCGGGCGGTGATCACCCGATCGGCGGTGGTCATCGCATCGGCATAGGTGAAATTCTGCTCGAACTGACCGTTCGCGTCCTCGTGATCGCTGGCGTAATTTCCCCAGCCGAGGGCATTCATCGCGGCGGAAACCTCAGTGAGGTGGTCGTACATTCGGGTGACATCACGCGCGTCGTAGCACGGCTGTTTGCTGGTGTCGGCGACATCCGCGGTCCGCAGCGCGCCGTTGGCATCCCGCTGGACGAGGAAGTATTCCACTTCGGCGCCCACTTTCGCCGAGAGCCCGCGTGTGGCCGCCCGCTCGAGCATCTGGGCGAGTATGTTTCGCGGTGCGTAGGGCCACGGTTTGCCCTCGACGTGCGGGTCGCAGTGCACCAGTGCCAGGCCGGGACGTACGAATGGTATCGGTGTGAAGGATGCCGGATCCGGTACGGCGATGAGGTCAGGGTCGCGCGGCTGCTGGCCCATGGTGCCCGCCGCGTATCCGGCGAAGCCGGCACCGTCCTCGACGAGTTGGTCGATGGCCTCGATGGGAACGAGTTTGGCGCAGGGCTTCCCCGATAGTGTGACGAACAGGGCCAGGATGTAGCGGGTGTCGGTGGCCCGCGCCAGTTCGGCGAGGCTCGGGGCGGTAATGGTCTCCGGGACGAGTGCGGTGTCGATGGCCATGACGAACTCCAGGGGTGGTGGTCGGTCGGCGGTGGAAAATGTCGGGCTCAGCGCATTTCGCCGGCGCCCGCGTAGGGGTGCAAGCTGACCAGCGGATCGCCTTCGGCGAAGCGCTCATAGCGGAAGTCGCGGGGGTTCACGTTCGGCAGGTCGGTTTTGCCGTCGGTGACCAGATCGGCCACCAGTTTGCCTACGGCGGGGGAGATCTTGTAGCCGTGCCCGGAGAAACCAGCGGCCAGGAACAGGCCGTCGACGGGGGCAGGCCCGATGATCGGGTTGTAGTCGGGCGTCACGTCGTAGGCGCCGGCATAGGAGCTGGTGACGCGCGGGTCGGGCATGTCAGGCAGTCGATGGCCCAGCTTGCCGACCACTTTCTCGATGGTCGATTCGTCGGCACGGTTCGCATAGTGGTCCGGGTCGATGTACTCAGGCGCACTGTGGTCCGAATTGCCCACCAGGAGCTCCCCGTTCGGCTCTCGACAGATGTACGCCAGCCCCGACAAGTCGGACAGGACCGGGACGACCGGGGTCGGCACACCCTGATCGATCAGTACCAGCTGGGCCCGCTGCGCTTTGATATCCAGCTCGACACCCGCCCCCGCGGCGAGGGCGGAAGTCCATGGCCCTGCGGCGAGAATGACCGTCTCACTGTGGATTTCGGTGCCGTCGGCGAGAACGACGCCGTACACCGTTCCCGATGCGTGCTGCAGCAGCGACGCGACCGGCGTGGACTGGCGGATCCGCACACCACGCTTGCGCGCCGCAGCGGCGAACCCCATCCCGGCCAGGTAGGCCTCGCCCCGTCCGCCGCGCGGCTCGTAGGCGAAAGCCGCGAAATCCTCCAGGTTCAGGCCGGGCCAGAGGGATCCCATCGTGTCGTGATCGATGAGTTGCACGTCGACGCCGACTCCCTGCATCATCGCCACGTTCGCTCGCAGCGGCTCGATATTGTTCGCGGCGACGCCGACGACATAGCCGCACTGTTGAAATCCCAGGTCGTCGTCCAGGATCTCGCCGGCCCTGGCAAAGACGTCGTTTCCATACCAGGACATCGCGGCCAGCGAGGGCGCGCCGTAGTGGCAGCGCACGACGCCGCTGGACTTGCCGGTCATACCCGAGCACAGCGTGCCGCGTTCGAGCACGACTACATCGGTCTCGCCGCGATCGGCCAGCGACCAAGCGATGGCCAGGCCTTCCAGGCCGCCGCCGACGATTACGTAGCTATGGGTTTCTGTCACAGCGGACCTGTTTCTTGTTGTAGATCGTTGTTTCATACTATGAAACATACTAATGATTACAACAGCATTACGAAACGGTGATGTTCCGGTGACGACGTGAGCGCGAGAAGTGCAGTGGCGCATTTCAAGAACGGAAGAGAGCGCCGCGCGCCCGGATCGGGCGGACCGACCGGGTGCGGAATCCTGGTTCCGGCTAGCTGTCTATCCTAATGAGACAGTGATTCTCGATGGAAGAATTGCCGATCCGAGTGTCGGCCCGCGCGGCCGCAAGCTCTCGTGCGGCGCAGCGATCACTCTTCGGTGTGATTGTCCGGGTAGGCGGTCACGGCGAGAAAACGTATCGGCAGCCGCACCAAGTCGTTGGGGCCATGGATGCCCTCGCCGTCGAGCAGCAGCGAATCGCCTGGACGTAATGTGTATTCGGCATCTCCGTGGCCGTACACCATGACGCCTTCGAGCATGTACAGCAGTTCGGTGCCGGCATGCTGGAAACGGGGGAAGACCTCGCTGGCGTTGGTCAGCGTCACAACCACCGGTTCCAGCCGCTTGTGCTGTCCACGCAGCGACCCGAGCAACTCGTAGTGGTGGCCGACCCGCGTGCCTCGCCCGACGATGACCGCGCCATGGCCTGCGGGCACGTACACCGCTTCTCTGGCCGTGTCCGCTCCACGGAACAGTGAGGTCACCGGGACATCGAGGCCCGCGGCAAGCCGCGCCAACGTGGACAGACTGCACGAGGTCTGGGCGTTCTCGATCTTCGACAGCATGGCCTTGGAGATGCCGACCAAGGTTGCCATTTCGGCAACCGAGAGCCCTCTGGCCTTGCGCAACGCGCGCACCTGTCGAGCGATTGCCGCCTCCAGGTCACCTCCGGTGGGCGGTTCACCGGTGAACTCGCGCCGCACCGGCGCGGGGTCCCCGGTATCCCGGTGTATCTTCGGTGCGTCTGCATGCGAGTCGGACATCGCACCGATTCTATGCACGTTTCCTGACGGTAGACCTCATCCAAAAGTTGGCGAGTGCCCGCTGCTGCCTGGTTTCGGGGAAATGGCACGGCGTCCAGTGACCTATTCCACGGCGCGAACCTGCGGCCGCTCGGTCATCGACAGGTCCCTCGCTGATCTCGACAGCGGGTGGTCAGTAGCGTGGGTTCATGGGCACGCCTCATTCGATCCTGTCGACCTCCGGCACGCGCAGGCTCGCCGAGGCGTGCCATGCCGACGTTGCGTCGCTGACCGAGCGTCTGATCTCGGCGATCTTCACCGACAACCCGGAATGGACCGATTACACCTCGGTTCCCCGCGACGATCTGCGCGACGGGTGCAGGTGCTACCTCACCCGCATCCTGGATCTACTCGGCGGCAGGATCGCTGATCCCGAAGTGGACGATGTTGCGGCCACCATCGGCAGGCACCGCGCCGAGCAGGGTGTGCCGTTGGAGGCGATGTTGCGGACGTTTCGGCTCGGTGGCGGGATCATCTGGGCAGCGTTGCTCGACCGCGCCGAGAACGTGGGTCCACGGGAGTTGCAGGAGGCGGGTACCGCAATGTGGGCGGTGGTCGATGGGCTGTCCTCGGCGCTGGTCACCTCCTACCGCAAGACCGAGCTCGAGCAGGTACGTCGCGATGAGCGGCGCCGGCACGCGCTGATCGAAGACGTACTGGCAGGGCGCGCACTCGATGCGGCGTTCGCCGCCCGCGTGGCGCGCGAACTGAATCTGCCTGCCCAGGGCGAATACCTGGTGGTGGCCGCTCGCGGCGACGGCAGGCCGCTGCACACCGGCGCGGAGGCGGCCTTGGCGGCGTCGGGTATTCGTTCGGTGTGGCATGACCGAGTCGACACGACCGTCGGATTGGTGTCGCTGGAGTCCTGCTCGAGTGACACCGCGCTGCGGAATGTGCGGCCACAGCTGCGGGGGCGGGCGGGCGCGTCGCCAGCCGTACCGGGACTGGCGCAGGTAGCCGTCGCGCATGCACTGGCCCTGCTCGCCTTGGAGACGATACCTGCTGGTGGGGCGCGGTTGGTGTCGCTGGAGGAGCGCTATCCCGAGGCGCTGCTGGTCCGGGAACCGGATCTCGCCGCACGATTGCGACAGCATGTGCTCGGTCCGCTGCTCGCGCTGCCGGACAAGGAGCGCGAGGTCCTGCTCCACACGCTGACGGTGTGGCTGGCGGAGAATCGATCGGCGGCCCACGCGGCGTCGCGGTTGCACTGCCATCGCAACACCGTCATCAACCGGTTGCACCGCATCACCGGACTGCTCGGCCGTCCCCTCGAAGGGCAACGCTGCTACCTGGAGCTTTCCTTGGCGCTCGCGTCGGCGGAACTCGACGCCGCCTCCTCTTGATTGTGCTCTGCGCCCATTTTCGATGCGTGATTCCTGGGCTTCGGTGTCATTGTTTGTGCATCATGGGGCCGCCAGACTCGTCTTGTTGACTCCGCCACATCCGGTCGGGGTCGTAATCATTCGAGACGAGGAGCACCACGAGTGCCGGACTTCGATCTTCTGGTCGTCGGTGGCGGGCCGGGCGGCTATGTGGCCGCGATTCGCGCGGCGCAGCGCGGCCTCTCGGTCGGCCTGGTGGAGAAGGAACGCCCGGGCGGCGTCTGCCTGAACTGGGGTTGCATCCCGACCAAGGCAATGCTGCGTTCGGCTGAGGTCTTCCAGACAGTTAGTGCCGCAGCAGATTTCGGAGTCAGCGCCGACAATGTGCGGTTCGACTTCGCCGGTGTTCGGCAGCGCAAGGACGGCATCGTCAAGGAGTTGACCGACGGTGTCGCGTCGCTGCTGCAGGCCAACGGCGTGACCGTCCTCGAGGGGCACGCTCGGTTCGTCGGTGCCACGGAGGTCGAGGTGCACGAGGTAGGGGCGTCCCCGATCTTCCCGGGTGGACCGCGCTACGCGGCCGCGCCTACCCGACCGATCCGGCGGGTGAGCGCCGAGGACGTGATCATCGCAACCGGTTCGGTGCCGGCCCGGTTACCGATACCCGGGGCGGACCTGCCCGGCGTGATCACCTCCGACGGGGCGTTCGGGTTGACCGAGGTGCCACGGCGACTGGTGGTGATCGGTGGCAGCGCCGTCGGGGCGGAGTGGGCCAGCCTGTTCGCGGCATTCGGCAGCGAGGTGACGGTCGTCGAAGTGCAGGATCGTCTGGTTCCATTGGAGGACAGGGAGATCGGCGCCGCACTGGGCCGATCGCTGGCCAAGCGCGGCATCACCGTGCTGACCGGATCGGCGGTCGAGTCGATCGCCTCGGGCGATTCGCTGCGCGTCAACGTGGGTGGCCCGAAGGCGCGCGAATGCGAAGCCGACGTAGTTCTCGTCGGTGTCGGCCGGCGGCCGAACACAGCTGAACTCGGTCTGGACGCGGTCGGGATCACCACGGACGCGAGGGGCTTCATCCTGGTCGACGACCAGTTGCGCACCGGTGTGGAGCACGTCTACGCGATCGGGGACGTCACGGGCCGGGCGTTGCTCGCGCACGTCGCCTCGCATCAGGGCCTGACCGCCGCCGACGTGATCGCCGGGCACCAGGCCCACATCGACTATGCGGTGATCCCCGCGGCCACCTTCACGCATCCCGAGATCGCGAGCGTCGGCCGGACCGAGGAGGCGGCCCGCGCGGAGGGGCTGGAGGTGATCACCGCCAAGTTCCCGTTCGCGGCATTGGGCCGGGCGAAGACCTTCGGCGAGACCGAGGGCTTCGTGAAGATCGTTGCCGGACAGCGGCATCACGAGGTGCTCGGCGTACACATCATCGGGCCGTCGGCCAGCGATCTGATCGCCGAAGGCGCGCTGGCGATCGCGCTGGAGGCGACGCTGGACGAGCTCGCCGACACCATCCACGCCCACCCCACCCTCGGCGAGATCGGTATGGAGGCGGCCCTGACCGGGCTCGGCCTGCCAGTACACATCGCGCCGCGCCAGCGCTGAGGAGGCCACTGTGACCACGACCAGCACGCCGCGCAAGACCACCGGTAAGCCCGCGCGGAGCACGCCGCGAGGCGCGGCGAACACCGAGAACGACAAGCGTTTCGCCGACGAGGATCCGCAGGTTCTGCGCGAACTCTACCGAGACATGCTGTTCATTCGGCGCTTCGAGGAACGCACCGCGCAGAGCTACCAGCAGGCCAAGATCGGCGGTTACTGCCATCTGAATCTCGGTGAGGAGGCGACTGTGGTCGGCGTGGCCGCGGCGATGCGGCCCACCGACTATCTGTTCACGAACTACCGCGAGCACGGCTACGCCCTCGCCAAGGGCATCGAGCCCGGCCGGGTGATGGCTGAGCTGTACGGGCGCACCACCGGCACCTCGAAGGGCTGGGGCGGCTCGATGCATATGTACGACACCGCGACGCGGCTGCTGGGCGGCTACGCCATCGTGGGCGGACAGGTTCCGCTGGCGGTGGGCGCCGCGCTGGCCATCGACTATCGCGGCGGCGATGACGTCGTGGTGTGCCAGATGGGGGATGGCACCACCAATATCGGTGCCTTCCACGAGGCGCTGAACATCGCGGCGCTGTGGCGGCTGCCGGTGGTGTTCCTGGTGATCAACAACCAGACCGGCATGGGCACCACCGTCGAGCGCTCCTCGGCCGAGCCGGACCTGTACAAGCGCGCCGCCGCCTACCGGATGCGCGGCGAACGGGTCGACGGCACCGATGTGCTCGCCGTGCGGGACATCGCCCGCGAGCTGCTGGAAGGCGCTCGGTCCGAGGGGAAGCCGGCCCTGCTCGAGGCGGTGAGTCACCGGCTCAAAGGGCATTCGGTGGTCGACCCGGCGAAATATCGCAGCTCCGAGGCGGTCTCGGCCGCACGTGAGCACGATCCGATCGCGCGATTGCAGGCCGCGCTGCTGGCGGCCGGCATATTGTCCGAGCAGTCCGTGACCGAAATCGACGACGACGTGCGCGCCGAGGTTGCGGCGGCGGTGGAGTTCGCCGACGCCAGCCCGCACCCGGAACCGTCGAGCCTGTTCGACTACACCTATGCCACCCCGGTAGCGGGCGATTCTCGCCGTCTGCCCGCCGATCCGCTGTTCAAAGCCTGAGGACGACCACTGTGCCTGTGATGACCTATCGTGAAGCACTGCGCGAAACTCTGCGCGAGGAGATGCGGCGCGACGACGATGTGTTCCTGCTCGGGGAGGAGATCGGCGTCTTCGAAGGCTCCTACAAGATCACGGCCGGCCTCCTCGACGAGTTCGGGGAAAAGCGGGTGCGCGACACCCCGATCGCCGAGGAGGGTTTCGTCGGTGCGGCCATCGGGGCCGCGATGCTCGGGTTGCGTCCGGTCGTCGAGATCATGACGATCAATTTCTCGCTGCTGGCGTTGGACCAGATCGTCAACCATGCGGCCAAGATCTACGGCATGTTCGGCGGGCAGACCAGCGTGCCGATGGTCATTCGCACGCCGGGCGGCGGCGGTCAGCAGCTGGGCGCCACCCACTCGCAGAACATCGAGCTGTACTACGCGTTCGTGCCCGGACTGAAGGTGGTCGCCCCGAGCACCCCCGCCGATGCCCGTGCCCTGCTGAAAGCCGCGATCGCGGACAACGACCCGGTGCTCTTCCTCGAGAACCTCGCGTTGTACAACACCAAAGGCGAGGTGCCCGACGAACTCGCGCCCGTCCCGATCGGCAAGGCCGCGGTGACGAGAGCAGGCTCCGACATCACCTTGATCGGCTATTCCCGGATGGCGACGGTGGCCACTCAGGTCGCCGAACGCCTTGCCGAGGAGGGAATCTCAGCGGAGGTCATCGACCTGCGCAGCCTGCGTCCGCTGGATCGCGAGACCCTCGTCGCCTCGGTTCGGAAGACCGGCTGCTGCGTCGTCGGCGAGGACGATTGGCTCACCTACGGCATCGGCGCGGAGGTGGCCGCGTCGATCTCCGACGGCGCCTTCGACTACCTGGACGCCCCGGTGCGCCGGGTGGCCATGGCCGAGGTGCCGCTGCCGTATGCCAAACCGCTCGAGCGACTCGCACTGCCGTCGGCCGAATCTCTCTATACCGCTGCCGTGGAAACCCTTGCGGCCGTTGGCCGTAGGCGCTGACACCGGAATCAGAAAGACAGGACGTTGCCCGAAATCACTATGCCCCGCCTCTCCGACACGATGGAGGAGGGCGTCGTCTCGGCCTGGCTCAAACAGGTGGGCGACCAGATCACCCGCGGTGAGGTGATCGCCGAGATCGAGACCGACAAGGCTCTCATGGAGCTGGAGGCTTACGACGACGGCGTGCTCGAACAAATCCTCGCCGAGGCCGGGACGCGAGTGCCGATCGGCGAACCGATCGCGATCGTCGGCGACGGCACCGGGTCGGCCGCCCAGGCCGCGGTCGGTGCGGCTGCTGAATCGAACACGCCATCGGTCAGCGTGGAACCCGCTGTCACGGGGGATGCGCCCGTGAGCGTGCTCGCCGCCGCAGCGCCCGCGGGCGAACCCGGAGAACGCACGAAATCCTCGCCGCTGGCCCGCAAGATCGCCCGGGAACTGGGCCTGGATCTGTCCGCGGTGACCGGCACCGGCCCGGGCGGGCGCGTCACCCGCCGCGACGTCGAAGCGGCGCACCGCACGCCTAGCGCAGCCGAATCCACCCAGCCAGCCGAATCCACCTCGGGTGCGAAGAACCTCGCTCCGCAGCCGGCCGCCGCGGTCCCCGGCGACTACGACGAGATCCCGCTGAGCACGATTCAGCAGGTCTCGGCCAAGCGGCTCACCGAGAGCATGCAACAGGCGCCGCATATCTACCTGACCAGCGCGATCGACGTCACCGAGCTGATCGGATTCCGAGCGCAGATCAACGACACGCTGGTCGCTGCGGGTAAGGGCAAGGCCAGTGTCAACGACCTGCTCGTCCGGGCGGTCGCTGTGACGCTGCGCAACGACCCGGCTCTGAACGTCTCTTTTGCCGCAGACATGCTGCGCCGACACCGAGGTATCCATCTCGGTGTCGCCGTCGCCACACCGACCGGTTTACTGGTTCCAGTGATCCGCGACGCGGACCGCAAGTCGATCTCCGAAATCGCCGCCGAGACACGGGACAAGGCCGAACGCGCCCGCGATCGCAAGCTTCGTGCCGACGAGATGTCCGGCGGCACATTCACCATCTCGAACCTGGGGATGTTCGGCATCGAGCAGTTCACCGCCGTCATCAACCCGCCCGAGTCCGCGATTCTCGCGGTCGGCGCTGCCCAGGACGAGCTGCGGCTATCGCTCGACAAGGTGATCACCCGCAAGATTCTGCGCGTCACGCTGTCCGCGGATCACCGCGCGGTCGACGGCGCGGTAGCCGCCCGATTCCTGCAACAACTGAAGGAAGTGCTCGAGCACCCGCTGCGGATCGTCACCTGATAGCACGGCCCCGGCCTGGGAAACGATGGGCGCAACGGCTATCCATCGAAGCAATATCCAGGCCGGGGCCGTGCTGGGCGATCAGTTGCTCGGGATGAGGGTGTACTTCGTGGCGAGGAACTCGTGGATGCCCTCGAAGCCGCCTTCACGGCCGACGCCCGACTGCTTGACTCCGCCGAACGGGGCCGCGGCATTGGAGACGACACCGGAGTTGAGGCCCATCATGCCGGTCTCGAGCTTGTCGATCATACGGTGCCCGCGCGCGAGATCCTGGGTATAGACATACGAGACGAGGCCGTATTCGGTGTTGTTCGCGAGGTGGACCGCTTCGTCCTCGGTGGCGAATGTCGCGATCGCGAGGACCGGGCCGAATATCTCCTCTCGAAGGATGGCGCTGCCTTCGATGACGCCGGTGACGACGGTCGGCTCGTAAAAACTGCCGGGACTGTCGATCCGCGCGCCGCCGGTGAGCACGGACGCGCCGCGGGCCGTTGCGTCGGCGACGAGTTCGGCGGCCTTGTTCACCGCGTCGTCATCGATCAGCGGACCGATCGTCACGCCATCCTCGGTACCGCGGCCGATCTTCATCTCCTCGACCCGCGCGGTGACCCGCTTCGCGAACTCCGTCGCGACGCGCTCATGCACAATGAAGCGGTTCGCGGCGGTGCACGCCTGGCCGATGTTGCGGAACTTGGCGGTGATCGCCCCGTCGACCGCTTTGTCGAGGTCGGCGTCTTCGAACACCACGAACGGCGCGTTGCCGCCCAGTTCCATCGACACGCGCAGCACGTTCTCGGCGGCCTGGGCGATGAGCTGACGGCCGACCTCGGTCGACCCGGTGAAGGACAGTTTCCGCAACCGCGGATCGGCGATGATCGGCGCCGACACCCGGCGCGACGACGCGGAGGTGACCACGTTCACCACGCCGGCGGGAAGGCCGGCATCAGCCAGCAGTTGAGTGAAGAACAAGGTGGTCAGCGGTGTCAGCTGTGGGGGCTTGATCACGACCGTGCATCCCGCGGCGAGGGCGGGGGCGATCTTGCGGGTCGCCATCGCGAAGGGGAAGTTCCATGGTGTGATGAAGAACGAGGGTCCCACCGGCCGCTGCGAGACGACCATCTGCCCCGTTCCCTCGGGGTTGAGCCCGTACCTGCCATGGATGCGGACGGCTTCCTCGCTGAACCACCGCAGGAACTCGCCGCCGTAAGCGACCTCGCCGCGGGCCTCGGCGAGCGGCTTGCCCATCTCGACCGTCATCAGCAGCGCGAGGTCCTCCGTGCGCTCCTGCACG
The DNA here is from genome assembly GCF_052545115.1 of Nocardia glycosmidis. Lineage (NCBI taxonomy): Bacteria > Bacillati > Actinomycetota > Actinomycetes > Mycobacteriales > Nocardiaceae > Nocardia > Nocardia glycosmidis. Next base: position 132,323 of record NZ_JBQWRH010000013.1, on the reverse strand, counting down.
AGTTCCCAGGCACGGCGCAGGATGTCGCTGCGGGTGCGCGGCGCCGTGGCTGCCCACGACTCCTGCGCGGCCACCGCCGCGTCCAACGCACGGATCGCGTCGGCGGCCGTCGCGTCGGCCACCTCACGGACAACTGCGCCGGTGGCCGGGTCGCGCACCGCGAAGGTGCCGCCGCCGGCAGCATCGACCCATGCGCCGGCTATGAACAACTGGTGTGGAACGGCGGAAAGCAGCGCGCTTTCGTGATCGGCCACTTCCGGGGCGGGTGTCTCGGAGACGGCGAGGGATTCGTCGCCCAGCTCAGACGGTGTCGTCTGCTGATCTCGCATCGTTCGGATCCTTTCAGTAGGAGGCAGACGGAGCCGTGTCCGTGCTTCCGATGTATGTCTCGGCCAGCGTTTCCGAGCCTCGCGCGAGAAGTGCCACATCAGCTCCGACCAGGATGAATCGGGCGCCGGCCGCGGTGTAGTCGCGCGCGGCGACGGGATCGAAGGCGTTCACGCCGATCGGTTTGCCCGCCGCGGCGATGCCCGAGAAAGCGCGCTTCACGGCGGCGACGACCTCGGGATGGGTCTGCTGCCCGATCAGGCCCATCGAGGCCGCCAGGTCGCTCGGGCCGACGAAAACTCCATCCACGCCAGGCGTTTCGGCGATTTCGCGGGCGTTCTCCACGCCCTCCGCCGTTTCGATCTGCACGAACACCGACACGTGGTCGGCATCGTTGCGCAGGTACCCCTCCACTCGGTTCCATCGAGCCGAGCGTGCGAGCGCGCTGCCCACGCCGCGCCTGCCCACGGGTGGGTACCGGGTCGCCGCCGCGACGTTCGCCGCCTCGTCGGGCGTCGAGATCATCGGCACGAGGATGTTCTGCGCCCCGAGGTCGAGCACCTGCTTGAGAATCACCGTGTCGCCCACCGGCACGCGGACGACCGGTGTGGACGGATAGCCGGACACCGCGTACAGCTGCGCGAGCGTGGATTCCAAACCGTTGGGCGCGTGCTCCATATCGATGAGCAGCCAGTCGAGGCCTGCCCCCGCCATGATCTCCGCGGCGACGGGCGAACCCGAGCAGATCCATCCACCGAAGAGGGCGCGGTCGGCATGGGCCAGCCGATCCCGGAAGGTCGGGTTCAGACGAAGCGGCATGAGAGGGTTCCCATCGGTCCGTAGTCGGCGAGCACGATGTCGCCACGTTCCACCCACATCGGGCGGGTGAAGGAGCCGGCCAGGACGATCTCGCCGGCCTCGAGCCGGTCGCCGTGCCGGGCGAGTTTGTTCGCCAGCCAGGCGACGCCGGTGGCGGGGTGGTTCAGTACGGCCGCCGCGACCCCGGACTCCTCGATCGTCTCGTTGCGGTAGAGCAGGGCGGAAACCCAACGGAGGTCGAGGTCGCCGGTCCGCATCGGGTTGCCGCCGTACAGCAGCCCGCCGAAAGCGGCGTTGTCGCTGATGGTGTCGACGATCGTCCTGCCCTGCAGTTCGATACGCGAGGACAGGATCTCCAGCGCCGGGATGACGTAATCGGTGGCGCGCAATACGTCGAATACGGTGGCGTGCGGGCCCTCCAGGGGCTCGGCCAGCACGAACGCGAGCTCGACCTCGATGCGGACATTGGAGAACCGCCCGTGTTCGATGAGCGAGCCGTTGTCGAAGACCGCGTCGGCGAAAATCGCGCCGTAATCGGGCTCGGTGATGCCGGTCGCCACCTGCATCACCTTGCTCGTCAGCCCGATCTTGCGGCCGACCGGACGGCGCCCCGCGGCGATGCCGCGGCGCCGCCATTCGTTCTGCACGGCATAGGCATCCTCGACCGTCATGCCCGGGTGCCGCGCGGTCAGCAGCGGCACCATGGTTCGGTCGCGTTCTGCGACGGCGAGTTCGTCGGCGATCGCTGTGATGGTTTCGGCGTCCAGCGCCATCCGAAGTCCCTTCCTGTTCGGTGGTTCGACCGGCTCGGTCCGGTGGCTAGAGCTGGTGGCCGAGCTTGTATTCGCCCTTCTTCCAGTCGGGCAGGTCGTCGCCACCGTTTTCGCGGGTGTAGGAGAAGCCATCGGCGCCGATCGTGACCTCCAGCTCGCTGGAGTCGGTGCGCGCCAGCACCGGCTGCGGGTTGCCGTCCAGATCGAGCACCAGCGAGGCATCGGTGTACCACGACGGCACGACGGGCGTGCCCCACCAGTCGCGGCGCTGGTTGTCGTGGACATCCCAGGTCACCACCGGGTTGTCGGGATCGCCGGTGTAGTAGTCCTGCGTGTAGATCTCGATGCGATGGCCATCCGGGTCGCGCAGGTACAGGTAGAAGGCGTTGGACACACCGTGGCGGCCCGGACCCCGCTCGATGTGATCGGACCGGCGCAGGGCGCCGAGCTTGTCGCAGATCGCGAGAATGTTGTGCTTCTCGTGCGTGGCGAACGCGACGTGGTGCAGGCGGGGCCCATCGCCGCCGGTGGTGGCGGTGTCGTGCACGGTCGGTTTGCGGCGCAGCCAGGCGGCGTAGGTGGTGCCCTCCGCGTCCTGGATGTCCTCGGTGACGCGGAAGCCGAGGTCCTGGTAGTGCGCGACGGCGCGGGGGACGTCGGGGGTGACCTGGTTGAAGTGGTCCAGCCGCACCAGGGCGCCCGGTGTGTAGAGGTCGTAACGCCAGGCGAGCCGCTCGACGTGCTCGGTCGCATAGAAGAACTCGTACGGGAATCCGAGCGGGTCGACGACGCGCACCGAGTCGCCGATGCCCTTCGTGAAGCCCTCCGCGCGTCGCTCGACGCGGCACCCGAGCTCGGTGTAGAAGGCGACCGCGAGATCGAGGTCCGCCGGGGTGCGCACGCGGTACGACAGTGCGGCCAGCGCGGCGACCGGCCCCTGTCGGAGCACGAGGTTGTGGTGGATGAACTCTTCCAGCGTGCGCAGGTAGATCGCGTTCTCGTCCTCTTCGGTCACGATGAGGCCGAGCACGTCCACGTAGAACTCCCGCGAGGCGGTCAGGTCGGTCACGACGAGCTCGGCGTAGGCGACGCGGAGGATGTCCGGTGGCGGCGAAGCAGGCGTCGGTACCGGGTTGTCCGCCGTGATGGGAGCCTCCGGTGAGACGAAGAAGCCTGAGGACGTGGGAGTGCGTTCGGTCATCGTGGTTGCCTTGCTGTGATGGGGTCGGGGAGCCGGTGCTCTGGGGGGCTCAGCGCTGGACGCTGCGGACGGTGGTGGGATCGTCGTGCGGTGCCGCCTTGCCGAAGGTGGGGTTGTGCACCTTGCCGAGGGTGATGTGGACGGCCTGTTGGTCGGTGTAGAAGTCGATGGAGCGGTAGCCACCCTCGTGGCCGAGCCCCGAGGCCTTCACGCCGCCGAACGGTGTCCGCAGGTCCCGCACGTTGTTCGAGTTGAGCCAGACCATGCCGGCCTCGACCGCCTGCGAGAAGTTGTGTGCGCGCTCGAGATCGTTGGTCCAGATGTAGGCGGCCAGACCGTACTTCACGCCGTTGGCGAGTGCGAGCGCCTCCTCCTCGGTGTCGAACGGGGTGATCGCGACGACCGGGCCGAAGATCTCTTCCTGGAAGATCCGAGCGTCGGGCTTCACATCGGCGAAGACCGTGGGCCGCACGAAGTTGCCTTCCGGGAACTCCGCGGGCCGGTCGCCGCCGGCCACCAGGCGGGCCTCGCCTTTGCCGATCTCGATGTAATCGACGACCTTCTGGTAATGCTCGGGGTGCACGAGCGCGCCGACCTCGGTAGCCGGGTCGTGGGGGTAACCGACCTTCACCCGCTCGGCCTGGGCGGCGTAGCGCTCGACGAACTCCTCGTACACCGCACGCTGCACGAGGATCCGGCTGCCCGCGGTGCAGCGCTCGCCATTGAGGGAGAAGACACCGAAGATCGTCGCATCGATCGCGGCGTCCAGGTCGGCGTCGTCGAACACGACGGCCGGGGATTTGCCGCCGAGTTCCATCGACAACCCCTTCAGGTACGGCGCGGCGTTGCCGAAGATGATCTGGCCTGTGCGGCTCTCGCCGGTGAACGAGATGAGCGGTACCTCGGGGTGCTTGACCAGCGCGTCGCCCGCGTCCTCACCCAGACCGTTGACCAGGTTGAACACGCCCTGTGGCAGTCCCGCCTCCGCGAAGATGCCCGCCCACAGCGACGCCGACAGCGGCGTGAACTCCGCGGGCTTGAGCACGACGGTGTTGCCCGTGGCCAGCGCCGGAGCGAGCTTCCAGCTCTCCAGCATGAACGGGGTGTTCCAGGGTGTGATCAGGCCTGCGACGCCGATCGGTTTGCGGTTGACGTAGTTGATCTGGCGCCCGGGCACCTTGTAGGTGTCGTCGGCTTGGGCGACGATCAGATCGGCGAAGAACCGGAAATTCTCCGCGGCCCGGCGCGCCTGGCCGAGCGCCTGGGTGATCGGCAGACCCGAGTCGAAGCTCTCCAGTTCGGCGAGGCGGGCATCGCGCGACTCGACGATGTCGGCGATGCGGTGCAGTACCCGCGAACGCTCGCGGGGGAGCAGTTTCGGCCACGGGCCTTCGGTGAACGCGGTGCGTGCGGCGCTGACGGCGCGATCGATATCGGCCTTCTTGCCTGCGGCGGCGCGCACGTATGTTTCGTTCGAGACCGGATCGAGCACGTCGAAAGTGTCGCCGTCGACGGAGTCGACGAACTCGCCGCCGATGTAGTGCTGGATGCGTTCGGGCAAGTCGGCGGGGATGTGGCGATCGGGAAGTGCCATGGTTGGTCCTTTGGGTCGGAAGCGGTGCGGATTCGGATCAATTGGTGCCGGCGGCCACGCCGTCGTCGCGCGCGCTCGGATCGTGCCGGGCGAGATAGGCGGTCATCGTTCGCCACCGGTGGCGGCGGGCGGCCAGCTCGATCTCGAGTGGATCGGCCCGACTTCGGATGAGATCGAGGATGTGGTCGTGCTCGTCCACCGACGCCTGCGCACGCTCGGGCACGAAAGCGAAGGTGGAGTCGCGTACGCCCGACAGCCGCGTCCAGCCCCGGCGCACCAGGTCGAGGATGTGCGGATTCGGGCACGGCTCGAACAGGACCAGGTGGAACTGCTCGTTGGTCAGCGTGAATTGGTGCGGATCGAAGTCGTCGAGCAGCAGTCGCAGCCGATTGTTGATCGCCGCGGCGCGGTCGAGTTCGGCCTCGGTGAGGTGCGCGACCGCGAGCGCCGTGGCGATGCCCTCGATGACACCGAGGGTCTGCATCGTGTGGACGTACTCGGTAGGGTCGATCAGCGCGACCCGAGCACCGACGTTGCGCTCGAACTCGACGAGGCCCTCGGCCTCGAGGCGCCGGACCGCCTCGCGGACCGGCACCACACTCATGTCCAGCGATTCGGCGATCGTCCCCAGCACGAGCCGGTAGCCGGGCACGAATCTACGGTCGGTGATGCGAGCGTGGATCCATTCGTATGCACGCTGCGATTTGCTGACGATCTTCGGTGGCTCGGCCACCCCGGTCTCAATCCTCGACATTGCCCCGCGCTTGTTCGTAGCGCGCGCGCCATGCGGCGTTCATGGGAAACAGGCCGTCGACCGGATGTCCCGCCGCTACCTGCTCGGCCACCCAAGCGTCCTCGACCTCCTGGGCGAGGGCGGCGTCGGCGACCTCTTCGGCGAGCGCGGCAGGGATGACGATGACACCGTCGTCGTCGCCGACGATGACGTCACCAGGAAGCACCGTCGCGCCGCCGCAGGCGATGGCGACATCGATGTCCCACGGCACATGCTTGCGGCCGAGGACGGCCGGGTGGCCGCCCTGGCTGAACACCGGGATGCCGATCTCGGCGACTGTCGCGAAGTCGCGTACACCGCCGTCGGTCACGATGCCCGCCGCGTTCCGCGCCTTCGCGCGCAGGGCGAGCACGTCGCCGAGAGTTCCGGAGCCGCGCTCGCCGCGGGCCTCGATGACGATGACCTCGCCGGGGGAGACGGAATCGAAGGCGCGCTTCTGCGCGTTGTAGCCGCCACCGTGGCTGCGAAAGAGGTCCTCGCGGTTCGGCACGAAACGCAAAGTTTTCGCTGTCCCGACCAATTTCGTCGCCTGGTGCATCGGCCGCACGCCATCGATGGAGACGTTGTCGAGGCCGCGCTTGCGCAGCGCCTGCGACAGCCCCGCGACCGGAGCTTCCAGGAGCTTCGCGCGAACCTCGGGCGAGAGCGCGGGCGCTGCCGGCTCGGCAGCAGGAAGGTTCGCCGCCGCGCGCGATCCCCATGCCTCCTCGCGCTGCCGGTCGTCGACCGAGGGCAGCGAGCCGAGCTCGGGATCGAAGCAGCGCGAGCCCGCGACCACCGTGGTCACCAGGCGCCCGCTGGTAGGTGCGCCGTCGGCGACCGGCGCGTCGACCTCCACCTCGATCACGTCCCCCGGCTGAGCGACCGAGGATCCGGCCGGAGTGCCGGTCAGGACGATGTCACCGGCTTCGAGGGTGAGGTGCTGCGATAGGTCGGCCACGAATTGCGCGAGCGGAAAGATCAGGTCCGCTGTCGTGTCGTCCTGGACGAGCTGTCCGTTGTGCCAGGTGCGGACCCGCAGCGCTGACGGGTCGACGCGTCGTGCATCGATGAGCTTGGGGCCGACCGGTGTATAGCCGTCGCGTCCCTTGTTGCGCACGTTGGAGCCCTTGTCGTTGTCGCGCAGATCGTAGAGGCCCCAGTCGTTCGTGGCGGTGACCCACGCGACGTGGGACCAGGCGTCCTCGATCGAGACGTTCCGCGCGGGTGTGCCGATGATGAGCGCGATCTCGCCCTCGAAGGCGAGCAATTCCGTCCCGAAGGGCCGTTCGATCTGCGCTCCGGATGACGCGACTGAGCTGGCGGGCTTGAAAAAGTAAGACGGTGCGGCAGGGCGCCGCCCTCGCTGTGCGGCGCGCGACTCATAGCTCAGGTGTATCGCGATGATCTTGCCGGGCGCGGTTGGCAGGGCAGCGAACCGGGGGTCGGTCATCGAAGCGTTTTCGCCCTTTGTCATATCTCAAATCGTATACGATCACGCCGCAAAGCGGCAACGAGAATCACACCGACTACCTGTGCCCCGCGAACGAGGCGCAGCAGCGCGCCGGCATCTATGCCTGGGAGAAGCGACCCTGAACGTCATCGGTGGCCGCTGGCAATCGCAGCTTGTGCGAGAGCCGGATCACCCCGTATCATCGATCTATATTAGAATTCGCAATTCTATTATCGAACATCCGTTGTCGAATACGCTCGCCGCAACGGAGTGAGGAGAATCCGTGCAGTTCCATCACCATGGCTACGTTTCGGGCGATCCCCGCATCAAGCCTCCCGCCGGTGTGGGTATCGATCGCCCCGCCGAGCTACCCGACGAAGTGGATGTGCTGATCGTCGGCTCGGGCCCGGCGGGCATGATCGCCGCAGCGCAGCTCGCGCAGTTCCCGGATGTCAACACCCGGATCGTCGAGCGGCGTCCCGGCAGGCTCGAGGTCGGGCAGGCGGACGGGATCCAGGCGCGCAGCGTGGAGACCTTCCAGGCGTTCGGCTTCGCCGGGCGCATCATCGACGAGGCCTACCGCATCACGGAGATGGCGTTCTGGAAGCCCGATCCGCAGAATCCGCGCAACATCGTCCGCGCCGCACGCACGGTGGACGATGAGACCGGCATCAGCGAATTCCCGCATCTGATCGTCAACCAGGCGCGTGTGCTCGACTACTTCGCCGAGGTGGCGAAGAACGCGCCGTCGCGCCTGGAACCCGACTATGGCTACGAGTTCGTCACGCTGGAAATCGCGGACGAAGGCGAGCACCCGGTCACTGTGACCCTGCGGCACACGACCGGCGACCTGGCCGGCCGAGAGCGAAAAGTGAAGGCCAAGTACGTGATCGGCTGCGACGGTGCACGCAGCAAGGTTCGGGAATCCATCGGGCGCCGTTTCATCGGTAACCAGGCGAATCACGCGTGGGGCGTCATGGACGTGCTGGCCGACACCGACTTCCCGGACATTCGCACCAAGTGCGCGATCCAATCGCACGACGGCGGCAGCATCCTGCATATTCCGCGCGAGGGCAACTTCCTGTTCCGTATGTACGTGGATCTCGGCGAGGTCGCCGAGGGCGACAACGGCCAAGTGCGCCAGACGTCGCAGGAGGAGGTCGAGGCGCGCGCCAACGCGATTCTGCATCCGTACACGTTGACGGTGAAACACGTCGCGTGGCGCAGCGTGTACGAGGTCGGGCATCGCGTGACCGACAAGTTCGACGACGTGCCCCCACAGCACGGTGGGACCCGCACTCCGCGCGTGTTCATCACCGGCGACGCCTGTCACACGCATTCCGCCAAGGCGGGCCAAGGCATGAACGTGTCGATGCAGGACGGCTGGAACATCGCGTGGAAGCTCGGGCACGTACTGGATGGGCGCGCAGCCGAATCGATCCTCGACACCTATTCGGCCGAACGCCAGGTGATCGCGCAGAACCTCATCGATTTCGACCGGGAATGGTCGACGCTGATGGCAACCAGGCCCGAGGAGATGGACGACCCGAGCCAGTTGGAGGAATTCTATGTCAAGACAGCGGAATTCCCCGCGGGCTTCATGACGCAGTACGCGCCGTCGGCGCTCGTCGCCGAGGCAACCTACCAGGATCGCGCGACCGGTTTCCCGATCGGCAAACGCTTCAAATCGAACATGGTGACCCGCGTCTGTGACGCGAACCCGATTCACCTCGGGCATCATGCCACCGCCGACGGACGCTGGCGCGTCTACGTTTTCGCCGACGCGCCCGCCGCCGGCGAGGCGTCGAAGACCACCGAGCTGGCCGAGTGGCTCGCCGGCTCGCCCGCATCACCGCTGCTCGTGCACACACCCGAAGGCGCCGATCTCGACGCCTGGTTCGACGTGAAGGTGATCTACCAGCAGGATCACACCGGGGTGGATCTGGGCAAAGTGCCTTCGGTGTTCCTGCCGAAGGTCGGGGCCTTCCAGGTCACCGACTATGAGAAGGTGTATGCCGTCGATCGTGTCGACGACATCTTCACCGCGCGCGGAATTTCCCGCGACGGCGCGGTTGTCGTGGTGCGTCCGGATCAGTATGTCGCCCACGTGCTGCCGCTCGATGCGAGGGACGAGCTCGCCGCGTTTTTCGCAGGCGTGTTCTCGAAGCGGTCCGATACTGCCGCAGTGGCACTCGGATAGGGTGCGGGTAGCCGACCCCCGCAGCGCGCCGGCCCGCCCCGCGCGCTGGGGGGGTCGAAAATTTCGGTCGACTGCTAGCTACCCAGCGTCCGGGCGATAGTCCGGGCGGCAGACGTGAGACGCTCGGCGATCTCGGCTTCGGGCCGGGGCAGCGAGACGTGGATGACGGCGATCGACGCGAGCGGCCGGTCGGGAATGACGAGCGGGACCGCTACCGCCCACAGCGAGGCGACGACCTCGCCGTGGCTGACGGCGAAGCCGAGGGCCCGGCTGCGCACAAGTTCGTCGTGCAGGTCCGCCGGCCAGGCGCTCTCGGGCTGCTCGAGCAGGATCGCCTTGCCCGGGGCGCCCCGCGTGAGGGGGTGCCGATGCCCGGGCCGGTACGACACGGTGATGCTCTGCTGTGGTGCGGCGCTGATGAGGGTGACGGCCTCATCAGCGTCTAGCATCATGACGAGCAGGCAGGTCATGCCCAGCTCGTTCGCAACCGCTTTCAGTTCGGGGAGCGCGGCATCTTGCAGGTCGCGCGAGACTCCGACCGCGAGAGCGGCCAACCCGGCGCCGAGTGCCATCCGGCCGGAGTGGTCGCGGGCGATCAGACCGTGGTCCTCCAGGGTGCGCAGCAGTCGATAGGCGACCGAGCGGTGTACACCGAGACCCGCGGCGAGTTCGTCGATCGACAGACTCCGACCGGCGGCGGCGATGAGCTCGAGCAGCCGGATGCCGCGGCTCAGGGTCTGCGAACCAGCGGATGATCCGGGTTTGTCGGGCACGCGCGTCGTACCTTTCTTGGTGGTCATGCGACAGTCAGTGCTCGATAGTAGAATATGTAATTCGATATCCGACCACGGGCGACACATTGCGCACCGCCCCCGCAGCGCATTTCGAGCGGACGTGCGTGTCTTGCTGCGTCGAGTGGCGGCCGTGGTGGTAGCTGACTACAGCTCAACGCCCCAGCTCCGACGGTCGTCGACCAGGGGAAAGCCAGAATCTCTGGTTGGTGAACTAGCGTAAGGGGCAGTCTTTATCAGCCAGATGGCTAGGTCATGGGGAGGTTTAATCGAGTTAACCTCCTCGGAGTCATGCCCCAAAGTGCGTGGCTGTCCAGTCCGGGACGAAGGATTCGAAGTAGATGCGACAGCAGGTGCACGGTGTGATCGCCCAAATGGAAAGCGAGCCCGCCGAACTCGCCGACGCCGTGATGCTCGAGCCGGATCCAGCGGAGGTGGTCGGCGCCGTCACCCGGTGTGGGACCCGCCGTATGCGTCGGTCACGCTGATTCATGAAGGTTCCCCAACACGCACTGCCCATGCCGGCATCCCGATAGCCGACGCGGCCCACGAAGCCAACGGCGTCTGCACGGCTGCTCGGCCGACGGCGGCCCCGCCTCAAGCCCTGATCAACGATTTCTCGCCCACGGAAATACACATGGATGTTCTGATCGCTGTTTATCTTCTACTCATCGGCGTTTACGTCGCTGGGCTCACTGTGCTTCGCCCTCATCTACGGTATCGGCGCAGCCGGTCGCGCCCGGACTCGATCGGGCGGTTCGTCGGCCACGGCGATGAACCGCCCGCAGCGCGGTCGAACGCGGCTGCCGCCCAATATGACCGCAAACCGGCCGCATTCCGTATGCCGGCCTTGGCTGGTCGCCTGATTGCCGGTCAGCAAGCCGCGGGATGTGCCCGGTGAGCATGCGATCTCGATCGACCGATTCAACAGATGACGTAGGCCGTGGGCGATTCGGAAGAATCAGATGGGCGATGTCCAGCAGCGTCCGGGCCCGGATCCTCGCGATCGCATTGATCCCGAGCATCGTGCTCGCCATCGCGGTCGCCGGCGTCGTGCGTCACCTGACGACGCAAGCTCGGCAGGATCGGGCCTGGGCTGACGTCACCCTGCGCACGGCTCCGTACGCCGTGGAATTCGACGAGGCGATCCAGCAGGAGCGCCGACTGACAATGCTTCGTGCCGCGCATCGGCCCTTCGACGAATATGCACTGAAGGCTGAGCGTCAGCGAGTGGACAATGCCCTTCGCGAGCTGACGGACTTGGTGGCCGCGATGAGCGAGGTCATTCCGGGCTCGTTCGACAACATCGCTGCCGGGATGGCGGGTGATGTCGGCCAAATGATGGCAATGCGCGCACGAGTCGATGCCGACAGCGCGACCGTAGACGAGGTGTACCAAACGTACAGTCGTCTCGCCGCGACACAGGGACGCGCCATCGATATCACGGCTCGATATGCTCCCGATGCCGCCAGCGCTATCGTGGGCGCGAATACCGCGGCGTTGTCCCGGGCCGCCGACTCCATGTCGGCAGCGTATGCCTTGACCGCCGCGCTGGTGACCGATGAGGGTCTCGATTCCCGCTCCCAGCGTGAGTTCGTCAGACGAGTTGGGCAATATCACGCCCTGCTGGACTCGCTCGCGCGCGGCGACGACGCGCGAATGCGCAGCGAGATCTCGACTCTCACCGCAGACCGGGCATGGCAGCAACTCCTGGCCTTCGAAGACTCGATGATCGACCGTGGCGCTGGGGAACAAGACGTCCCGACTACAACCTCGACGACCTCTCGCACTGTGGCCGGGTCTCCGATCAGGGTGGATCGAGATGCCTTGCAGCAGAATTCGGACGCCGCGGTCGCGAAGCTGCGGACGCTGTGGCGCACCCAGTACGAGCAAATGCAGCACCGGGCGGGTGGGATCGCCGATGACACGACGGACACCGCGGTGCTCGTCGGCGGGCTCGTCATGGCTATTTCGGTCGTGGCCTTCCTGATCACTTTGCTGCTCGCGAATCGGCTCAGCCAGCGGCTGAGGCGGTTGCGTCAGCAGACGCTCGCATTGGCCGAAGAGCAATTGCCCGAGATCATGGCGCGCATTCGTACCGGTGAATCTGTCGATGTCGACTCGGCGTTGCCCGACCTCGCGTTCGGCCGCGACGAGATCGGTGAGGTCGCCAACGCGTTCGATTCCGCGCAGCGCGCCGCGGTCTCGGCCGCGGTGACCGAGGCCAAGACCAGGTCGGCGGTCAACGCGGTATTCCTCAATCTCGCGCATCGCAGCCAGTTGATGGCCCACCGCCAACTGGAGGTGCTGGATGCGGCGGAAGCCCGCCAAGAAGATCCCGAAATGATGAATCTGCTGTTCCAGCTCGATCATCTGGCCACCCGAGAACGTCGTAACGCGGAGAACCTGATCATCCTCGGTGGTGAGCGACCGGGCCGGAGATGGCGCAATCCGGTGTCGCTTCGCGACATCGTGCGCAGCGCGATCGCGGAGACCCAGGATTACTCCCGTGTGCAGGCCACCCGGTTGCCCGAAGCCCGGGTCGGCGCGGGCGTGGTAGCCGATGTGATCCACCTGCTGGCTGAACTGATCGACAACGCTACCTCGTTCTCGCCGCCGGGGTCTCGGGTAGAGGCGTCGGGAAATTTCGTGGGTAAAGGAGCCGTGGTCGAGATCATCGACCAGGGACTGGGCATACCCGAAGCCGAACTCGGTCGCATCAATGAGCTCTTGAGCAGCGCGCCGGACTTCGGGTTGATGCAGTTGTCGAGCGATTCGCGCCTCGGTCTGATCGTGGTGGCAGTGCTCGCTTCCCGAAACGGGATCAAAGTCCGTCTGGCGGAATCCGACTACGGCGGAACCAAAGCTGTCGTCCTCATCCCCGCAGCACTGCTGGTCGACGAAAATCGATCGGAACCCACGGACAACGCCCCGTCGATCGACAACGCGCTGATCCCCGCTGGCCCCACACGGCAACAGCCTGCCCAAGCCGTCGAGAAGGTGACCGAGGCCAAGGCCTATCCGGTTGAGACCAAGTCTTATCCGGTCGAGGCCAACTCATACCCGACTGAGAGCAACTCCTACGCGACTGAGACCAACTCATACCCGGTTGAGAGCAACTCATACCCGACTGAGAGCAACTCCTACGCGACTGAGACCAACTCATACCCGGTTGAGACCAAGGCCTATCCGGCTGAGACCAAGTCCTATCGAGATTTCCTCACCCAACCTGCAGATGTTCCGGTTGGCAGTGCGGACACGAATTCCACGCGATGGCAACAACCCGTTGACAGCCGGCCGCCCGCTCCGCCTGCTGAATTGCCGCCCGCCACGCCGGACGGTCGCCCGCCGCTGCCACGGCGGCGACGGCAGGAGAGCCTTGCGCCGCAACTGACCGAGTCGGAGCCTGCGGTCCAAGCGCCGGAACGGGACTCGTCCGGGTCCCGTTCCGCGGAACAGGCACGAGACCTGATGTCCGCAATCGCGAACGGGACCAGGCAAGGCCGGCACGCGCGCCCCGCCACCGACGATCAAGAAGGAATCTCATGACATCTCCCGCCTCCACCGATCTCGACTGGCTGCTCGACGAACTCGTGCAGCGCCTGCCAGGCGTTCGCAAAGCGGTGCTGCTGTCGATGGACGGATTGCTGATGGCACGCTGCAGCACCATGCCACGCGCAGATGCCGAGCACTTCTGCGCGATGTCCTCGGCCCTGCACGGCCTGGCGCGTAGCGCCGGCAACCGTTTCGCCGGCGGTGGCGTCCGGCAAGCGGTCATCGAACTCGATGAGGCGGTCATGTTCGTTACCGCGGGTGGGCCCAATGCGTGCCTGGCTTTGTGGGCGGACGAATCGGCGAACATGGGAATGGTCGCCTACGAGATGAATCAGACCGTGCAGCGGGTCGGCACGTACTTGTCTGCGACTGCGCGCCAAGGCGATCCCAGACGCGTCGACTCCAGGCCATGACCCCCGCCCGCGAATCCTGGTTCGAGGACGAGGCCGGACCGCTGATCCGCCCGTACGCCGTTGCGGGCGGGCGCAGCGGGGGAGTGCGCTACGACCTCGATATGATCACGCTCATCATGACCGTGCGACACGACGGCGGTGTCGACCGGATGGAACCGGAACACGCCAATATCGTGCGCATGTGTGCCCGCGCGATATCGGTCGCCGAAGTCTCAGCGCAACTACACCTTCCGCTGATTGTCACCAAGCTCCTGATCTGTGACCTGATCGACCACGGGTATCTCACTTTCCGCCCGCCGGCCGTGCCACAGAACGACTTTGCGCACGACCCGGAACTACTGCAGGCGGTACTGAATGGCATCCGAAAACTTTGACTCGACAACCGATACGCCGCTGCCGCCGAAGTCTGCCAAGATCCTCATCTCCGGGGGATTCGGCGTCGGGAAGACGACGATGGTGTCGTCCATCAGCGAAGTCCCACCACTGCGCACCGAAGAACTACTCACTGATGCGGGCGCCGGTGTCGACGACCTCACCGGCATAGATCGAAAGACCACGACGACCGTTGCCCTGGACTTCGGTCGCATCACCATCGACGGTGAACTGGTGGTGTATCTGTTCGGTACTCCAGGCCAAGATCGTTTCTGGTTCCTGTGGGACGAGCTGTCCCGTGGTGCGCTCGGTGCGGTCATCCTGGTAGACCCTCGGCGCCTCGAAAATTCCTTTCCCGCCATCGACTACTTCGAACGACGCGCAGTCCCCTTCGTCATCGGTGTCAACTGCTTCGACACCGGCCCGATTTACACCACCGAAGAAGTTCACACCGCTCTGGACCTCGACGCCGGCCTGCCAGTGCTGCTGTGCGACGCACGCCGGCGAGACTCCGCCAAAGACCTGCTCCTCACCCTCGTCGAACATTTGATGGCACAGCTCGAGCTGCGGCATCAAGGCGCCGGCGACGCGAGTAACCAACGCCGCTGACCAGCCGGCTGCGCCGGCGTGCGACGCGCGGCCCCATCACCTGCGCGAGCAGTCGATGAGCTGAGTGGGGCCCCGCGTCGGGCACGCCCGTAAAAGCACTGGCAGCGGCTTTGTCGTAGACGCGTCGGCGAAATCCGACGGTGACTGTCACACCCGTTCCCCGCCCATCGGCTTTACCGCCCAGCGACTGTGTCGGTCCGGGCGAAGGCGACTTGCAAATCGGCGCGTCGATCAGGTTGCCGGTCCCGATGTGAAGCTGATCCGCGCTGACGCTACGCGGCGTCCTCCCCGGGCCACGTTTCGCAACGCGACCCGAGCAGCCGCGACCCGACTCGACGGCACACGCCTGGCCCGGAGGAGGACCTCCACCGACGTCTCTTCTGGGGCACATCGCCGCTGGGTGGAGCAGGCGGCTCGCAAAAGGGACAAGCGCCTCGTTCGGGGGATAGTCGCAGGTCACGTTTGTTCCGTAGCGTCGCGGCCGACACCCAGTCGATGACGCCTCTGTTAGACGGTGAAGAACCGATACGCGAGAGGTGCCACTCCAATGATGAAGGACGCACTGTGACGATTCTGGGCACAACAGCCATGGCCGCGCCGGAGGCGACCACCGGGAACAACCTCGAGGCTCTTATTCAGAAGGCGGGCAGTCCCGTAAAGCTGCTCCGCAACAACCAGATGGGCCCCTACGTCTTCCCCGGAATCCCCCCGGAGTTCACCAACTGGCGTGATGAGCAGCGCTCATGGAAGGAAAGTGTGGCGCTGCTCGAGCTGTCGTACCACATGACCGAGCTGCACCTGCACGGTAGCGAGGTCATCCCCTTCCTGTCGCAGTTCGCCGCCAACAAGCTCGATACCTTCCAGGTCAAGCGGGCGAAGCAGATCGTGCTGCCCGACCACGACGGTTACCACATTGCGGATGGCATCGTCTTCCATGAGGAGGAAGAATTCTTCCGCGTGGTGGGCGCCCCTATCGTGTGCGACTGGCTGCAGTTCAACGCCGAAGGGACATCGCTCGACGTAGACGCAGCACTGCACCACAACTGGATGGTCCATCAAGGACCCCGGGAAGTTTTCCGGATCCAGATCCAGGGACCGAACGCACTCCCATTGCTGAATGAAGTCACGGACGGCAAGCTGCCCGAGGTCAAGTTCTTCTGGATCGGTGAGTTCCAGATCGCAGGGAAGACAGTCCGTGCGCTGCGTCACGGAATGGCGGGTACCCCAGGATTCGAGATCTACGGCGCGTGGAACGACCAGGATGCCGTCCGTGAGGCGCTGATTCAGACGGGCGAGAAATATGGCCTGCGCAAGGTCGGCGAGAACGCCTACGGGCCCACTGCCCAGGAGTCCGGCTGGATTCCGGTCCCGGTGCCGGCGATTTATCACAGTGAGAACATGAAGCCGTACCGTGAATGGCTGACCGGCTATCATCTCGAATCCGCTGCTTCGCTGGGTGGAAGCTACCAGTCCGACGACATCCGGGACTACTACGTCGATGCGATCGAGCTGGGCTACACCAATCACATCGACTTCAGCGGTGACTTCGTCGGGCGCGATGCCCTGCTCGCGAGGTCGGAGAACCAGCGGCGCAAGAAGGTGACCCTGGTGTGGAACGAGGACGACGTCCTGGACGTCCAGCGCGCCGCGCTCTTCGGCGACAAGCCCGCTCGTTACATCAACACGCCGCACACGACCTACGCCACCTTGGTCGCCGACCAGGTGCTGAAGGGCGACGTTCACGCCGGTCTGTCGATGCAGGGCTCCTACTCCGCGAACGCACGCGCCTACATCTCCAACGCCATCGTGTCGATCGAGAACAGCGAGCCGGGCACCGAGGTGACGCTGCTGTGGGGTGAGCCGAACTCGAAGCGGTCCATCGTCGAGCAGCACGAGGTGCGCGAGATCCGTGCGACGGTCGCGCCGGCGCCGTTCTTCGAGAAGGTCATCAAGTCCGGCAAGCAGTAACGTGCGACGACCGTCCACGGGAACCTTTTCTCCCGTGGACGGTCGCACGTGTGATGAATGCCGCGCTGTCGGGAAAAGCCACCAGATACTGGGCCGGTGCTCCCGGCAGCGCTGCACGGCTCGCAGTAATTTCCGATGGATGCGAGCCAACTAAATATTTTGGATCGCAGAGACGCCTCCATCGGCTTACTCAGCGAGCACGATAGTTGAAAGGGAGCGTTTATGCGCACAATAACCATTGTCGGCGCCGGCCAGGCGGGCCTGCAGCTCGGAATCGGTCTGGTGGACGCCGGTTACGACGTTCGGATCGTCTCGAATCGCACGGCCGAGGAAATCTGGAACGGTCGCATTACTTCGAGCCAGTGCATATTCGGGAACGCGCGTGCCCGTGAGGCCTCGCTCGGCCTGGATTTCTGGAACGACGGCCCGCTTATCGATGGCATCGCGGTCAAGGTCTCGGACACCCAGGGTGGTCTGGCGACCGGCTACTCGTCGCGTCTGGATCTGCCGGCGCAGTCGATCGATCAGCGGGTGAAGATGCCGCGCTGGATCGAGGAGTTCACCACGCGGGGTGGGCAGCTCGAGATCCGCGACGCGACGATCGATGATCTGGAGGAGTACGCCAGGTCTTCCGACCTCGTCCTGGTCGCTGCGGGCAAGGGCGAGATCGCCAAGATGTTCGAACGGGATGCGACGCGGTCGCGATTCGAAACCCCGCAGCGCACGGTTTCGGCGACCTATCTGCATGGCATGCTCCCCACCGACGACTACACCGTGGTTTCCTATGGCATCGTGCCGGGCATCGGCGAGTACTTCGCGTTCCCCGGAATCACGACGTCGGGGCCGTGTCACATCATGGCCATGGAAGCCGTCCCGGGTGGCCCGATGGACTTGTTCATGGGCCTGACCGATCCGCAGGATCACCGGGACCGGGTGCAGAAGATCCTGGAGGAATTCCTGCCTTGGGAGGCGGAGCGTACTCGCGACGCGGTACTCACCGACGATAACGCTGTGCTCGCCGGAGCGTTCGCGTCCACCGTTCGCAAGCCGCTCGGTGTGCTGCCTTCCGGTGCCACGGTGCTGGGCCTGGCCGATGTCGTGGTCCTGAACGACCCGATCACCGGGCAGGGTGCCAACAACGCGAGCAAGTGCGCGATGTCGTATCTGGCCAGCATTCTCGAGCACGGCGACCGGCCGTTCGACAACGAGTTCAAGACCAGCACGTTCGAGCGGTACTGGGACTACGCGAAGTACCCCACCGCGATGACCGACATGTTCCTGCTTCCCCCTCCGCAGC
Source organism: Nocardia glycosmidis (assembly GCF_052545115.1). Classification (NCBI taxonomy): domain Bacteria; kingdom Bacillati; phylum Actinomycetota; class Actinomycetes; order Mycobacteriales; family Nocardiaceae; genus Nocardia; species Nocardia glycosmidis. The sequence goes on along the minus strand of NZ_JBQWRH010000013.1, from coordinate 114,179 downwards.
ATCTGCTCGATGCCCTTGGTGCCGCGGCGAACAACCCCCGAGTGGCGCGCCGGTTCGCCAACGGGTTCGATGAGCCTCGTGACTTCTGCCTGTCGTTCTTGGAGGCAGACAGCACGGCGGCATTCCTCAAGGAAGCCGCGCAGACCGCGTAGGCGGGGGCGCGACCGAGAAAGGACACTCAGTGCGCAGTATTACCATTATCGGCGCGGGTCAGGCCGGTTTGCAGCTCGGAATCGGGCTGTTGGACGCCGGTTATGAAGTCCGGCTTGTTTCGAATCGCACCGCTGAGCAGATCGCGAACGGCCGGGTCACTTCCAGCCAGGTGATCTTCGGTTCGGGACGGGCGCGGGAAAAGGCCCTTGGGCTCGATTTCTGGAACGATGCGCCGCCCATGGACGGCATCTCCGTGGCGGTGCCCGATGGGCAGGGTGGCAAGGCCATCTCCTGGGCGTCGCGTCTGGATCTGCCGGCGCAGTCGATCGATCAGCGGGTGAAGATGCCGCGCTGGATGGAGGAGTTCACCAATCGGGGTGGGCAGCTCGAGATCCGCGAGGCGACGATCGATGATCTGGAGGAGTACGCCAGGTCTTCCGATCTCGTGGTGGTCGCCGCGGGCAAGGGTGATATCGCCAAGCTGTTCGAACGGGACGAGTCGCGGTCGGCATTCGATTCCCCGCAGCGGATTCTGTCGGTGGCGTATCTCAAAGGCGTGCAGGCTCCGACTCCCAATCCGAACTCGACCTTCACGTACAACATCATTCCGGGCGTCGGCGAGTACTTCGTGCCGCCGGCACTGACGACGACCGGGCCGTGCCACATCGCGGTTGTGTCGGCCCTGCCGGGCGGTCCGATGGATGTGTTCAAGGGCGTGACCGATCCGCAGGATCATGTGGAGCGTATTCAGAAGCTGCTGAGCGAATTCCTGCCTTGGGAGGCGGAGCGTATCCGCGACGCGGAACTCACCGATGAGCTCGGCGTGCTCGCCGGCGGATTCACTCCGGCTATCCGTAAGCCGATCGGTGTGCTGCCTTCCGGTGCCACGGTGCTGGGCCTGGCGGATGTCGTGGTCCTGAACGACCCGATCACCGGACAGGGTTCGAACAACGCGAGCAAGAGTGCGGCCTCGTATCTGGGCAGTATTCTCGAGCATGGCGACCGGCCGTTCGACGACGAGTTCAAGACCGTGGCCTTCAACCGGTTCTGGGACTACGCGAAGTACGTCACCGAATGGACCAACAGCTTCCTCGTTCCGCCGCCGCCGCACGTGCTGCAGATCCTCGGCGCCGCGGGAGGCAATCCTCGCGTGGCACGACGGTTCGTGAACGGCTTCGATGAGCCGCGTGACTTCTATCTGTGGTTCACCGACCCTGAGGCGTCGGCGGCCTACCTCCAGGAAGCCGCGGGTTCAGTAGGCGCCTGAACACGGCCTGCTCTATCGGCGGTCGATAGCTCCCGTTCAAATGTACTGGGTTGAGGGGGCTTTCGAGCATGCTGCGGGTGAAGGCACCGCAAGGTGCCCCGAGATCCGGGAACTGCTCGTCGAGTCACCCGAACGCTGGGCCGGTGTAGGGCACCGGCCTCGGCAATACATTCGGGTTTGCGCTGTCAGCGGAACGTCGCCAGCGTAGCGCAGATCGAACTCGTCGCGCAGGTTTTCGAGAACAACGGCGAATTCCACCGGTCCTGACCGGTGCGGTGCTGGATCAAGTCCATGTACCGCACCGGTCAGTATTGGTAGTGCGCCGCGATTTCGGCTGCGTTCGACGCGATGACAGCTCGTCGTCCGGGATCCCTGATCACCGATATATGGCCGAGCTCTGTGGATCCTGCTGTCTCACTCCATTTGTATTCGTCAGAAGGGCCCGGCCGCTTTGCAGCGACCGGGCCCTTCTGATTTCATTCTGTACGATTTGTGCTCGCTCAGCCGTTCTGACCGCTGCGCCGGGCAACGGCTTGGACCTCGATGAGCAGGTGCGGGTGGGGGAGTTGGTGCACCGCGACAGTCGTCCGGGTCGGGCCGTCGCTGTCGAAGAACTCGCTCCAGACTTCGTTGTATCCACCAAAGTCGTTCATGTTGACCAGGTAGGTCGTCGTGGATACGAGGTCGCCGAGATCGGCGCCGACGGCCTGTAGCACGTCACGCACATTGCTGAGCACCGCGCGCGTCTGCTCACGAATGTCCAGAACTGTCACGCCGAATTCGTCGGCGGACGCCCCGGCAATCGTATTGTCCGGGCGGCGGCTGCTCGTGCCGGAGACGTAGATGGAGTCGCCGGCCACCTTCACGTGTGGGAATGCGCCGCGCGGGGTAGCTTTACCGGCAACGACAACTGCTTGATTCATTGGATTCCTTATTCGCGCAATAGTTGTTCAGCTCAGAAATTCGACTATATCTCGAAGCGTTACCGCTCCTGCGCCCAGTTGCGAGCGAGACTGACGAGGGTGATCGACCCGAGAACGACAACGGCCGCGGCGTCATCGGCCGTTGCGCGTGACCGGGCAACCTGAAGAGCGTGCTCCGGGTCATCGATCACCAGCACGGATGCTCCGGTTTTCGCCGCCTCAGCCGCGAGTTGCTCGGGCGGCACCGCTCGGGGCGATGGTGCGGTGGTGACGATCAGTTCGGCGAAAACGCCTCGCATTTCTACGAAGATCCCGCTGTGGTCCTTTTCCTCGAGGATCGCGACAACGCCGATCAGTTTCCCGCCCGAGAATTCTTCGTGCAGCGAACGCATTGTCGCCGCAACGCCGTGCGGGTTGTGTGCTGCGTCGACAATGACAAGAGGTTGCCCTGGGAGATGTTCCAGCCGCCCGGGCGAGCTCGCCGCGGCGATCCCACGGCGGACGACGGCAAGGTCGAGAGGCCGCTGTCCCTCCGTGAGCAGTGCCTCCGTCGCGGCGATCGCGACTGCCGCGTTCTGCGCCTGGTGCGCACCTCGCAATGGCAGCAGCAGATCCGGATAGGTTCCGGCTGACCCGGCAACGTCGATCAAATGTCCCTGCGCGGTATGCCGGCGCCCGCACACCGAGAAACGGTCCCCCTCGAGCCAAAAGGGAACCTCTCGCTCATCCGCGAATCTGGTGAGCGAGAACAACGCATCCGCCGGCTGCGTGGCGGATACCGCGATGGCATGGGGTTTGATGATGCCGCCCTTGGCCCGGGCTATCTCCCCGATCGTGCCACCGAGCAGATCGATGTGGTCGACATCGATCGGGGTGAACACGGCTACGTCACCATCGGCGACGTTTGTGGGGTCCCACTGACCGCCCAGACCGACCTCTATCACCGCGACTTCGGCATGCTCGCGCGCGAAGGTGTAGAACGCGAGCACCGTCAGGGCTTCGAAGAACGTCAGCGGAGGCCGCCCGCTGTCCACCAGTTCCGCGTCCGTCGCTGTGACGGCATCGGCCACCGCACGCCAGTACTCCACCAGGCGCTCCGCATCGACCGGCGAACCGTTGATGCGGATGCGTTGATTGATATGGCCCAGGTCCGGGCTGGTGAACAAAGCAGTGCGGTACCCATGGGCGCGCAAGATCGTTTCGGTGATACAACTGGTCGACGTTTTCCCGTTCGTGCCGGTCACGTGCACGATCCGGTACGCGCGATGGGGGTCCCCGAGCAGCGATAACACACGTCGTGTCGGATCCAGCCGCCGCTCGGGCGCCGCTTGCGTTATGCGCGAGTAGAGCGCCTCCGCGAGTTCACCCTCGGCGCTCGAGCGCGCCGCCTGGACAACGTCCTCGTCCGCGCCGAGGTCATCCTCGCTGATGTCCTGCTCTTCTCGCCGGTTCACGGCGCCCTACGCGAGGGTGGTGTGCTGGCAGAACGCCAGGACCTGCGGCCACGAGGCGGCGAACGCGGCGGCGTTCGGGGGAGTCCCCTGCAGACCGTTCACGGCGAACCCGTGCCCGGCGCCGGGATACAGGTGCGCGATGGTCGCGCCGGTGTCTCGCGACTCGAGCGCATCGCGCAGCCGGACATAGCTTTCCCACGGGACGAGCTCGTCGGCCTTGGGGTAGAGCATCATGACCGGCGACGTCGCGCGCGCGGCGACCTCTGCCGCGTCGAGGGTGTGATTGGCAGCCGGCGGAATCAGCACGGTCGGATGATAGGCGACCACGTTCGCGAGGCGGTCGTCCCGGCCACCGGCGAGCAGCGCGAACCGACCGCCCACGCACCAGCCGATCACGCCCACCCGTTCGAGGCCGAGTTCGCCGACCATGTGGTCGACAAGCCGGCGGAGCTCGTCGAGGCAGGTTTCGTCGTCGAGCGTTCCCAGCCGGGCGATCAGGTCCGCGACCGGCGTGTTGTCGGTGCTCGGCCCATGCCACATATCCCACACCACCGCGGTCATACCCGCCGCGGCGATGTCGTTGGCCAGCGCACGAATCTGTGGCGCGTTCCCGAAAACGTTGGGCAGCAGCAGCATGCCCGACTTCCCGCCCGAACTCGGACGCGCAAGATATGCCCGAAGTTCATCGACAGCCAGTTCTGATACTTCGACATTTGCGTCCACAGACATCTGTGTCACTCCGTTCAGACGATTCGGTTGCGAATAGTGCCGAGGTTCGTGATCGCGATCTCGACCACATCTGCGCCCTGGCGCAACCGCGGGGGTGGGAAGCCGCTCCGCACCCCGGCCGGCGTGCCGGTGGCGATGATATCGCCCGGGGGCGACGGGATGCCCGTCGACAGAGTCGCGATGGGCTCGGGAATGTCGGAGATCAGGTTTCTGACGATGGCGCGTTGACGCACGTCGCCGGTGACCTTGGCTGCGTCCGCGTGAGCGAAGGTAACCAATCGCATGCTGCAACCAATCTGACCATTACGAACCAATCGGAACAGGCTGAACTCTAGCCTATCGAGAAAATTAGCGCCAAGTCGCGCACGCTGGAACTTCCTTCTGGAAAATTGGTGCATATTGGTCTGATAGAGATCGCTCGAAGGAACTGGATCGGGAGGTCGGCATGTGACTCGCTACAACGACATGCCGCGTGCAGCTCATTCGGACTTGTCCGCCCGCGGCATGGCGGCGTTGCGGGAGTAGGTGGTGCTGAGCGCGGCGGCGGCGGCTTTGACCGCCTCCACGTGCGATTCCGGCCGGTACCGTCCAACTGGTCCGGCGACGCTGATCGCGGCAACCGCGGTAGTGCCGTTGCGGTCGAATACGGGCGCGGCCACGCACAGCAAGCCGAGCTTGGACTCCTCACGCTCGAACGCCACACCCTGCTTACGGACGCTGTCGAGGTGCCGGTCCAGCAGACCCGGTGCGATCATGGTGTGTTGGGTGCGGCGCTCCAAGGGCCCGGCGAGAACGCCGCGCCGCAATTCGGCATCGGCGTACGCGAGCAGGACCTTGCCGATAGCAGTGCAGTGCAGTGGCATTCGTCCACCGGTGCGTGAGGGAGTCGGCGTCTGCCGGTGGCCCCCAATTTTGGCCAGATAAATGACCTCGGTCCCATCGAGCACGCCCAGATGCACCGTCTCATGCGTGCGCTCGTACAGATCTTGCAGGAACGGCGTGGCCACCTCCAACAGGCTGCGCCCCACAAGCGCCCGCAGTCCCAGCTCGAGCACCGCACTGCCGAGACGGTAGCCGCCATCGACGCGCTCCAGCATCTTGTGGCCGACCAGTTCGCCCGTCAATCGGTGCACTGTCGTTTTGGGGAGATCGGCGCGACGGGCCAGTTCCGCCAACGAGAGCACTGGGTCATCAGCGGTCAACGACCACAATATCGCCATTGTTTTCCCCAGCACCGAGTGCAAGTCCGGGGTTGCGCGAAGCATCGTGCCAGTGTACCGCTGAGCGGAACACTTGAATTGGGGGTCCGCGTTCGGGTCGCCGATAGTGGACGGGTGATTGAAGCAGGCGGCAGCCCACCCCGAATGGTGGTCGGCGAGGTAGCGGACACGGCGGCAGCAAGGCTTCGGGCAGCAGCCCGGACCGGCGTCGCGTGCGAGCCGGTGCGTGACCTGATCGGCGCAGACGATCTCCAGGCCGCTTACGCGGTGCAACAGCGTCTCACGCAGGCGCGGCTCGCGTCCGGGGCCACTATCGTCGGCCGCAAGATCGGGTTGACTTCCGAGGCGGTGCAGCGGCAACTGGGTGTCGATCAGCCGGATTTCGGCATCCTCTTTTCCGGCATGGAATACCCGGAGGGTGCCCACGTCCCCTTCGGTGCCTTTCTGCAACCACGAGTAGAGGCCGAGATCGCCTTCGTGCTCGCCGCAGACCTCGCCGACGGCGAGCTGAACCTGGACCAGGTCAGGGAAGCGGTGAACTACGCAACCGCCGCCATCGAGATCTGTGACAGCAGGGTCGCGGACTGGGACATCCGCTTCGCCGACACGGTTGCCGACAACGCCTCGGCGGGTGGATACGTGCTCGGTGGCACCCGGTTGGGGCTCGATGAGCTGACGCCACGCGACGTCGAGATGTCGATGACCGTGACCGGTCAAGATGATTCCGTCGGCAGCGGCGCCGCGTGCCTCGGGGACCCGTTGCTGGCTCTGCAATGGCTGGCGCGCACGGCTCGCGATCTCGGCGACCCGCTGCGGGCCGGACAGGTCGTGCTATCCGGCGCACTCGGTCCGATGCGGTCGGTCGTCCCCGGTGCCGAGGTCGTGGCAACGATCTCCGGCCTCGGCTCTGTCACAGTCCGCTTCGACCAAGGAGACTCAGTATGAGCACGCGAACAAAGGTGGCGATCATCGGGTCGGGCAACATCGGCACCGATCTGATGATCAAAGTGATGCGTACCGCACAGCACCTCGAGATGGCTGCCATGGTCGGCATCGACCCCGACTCCGACGGCCTTGCCCGGGCGCGACGGTTCGGTTTCGCGACCACGCACGAAGGCGTCGAAGGGCTGCTCGCACTCCCGGAGTTCGACGAGATCGGCATCGTCTTCGACGCCACCTCCGCCAAGGCGCACGAACGTAACGCCGCCCGCCTCCAGCCCTTGGGCAAGCGGCTCATCGATCTCACCCCGGCAGCGATCGGCCCCTACGTCGTGCCGGCAGTCAACCTCGACGATCATCTCGATGCGCCCAACGTCAACATGGTGACCTGTGGTGGCCAAGCCACCATTCCCATCGTTGCCGCCGTTTCCCGGATCGTGCCGGTCGCCTACGCCGAGATCGTCGCTTCTATCTCCTCGAAATCAGCCGGTCCCGGCACCCGCGCGAATATCGATGAGTTCACCGAAACCACGTCCGCGGCAATCGTCGAAGTCGGTGGTGCCGAGCGTGGAAAAGCGATCATCATCCTCAACCCGGCCGAGCCGCCGCTGATCATGCGTGATACAGTCTTCGCGCTCGTTGCCGCCGATCCCGCCGTGCATGATCAGATCCGCGCGTCCGTGGAGAAGATGGTGGCCGACGTCGCGGCGTATGTCCCCGGCTACCGACTCAAGCAGCAGGTGCAGATCACCGAGTTGCCCGCGGACCAGCCTGTGCGCACCCTGTTGGCGCCCGGCGCCTCCGGTCACCCGACTCACCAGGTCTCGGTATTCCTCGAGGTCGAAGGCGCGGCGCACTACCTTCCCGCCTACGCAGGCAACCTCGACATCATGACCTCCGCGGCACTGCAGGTCGCCGAGCGAATCGCAGCAGCTGAGGAGAGCGCCCGATGACAGCGTCGATTTTCGTCCAGGATGTCACTCTGCGCGATGGTATGCACGCCGTGCGCCACCGCATTACTCCCGACGACGTGACCCGCATAGTTGCCGCGCTCGACGATGCGGGGGTGGATGCGATCGAGGTCGCGCACGGCGACGGCCTCGCCGGAGGTTCGGTCAACTACGGGCCCGGCTCACATACCGATTGGGAGTGGATCGAAGCCGCCGCCTCGGTCATCAAACGGGCCCGGCTCACAACGCTGCTGCTGCCCGGAGTCGGCACGATTCACGAACTGAAGACCGCCTACGACCTGGGCGTGCGGTCGGTGCGAATCGCGACCCACTGCACCGAGGCGGACATCTCCGCCCAGCACATCGCTGCCGCTCGCGAACTCGGCATGGACGTCTCGGGGTTCCTCATGCTGTCGCACATGGCGCCGCCCGAGGAGTTGGCGCGGCAAGCAAAGCTGATGGAGTCCTACGGCGCGCACTGCGTATACGTGACCGACTCCGGCGGCCGGCTGACCATGAACGATGTCGTCGCCCGGGTGCGGGCCTATCGGGATGTCCTCGACTCCGAGACCGAGATCGGCATTCACGCCCACGAGAACCTGTCGTTGTCCGTGGCGAACTCCGTCGTGGCGGTAGAGAACGGTGTTCGCCGGGTAGACGCTTCCCTGGCCGGTCACGGCGCGGGAGCGGGCAACTGCCCTCTCGAAGCCTTCATCGCCGTTGCCGACCTGTCCGGCTTCGAGCATGGCTGCGACGTGTTCAAGCTGCAAGACGCCGCTGACGACATCGTGCGTCCGCTCCAGGACCGCCCGGTCCGCGTCGACCGGGAAACCCTCACCCTTGGCTATGCCGGCGTCTATTCCAGCTTCCTGCGGCACGCCGAGAATGCGGCAGCCCGATACGATGTCGACGTCCGGGACATTCTCATGGAATGCGGCCGTCGCCAGCTCGTCGGTGGTCAAGAGGACATGATCATCGACATCGCTCTCACCATTCGCGCGGCCGCGGCCGAGAAACCGGAATAGGTCGTGCCGTCCGGGTACTGCGACAGCACTCGGACCACCGGAACCAAAGCGACCTGCGAATACATCGTGTAGCAGTCCCCGCACTGCTACTCCCGACTGACGAATGTGTATGTGTGAAAATATGACTTCCCTTCAAGCCTCAGAGTCCGAAGCCTCGCTCGACGTTCGCGCGCTCGCGACGTCGCTGTATGAAGCGGCCACAACCACCACCGCGATCGAGCAGCTCAGCCTGTCGCATCACATGACGCTCGCTGACGCGTACGCCGTTCAGGCCAGCGGTGCGCAACTGCGGGAACAGCGAGGCGACCGCGTCGTCGGCGTCAAACTCGGCTTTACGAGCAAGGCCAAGGCCGAGCAGATGGGTGTCTCAGACGTCATTATCGGCGTTCTGCACGAAAGCATGCGGTTCGCGCCCGACTCCGTGTCGGATGTGTCGCAATGGCTGCACCCGCGGATCGAGCCGGAGGTGGCTTTCCGGCTCGGTAGCGATGTCGACCTGGCGGACCCGGACGCCGATATCCTTGGGGCCGTCAGTGATGTCGCCGCAGCCCTGGAGATCATCGACAGCAGGTACGAGAACTTCAAGTTCTCCCTCACCGATGTTGTCGCCGACAACACCTCCGCTGCCGGGTTCGTGCTCGGCGACTGGTTGCCTTACGCTGATGTCGCGGCCCGTCTGGACCTGGCCGACCTGGACGTCACTCTCGACGTCGGCGACACCAGGGCCGAATCGGGCAACACCGTGGACATCCTCGGCAGTCCGCTGGCCGCTCTGCAGGCCGCGCAAAGAATGGCTCAGACCTATAACCTGGAACTTCCGGCCGGGTCGATCGTTCTGGCCGGGGCAGCGACCGCTGCCGTCTGGCTGACCGCCGGCAGCGAGATCACGGCGACCGTGTCGGGGCTCGGCTCGGTGCGATTCAAGGTGTGAAGGTTTCGCAAAAATAGGTATGTCCCCGGTCATCCGACCGTCGCCGGAACGCCCCGTATGAGGGACGCTGGAGCGAATCCCGCCAGCACCATTCCGCGGAGGCTCGCATGCGCACCCACAATCCGGAGCACACCCCGAATATCGTCAGCGACCGCAGTGCACAGTGCGTAAATGACAGGTTGATGATTCGGCGATGTGCGGCATGCGACAAGCTGCTCGCGCCGGTGACCGCCGGGTGTTCATCCTGCGGATCCGAGGATCTCGATCCGGTGCCCTCGTCTGGGTTGGGTTCGCTCGTGTCGTGGCGGGTAGTGGATCGTGCCCCGACCGAACGGCATGGCGAGCTGGTGCCGCTGACGATCGCCATTGTCGAGCTCGACGAAGGCCCATTGGTCTACACGTCCATCGAGGGGGAGGTCCCCTCGTTTTCGAGCCGGCCGGTGCGCGTGCAGTTCCAGCCGCATCCCCGCGAAGACCGGTTTCCGGTCTTCGCGGTGAGCGCCGATCCGCAGAACGGCGGGCACCAGCACCGACCGGCCCGCATCCCGGTCTGCGAATAATCGCGGTGCGCACCCTACGACCTGGGCATTCCCGCACACTCCGGGCGGGATGAGGTCACGTCGGCACGATTTCGAAGACCGGATGCGTGCGTGCGTTGTCGAGGAATTGCTGCGGCGAGGAGTCCGGGCGCACATCCAGGTACGGCAGCACGAAGAACCGTCGATACAGTGCCACGACGGCTTTCGGAACGCGTGGCGGCCCCGAGGCCAGCGATGCCCGGAACACGCCGGCCGCCTGGTCGCGGGGCAACTCAGTGGCCGTCACAGTCTCGACGTGCTTGCCCTGGCGCAGTGTCGCCTTGCCGTGTGCCGCCCGGAGGTTGCGCACCCAGTTCACCGTTCCATAGGACGCCACCAGGAATCGCCGGTTGTCTTGCTCGAACACCGCCAGCGGTGTCTCGATCGGGCGGCCGGTGCGCCGCCCGGACACAGTGAGCAGACGGAACGTCCACATCGGCAAACCAGCGCGTATTGCGGTCCGCATCCAGGCGTTGGACGCCCGCACACCCCATCCTGCTCGATACGGCTTGGCCATGCACTCGAGCGTTCGCCGATCCGTGATCGAAGGCAAGGGCCGGAAGCCGTCCGGCGAGAGCTCGCCCGCCGCGGCTGCGATTCCCTATCCGGACGGACGTGGGCGAGTGTGTTCAATTCAGGTGAGCACTGCCGTTCGAGGCGTGCTGATCGGAAATGATCGCGAAGACCGGGAATCTGCCGCCCCGGCTGCGCGGCTGGAATTGCACACGGACCGGCTGATCGACCGGTGGCAAGCGTTCGCCCTCGAGCATGGTGTAAACCCAGGGGCCCTCGTCGAGTGCGACGATGGCGATCGTCGATGGGACCAGCTCACGACGGCTGCCGCAGGCGACGCGGTCCGCGACGCGCCAGGACACGATCGAGCCGACGCCGGACGACGGCAAACCCTCGAGATCGCGGGATCGGCAGGATGAACACGCGGTGGTCAGCGGATCGAACAGCTTGTCGCATGCCGCACAGCGCCGGATCATCAACGGACGTGGTGCACTGTCGTCGTGGGCGTTCTCGGTGCGCTCCTGATGGTGTGGATACATGGAAACCTCATCGAACTACTGCTGGTTGGCTTCACCCAGCGTGGTCCGTGTGGCGGCGTCCGGCGAGGGTCGAATGACGGTCGGTATACCTGTTTTTGCTCAGCCAGGCCCGTGATCAGCGGGTTCGGGTGGGCTGGTCACCACGATCAGCTGCCGATCAGGTGGCGGGCGTCACACCGCCGCGCTTCCGCGAGAGCGTTCGCCGCTTCAGGCGTGACGCCATGCGGCTGGGGACCGGCAGGTACTCCACGCGGGTAGTCACGCGGACAAAGCTTCAGTGGGTGGCCGGCCGTAACGGACGAGATAGGCGACAGCGAAGCGGGCCGGGCGGGCGAAGCCCCACCGTTCGGCGATGGCGGCCACGGTCTGTCCGTCGCCGGGCTCGGATGTGGACAGGTCCTCATGGGCGCGCTCGACGCGCACCCGACGGAGATAGCCCAGCGGCGTGGTGTCGTAATGCCGGCGGAAGTCGTGCTGGAGGGCGCGCGCGGTGACCCCACTGGCCTCGGCGATGTCGGTGAGCGTCAGCGGCTGGTCGGCATTCGCGTTGATGTATTCGATCGCACCCCGCAAGGCCGACGGGGTGATCGGGCCGGGGTCGCGTAGGTAGTCGACTGTCATTGCCGTGTTCGGGAAAGTGATCAGCGCGGCCGCCGCGATACCCGCGGCCGTCTGCTCGGCGACCAAGGGGTTGCGCATGGATGATTCGGGGTCCATCAGGGCGCGGTGAACTACGCTGACCAGTCGCTGCCAGTATTGCCCCATGGTGTTCGAGACCGGAGACGCGGAGTGGAATCGGAGACCGCCCACCGGCGCACCACCCTGTCCTTCCGCCGCCGCGGTGACGCGGTCCATCGGCAGCCGGAGCAGGGACATGTCCGGATCGTGGGCTTCGAAGGAGAGCCCGACACCCATCGGGACCACCGCGACGTCGCCGGGGCGCAGCAGTACTTCCGCACCGCCGCGCAGCAGATATCGGCCCGCGATCAGATGTTCGAACACGAGGTAGTCGAAGGGTTCGGAGTCGGTGGCGTAACCGATCGCGCCACCGACCCGGTCTACGGTCATCGTGTCGGTGGCGACAGTCCGGACGGTGAACGTCGGCTCCGGCGGGACATCGAGGAATCGGGCGCGGTTGCCGACGTACATCCGGTCGATGTAGTCGGTGATCTCGGCGGAGTCGGTCGAGGAGAATTCGTATCGCTCGACGGGCGCGGGTGCGGTGGCTATCGACATTGTCGCCTCCTGCTAGGACGGGATCCGGGCCGCAGCTTGGGAGCTTCTGTCACGACCACGTGTCCGCGAACGGTCTCGGACACGCCGTCGCCTGTCGTCTATTGTCCTGCTTGCCGGCCGATAGCTCTAGGTGGCGTGCAGGTCGATGCCGATGCGTTCGATCGGTAGCCGACCAGGTGAGCGAGGTATCGGCCCGCCGGTCCCCATGCCTGGGTTCGGCATGGGGCCGGCGATTCGGCCGCTGGATCAATCGTTGCCAGTTGACCGCCGCATATCCGCCGCGGCGGGGGGCAGCGGACGCACCGCCGTCGCTTCCGGGCCACGGTTGCGCATGGCGGCGGTGAAGATGACGGGCTGGCCCGCGCGCAGCGATTTGTAGCCCGTGGTCTCGATGCTGGTGTATTCGACGAACACCGGCGTCGGATCATCCGCGGGCTGGAGGAATCCGAAGCCTTTCTCGACGTTGAACCAGACCACCGTGCCGTGGCGCCAGGATGCGGCCGAGGTGCTGGGGTAGGTTTGCCAGTCGGTCACGGGCGTGGGGCTGTCCGCGGTCACGCGACGCTGCGGTGCGGCCGGCTGGACTGTACGACTGGACGCCACCAGGCGTCGAGGTGGCTGGGATCAGGCCGGCCGACCAGCGTTTCTGCGGGTTGTGCCGGCTCGGATTCACCAGGCCGGGGCGAGGTGTCGTGTGGTTGGCCGGGTGCCATGATCAGGTTCTGCATCACGTGTTGCATAGGCAAGGATAGCCTCTGTGCGGCAATGCTTTTCGCGTTTCTGCCGTGGCCTTGTGCCGCCCACGCCCACGCCCACGTTCGCGGCAACCGGCGAAGCCGGCTGGGGCCAGGCATCGGTCCACCGCCCGGGCCGCACCGATACGACGGATGCGGGTCCGGTGTTGGATCGGCCGCGAGATGGCCGAGCAGGGAATCAGACCGTGGTGCGCGTGAGCCGAGCGGTGTTTTCGTCGCGCCGCTGCGCGTCGTCGCGGCGCGGGGATCGACGTTCGGCCAAGCTGCGAGCGACGACCGTGGCATGGATCGCGATGACGGCCAGTGCTGCCGAGCCGATCACAGCAAGAAGCACAACCACGACAGATACCGGTCCTTTCGGGTGCGAGCGGGCCCGCTGCCCGCTCGATCGGGTACCGCGCACGCGTCCGCCGATCCGGGCGACCGCGCTCCGTCTCCAACGTGCCCCGGCTTCTCCGGACCAAACACACGGATTTCGGGTGGGGGATGGGACCTGCGCTCACGCGAGGGCGACCTCGGCCGTCGCCCGGCCGAAGATCTTGCGTCCCTCGTGCTCGGCGGTGATCGCCACCGTGGCGACGCGCGCGTCGGTGTCGAGGTGTTTGACCCGGCCCCGGAATTCGATCCGGCCGCCGCTCGCCCCGACGTGAACCGGACTGGTCAGTCGCACGTTGTAGGCGCGCAGGGCGCCGGGGTCGCCCAGCCATGAGGTGAGCAGGTCGACACTCAGCCCTATGGTCAACATGCCTTGGGCGACAACGGTTTCCAGCCCCATCCGCGCGGCGATCTCGGGGCTCCAGTGGATCGGGTTCGGGTCGCCCGCGACGCCGGCATAGTTGACCAGGTCGCCCCGGCTGATGGTGAGTGTTCGCGGCGCAAGCTCCGCGCCGGGGACGACGGTGTCGAACCGCCGCGCCCCCGCCCTCATCGGAACGGCGCGGGCTTCCCGGACGGGCTCGGTGACCGGTCCGACGTAGCGCGGGTGCGAGGGCTGGGCCGCCCTCCGCGTGTCGGGGCGTGCGCCGTGCATCACGACCGCGTCGATCGAACCCGGGAGCGTACTGTCGGCGCGCCCGGTCATACTGGTCCGTGATGTGACGATGGGCCGATCTTCCTGGTCCAGGATGGTCTGGCGCAGCACAATGAGGTCGCCGCCGAAGGCACGCCGGAACGAGTCCAGGCAGACCTCGAAGCCGATCCGGTCGCCGGCCAGCAGCGGGCGGTGGAACTCGACCATCTGTTCGGTCTGGATCATCCGGCTCAGGTCATAACCGGGAAGGATCGTATCGAGAACTTCGGCATAGGCGTGATAGCCGGGAACCGCGCCGAAGGTCGGCGGCGCCAGCAGACTGTCGTAGCCGAGATCGGCAGCCGCGTCCTCCGACCAGTGCGCGGGGTGGTAATTGCGCACCGCACGGGCGAACTCGCGAATCTTCTCGCGTCCGACCTCGTAGTAGTCGCGGGAGCGATACCGGCGCCCGACCATCGACGCAGCAAGCGCCGCGGGATCGGGCACCGCGGTCTCATCGGGTATCGAATGGATGCTGGACATCGCGGGGGAATCTACCCAACCCGAGCCGGAATTCCGCTCAGCCCGCGTCGCACGTCGTTTCGCTGCCGGCGCAACCTGGGAGATCCGGTGGCCGAGCTGCGGTGATCCTGTCGGCTCAGGCGCTGGAAGCTCTGGTCGGCGGTAGTTTGAGCAGTGGGCGCCGGGGAAGTCGATCGACAGAACCATTCCTGCCACCTGGCGTCGCGCGTCGGGATCCGGTCTTCGGTGCCACACCTCCTGACGGTTCACCGTCGGCCTCCCGCCCGCGACTCGCGAGGAGAGGAGAGAGATGACTGTTTCGAACTACACCACCGATGACGCCGGCGTTCCGGTCCCGAGCGACGAGCACTCGCTGACGGTCGGGCCCGACGGTCCGATCCTGCTGAACGATGCCTACCTGATCGAGAAGATGGCGGCGTTCAACCGGGAGCGGGTGCCCGAACGTCAGCCGCACGCGAAGGGCGGTGGGGCGTTCGGCAGGTTCGAGGTCACCAACGACGTGAGCGCCTACACGATGGCCGAGCTGTTCCAACCCGGCAAGAAAACCGAGATGCTGGCCCGTTTCTCCACGGTCGCGGGCGAGCGCGGCAGCCCCGACACCTGGCGGGATCCGCGCGGCTTCGCGCTGAAGTTCTACACCGAGCAGGGCAATTTCGACATGGTCGGCAACAATACGCCGATCTTCTTCGTCCGCGATCCGATGAAGTTCCAGGACTTCATCCGCTCCCAGAAGCGCCGCGCCGACAACAATCTGCGCGACCACGACATGCAGTGGGATTTCTGGACGTTGTCGCCGGAATCCGCGCATCAGGTGACCTGGCTGATGGGCGACCGCGGCATTCCGCGTAGCTGGCGGCACATGAACGGCTATTCCAGCCACACCTATCTGTGGTTCAACGCGGCCGGGCAACGGTTCTGGGTCAAATACCACTTCAAGACCGATCAGGGTGTCGAGTTCTTCACCCAGGACGAAGCCGACCAGATGGCCTCGATGGACACCGATTACCACCTCCGTGATCTCTGGGCGGCGATCGAGGGCGGCGCCTACCCGAGTTGGACGCTGAAGATGCAGATCATGCCGTTCGAGGAGGCGAAGACCTACCGCTTCAACCCCTTCGACCTGACCAAGGTGTGGCCGCATGGCGACTACCCGCTGATCGAGGTCGGCCGGATGACGCTGAACCGCAACCCGGCGGACTACCACACCGAGATCGAGCAGGCTGCGTTCGAGCCGAGTAGCTCGGTTCCGGGCACCGGCCCCAGTCCGGACAAGATGCTGTTGGCGAGGTGGTTCTCCTATCCCGACGCGCACCGCCACCGCATCGGCGCCAATTACAAAGAGCTGCCGGTCAATACGGCGCGCGCCACCGCTGTGCGGTCCTACAGCAAGGATGGCGCGATGCGTCATCACAACCCGGGCGACCCGGTGTACGTGCCGAACTCCAAGGGCGGTCCGCACGCCGACCCCGCTGTCGCAGGGCCGATCCCGAGTTGGTACACCGACGGGGAAATGGTGCGCGAGGCCTACACCCTGCGCCGGGACGACGACGACTGGGGCCAGGCGGGCACCATGGTCCGCGACGTGCTCGACGACGCGGCGCGGCAGCGGCTGGTGAGCAATATCGTCGGGCACCTGCTGAACGGTGTCACCCCACCGGTGCTGGAGCGGGCGTTCGAGTACTGGCGCAATGTCGACAAGGATCTGGGGGACCGGGTCGAGGCCGGCGTGCGGGCGAAGCGGAGCCAACTCGACCCGAAGGCCGCGGCCCAGGCCAACCCCGCTCGCTCCGCGGCCCAGGCGAAAGCCTGACGCTATGCCCGAAGCGGCCGGTTGCCCGGCCGCGTCGGCGTGCCGGGGTTGCGGCGGCGGATCGGGTGGTTTGTTGTTTCGTCATACAAGTCTGCGTGCTGCCGTGCCAAGCGGGTAAGTTGTGGCGCACAGTCGGAACAGGCGAAACGCCGTCCTGGTGCGCCCAACCCCGGAGTGAGCCCGTGACCGAGCAGTTCGAGCTGGTGTCGACCGGCAGGGTCGGTGTCGACCTCTACCCCCTCCAGTCCGGCGTCGGACTGGAGGATGTCGACACCTTCGGCAAATTCCTCGGCGGCAGCGCTGCCAACGTGGCGGTGGCCGCGGCCCGGCTCGGCCGCCGTAGCGCACTGTGGTCCGGTGTCGGCGCCGACCCGTTCGGCCGGTTCGTCCGGCGCGAACTGGTCCGGCTCGGCGTGAGCGATCAGCTGGTGACGATCACCGATCGGTATCCGACGCCGGTGACGTTCTGCGAGGTCTTCCCGCCCGACGATTTCCCGCTGTACTTCTATCGCCGGCCGAGCGCACCCGATTTGCAGATCACCGCAGGGCAGGTCGATGCCGAGACGATCCGCGGCGCCGGCGTCTTCTGGTGCACCGCCACCGGCCTGTCGCAAGAACCATCCCGCGCAGCGCATTTCGCGGCCTGGGAGGTGCGGGGGCGTCGTCCGTCGACCGTGCTCGACCTGGACTATCGCCCGATGTTCTGGAACGACGAGACACAGGCCGGCGAACAGATGCGCCGCGCGTTGGCCCAGGTGACGGTCGCGGTCGGCAACCGGGAGGAATGCCGCATCGCGGTCGGCGAGACCGACCCTGATCGGGCCGCCGACGCGCTGCTGGACCTCGGCGTCGACCTGGCCATCGTCAAACAGGGGCCTGACGGGGTGCTGGGCAGGACGCGGCACGAGTCGGTCGTCGTTGCACCGGTGGCCGTCGAGGTGCGTAACGGTCTGGGGGCGGGCGACGCTTTCGGAGGCAGCCTGTGCGACGGTCTGCTGGCCGGCCTCGATCTGGAGACGATTCTGCGGCGCGCCAACGCCGCGGGCGCGATCGTCGCCTCGCGCCTCGAATGCTCCACCGCCATGCCCACCCAGGGCGAGATAGCCGCGCTGCTCGCGCCGTCGCCGAGTGGAAAGGCCTGATCCGATGACCGAAAGCAAGCATTATCTGCCCGCGACCCGCACCGCGGGTGCCCCGCATCTCGTCGCGGTGACGCCCGAATCCGCCGGGTGGGGCCACACCAGTCTGCACGTCATCGAACTCGGCGCCGAGGGGGTGTACCGGGCCGACACTGAGCTCGACGAGGTTGTCGTAGTGCCGCTGTCCGGCTCGTGCACTGTGACCTGCGGTGGTGAGTCCTACGAATTGGCCGGCCGGGCAGGCGTTTTCGACGGTCCGACCGATTTCGCCTATATCGGCTGCGCCAGTTCCTACACGGTCTCCAGCACGGCCGGGGGGCGTTTCGCGCTCGGCGGCGCCCGCGTGCACCGGCAATTGCCGTTCCGGTATGTCGCGGCGGCGGAGGTCGCGGTCGAGCTGCGCGGTGCCGGGAACTGCAGCCGCCAGGTGCACAATTTCGCCACCGCCGACGTCTTCGAAGCCGAGTCGATCATCGCTTGCGAGGTGATCACCCCGGGCGGGAACTGGTCGTCTTATCCACCGCACAAGCACGATGAACTCACCGATACCGAGACCCCGTTGGAAGAGATCTACTACTTCGAATTCGCTCGCGGCGCGGATGACTCGCCGGGATTCGGCTACCACCGGGTCTACGGCACACCCGAGCGTCCGATCGACGTACTCGAGGAGGTCCGCGACGGCGACGTGGTGCTGGTGCCGCACGGCTACCACGGGCCCTCCATCGCCGCCCCCGGCTACCACATGTACTACCTGAACATCATGGCCGGGCCCGGACCGGAGCGGGCTTGGCGAATCAGTCACGACCCGGCACACGCGTGGCTGCGTGATAGCTGGGCGGACATGGCTGTTGACCCGCGGCTGCCCTTGCACGCGCGGCAGACTCGACGGTGAGCTGCGTCCGGCATGGCTGACGGCCGGCAATCGTGGTCGCCGGCGTCACGATGCGGACGGGTGTTGTCGACCACGGCCAACAGCTTCGATGCTTTGCGCCCCGCGTGAACGGATCCAATTCCCGTGTGTCACCGGCGTGCTCGTGACCGGGCTGAAGACACGTCGGCGCCTGGCGGCGGACGGGGCCATGTCACTGCGCTGCGTGTGGGGCTCGCTCCGCTCCCCGGCCCGGCTGACCCGAGTCGACCGTCGAGATCTCAGCCGAACCGGACAATCGAAAGCAATCCGGCGGCGATGCAGTACACCGCGAACGGCAGCAGCGTGCGGGTCTGGAAGTACCGCTCCAGGAATCGCACTGCCAGCCACGACGACACTCCGGACACGAGGGCCCCGACGAGCACCGGCCCTCGGATGCCGTCGGTCTTCGGTCCCACCAGTTCCGGTATTTCCAGCAACCCCGCGCCCAGGATGGCCGGAGTGGCGAGCAGGAAGGCGAATTTGGCCGCGTGTTCGTGTTCGAGACCACGCCACAAACCGCCGACCATGGTGAGCCCCGCCCGGCTGAATCCGGTCAGCAGCGCGCCGACTTGCGCGAAGCCGATGCCGATGGCGTCCCTGACCCCGAGCGCGGCCAGGGGCCGGTCTGCTTGGCGCCGGATTTGCGCCTCGGCGGTGAGAACACCTCTGCGCGCCTCCTTCCGGGCGAACCGTCGCCCGTATTCGGCCAGCGACGGCTCATTACGTCGGCGCAGTCCCTCGCCGATGATCAGCACTACGCCGTTGAGGGTCAGAAAGACGCTGGCGTAGATCGGCGCAGCGAACAGCGCGTGCAGCGTGTGCTCCAGCATCGGGCCGAGGACAGCGACGGGGATGGTGGCGATCACGATCAGCCACGCGAGCCGCTGCGGAATGGTGTCGAGGCGCCTGGTCTGCAGGGTTGTGACGAAACCGGTGACGATGGCAACCCAATCGCGCCAGTAGTAGGCGAGCAGCGCGACTGCCGTCGCCACATGCAGCGCGACCACGAATGCCAGATACGGTGTGTCCGTGGCGGTCTCGCCTTGGCCGGTCAACTTCTTCCAATCGCCTCCGAGCCATGCGGCAACCAACACGGAGTGCCCGAGGCTGGAGATCGGGAACAGTTCGGTGACGCCCTGCACCGCGCCGATGACAGTCGCTTGTAGGTAGGTGAGCACTGGGACGAGTCTTGCATGCGCACAACAGAATCGCCGGAGCGCCCTTCGCCCGAGCGAACCCGCCGGCGCCGATAGCGCCGGCGACGCAGCCGCTCATGCGACGGCTTCGGCTCGCCGCAGCGGTGCGATGGTTTCCGGCTCGATGTGTCCGAGCTGTCCGGCCATGGGGCGGGCGGTGCGTGTGCGGCCGCCGGCGGCCGCACCGGCGAATTCGAACGGGCCGAAGGCTACGGGCCCTGCTTTCGATCGAATCTGCTGATCAGCGCCTCCGTCGAAAGCTGAAACTCGGCCGTCCAGATATCTGTTTCCAGTGCGATTACATCATTGATTCTGCGGATGAAATGCCGGAGCATTTCCATTCGCCGATCGATTTCCGCATTGGAATTGGCGGATGTTCTCGAAATGGATATCCACTCGAGCTGGAAATCGCACAGCATTGTATTGATCGACTGCGCGCTCCGGATGTCACGTGTCCACGCTGTCGAAATTCCGAAGGCCCGGTCGAATGCCGCGCATCCGGCGGCGCAGGCCAGCAGTGCGTATCCCCAGCTCGGATCGAGAGCGTCGACTCCGGCGGTGGTCAGCAGGGGTACCAGGATCCCGAGTAGGCCCAAAACGATCATGGCCGCGGTGAGCGCGCGACTCGCCCGGCGTTTGGTTAGTTTGTCCCTTGAATACCAATCGCGTGCTTCTATGGCATAAGTCTCGACGCGCCGGAAAAGCTGGGCAAGGGTCTCGTCGGAACTCGACCAATCGTCGGAACGTAAGTCGGGCGAAGGCGGCACTCCGAGATCCTGCGAGCGATCCGCGCCGGTGGGCGATCGGTTCTCTGTCACGGTCGTACTGTAGCGCTCCGTCCGCTGCGCTCGGCCCCTTTCCGGCACGTGGTGGGACTTCGCCGCAGCCGCCACCACAACATCGTCCGCTGGACCGATGGGGCACAAACGGGGACTGGAGTGACTGCGGCCCAGGAGATCTGGATGACCGGTCAGATCGACCAGCGCTGGGGGCACTCCCGATGAGGATCATCGGGAATTCTCGGATCGCAACCGGGATCGGGCGGCAAGTGCGACACCGCAGTTGGTGATCGCCCGCCAGGCCGTCCCGGCATCGTCGAATTCAGTGGTGGAGGTATCCCACCGTGAACGGTGCTTCGCCGAGCCGGGGGGCGATCGATTCTCCGCCGAGCGCCTGCCGCAGTTCGGCCTGTTCGTCCTGGATGACGTGCATCACGGCGTTGATCAGGGCGAGGTGGGTGAAAGCCTGGGGGTAGTTGCCCCAGTGCCGGCCGGTCCGGGGGTCGATCTCCTCGGCGTAGAGGCCGAGGGGGCTGGCGTAGCCGAGTAGTTTCTCGCACAGCTGTTTCGCGCGCTTCTTTTCGCCGATCTCCGACAGCGCCGAGACCAGCCAGAACGAGCAGATGGTGAAAGCGCCTTCCGCGCCGGAGCAGCCATCGTCGGTTTCACTGACGCGGTATCGCAGGGCGAGGCCGTCTTCGGTCAGTTCGTCGGCGATGGCCAACACGGTGTTGCGAACCCGGGCGTCGTCCGGTGGCAGGAAGCGAACCAGCGGGATGAGCAGGTTCGACGCGTCCAGCGCCGTGCTCCCGTAGTACTGGGTGAACACCTGACGAGAGTCGACGGCATGGGTGCAAATGTCGGCGTGGATCTCGTCGGCGGCCTGCTGCCAGCGATCGGCGCGTTCGAAGTCCTGGTGGATGCGGGCCAGCCGGGCGCCGCGATCGGCGGCAACCCAGCACATGACTTTGCTCGAGGTGAAGTGTTGGGGCTTTCCGCGAACCTCCCAGATGCCGTGGTCCGCCTCGCGCCAGTAGGTGAGAGCGCTCTTGACCGCCCGGCCGAGCAGCGGCCAGGCCCGTGCGTCGATTTGATCTTGATGGCGGGCGTAGAGGTAGACCGCATCCAGCGCCGCGCCCCACACATCGTGTTGGCGTTGCCGATACGCGTCGTTGCCGATGCGCACCGGACCGGCGTTGTTGTAACCACGCAGATGAGTCAGGGTCTGCTCGGCGAGATCGGTTTCGCCGCCGATGCCGTACACGATCTGCATGTCCCGGGCTGTCTCGGTCAGGTCGAGGATGTAGGAGAAGAAGTCGTTCGCCTCCCAGCTGAATCCCAGTGTGTACAGGCCCCACAGCGCGAAGGCGGAGTCGCGGACCCATGAGTAGCGATAGTCCCAGTTGCGTTGTCCACCTGGTGTTTCGGGCAATGACGTAGTCGGGGCGGCGGCTATGGCACCGGTGGGTGCGAAGGTCAGGCCCTTGAGGGTCAGTGCGCTGCGGGTGAGCTGGGTTGTCCACGGATGGTCCGGAAACCGCCCGCCGGCCAGCCAGTGCCGCCAATGATGGATCGTCCGCAACAGCCGTTCGTCGGCCTCGTCGACATCACGGGGGGCGTCGCGACTGCCCCAGGAGAGCGCGCAGAAGCGCCTTTCACCGGTCTTCAGCAAGGTGCGGGCCACCGCGTGCGTGCCTTCCAACCCCAAGCGCATGTCGGTGCTCAACGTCAGCTGCAGATCGACTCCGTCGGCGCCCGCCTGCGCGAGGTGGTAGCTGTCGAGGTACTCCCAGCGCGCGCGATGCCTGCCATAGTCGAACGATGGCTGGCAGTCCAGCCCGAACTGGATCTGCCCGGTCTCGCAGCGCACCGTCCGCAACAGAATGTGCTCGGCGTCGTAGTCGGTCGGGGTGCGACGATGGGCGCTGCGGCCGGGCTTATGGTGCCGCCAGGGCCCGACCAGCAGCACGTCGCGCACCGTCGCCCAGCCTTCGCCGCTGCGCCAGCTGGTCTCCATGACCATCGTGCCCGGGACGTAGCGGCGGTCGGTGGGCACCATGAAGTCGGCGGGGGCGAACCGGAACGACCCGGCCGAACGGTCCAGCACCGCCGCGAAGACACTGGGGGAGTCCATGCGCGGTAGACACATCCACTCGATAGCTCCGCTGGGGGCGATCAGGGCGGTGACCTCGCAATCGGAGATGAAACCGTAGTCGTCGATCCGCGGGAACGCGGTCAGTCGCGGTGCGCTCTCGATCTCGTCGTCCATGGCGTGCTCCCTCGTCATCTCGGCGCCGGCCTCTGGCTGGTTATTCCACGCGATCGCCTGGCGAATCGCCCTTTCTCGACCGGGCTGCGAGCGGGATCGGGACCTGAGCGGGTGCGGTGGCAAACGCCGAACACCCGTTGCTTCGCCGGTCGAATCGGCGAGAGCCCCGGTGTGCTATGCCGTGACGACTGAGGAACGGACCCGGGGTGACTGAATGCGGACACCTTCGTCCTGGTCGGCGCGCGGTTGGCCATGCTCGCGCAGCTCCCTCGGTAGGATCGGGGCTGAATCGTCCGCGTCGGCTGTCTCGGGTTCGGCCCGAGCCGGCCACGGGAGTGGGAGATGAGCGCACGCGACGGCCCTGGCCTGCGGCGGTTGCATCGCAGCACTCGAGTGCTGGTGATCGCCGCCACGGCGTTCGTCGTCGCGTTGCTGACGATTCCCCGGCTGATCAGCGCCTATATCAGCTGGCTGTGGTTCGGTGAAGTCGGATTCCGCGGTGTCTGGCGCACGGTGCTGTTCACGCGCCTGTCGTTGTTCATCGTTGTCGCGTTGTTCATCGGTGGCGTTCTTTTCGCGGTGATGTGGCTCGCGTTCCGGTTCCGTCCCGTCTTCCTGCCCGAATCCGGGGAAGAAGACAGCCTCCGGCCGTATCGAGCGATGGTGATCCGGTGGCCGTTGCGGTTCGGGGTGGGCATCGCCGCCGCGGTGGGGCTCCTCTGCGGCCTCATCGGACAGTCCAGTTGGATGACCGTCCAACTGTTCATCCACGGCGGGTCCTTCGGCGTGTCGGATCCCGAATTCGGGCTCGATATCGGGTTCTTCGTCTTCGATCTGCCCTTTTACCGCTTCGTCGTGAACTGGCTGTTCGTCGCCACCGTCCTGGCGTTCTTCGCCGGCCTGTCGGTGCACTACCTGCTCGGGGGCATTCGGCTGTCCGCGGACTCAGCCGGTGTGACCCACGCGGCCCGCGTCCAGCTCGTGGTGATCGCCGGTACGTTCATCGCTGTGAAGGCGGCCGCCTACTGGCTCGATCGGTACGCCCTGCTCTCCAGCCGCCGTAAGGAACCCACCTTCGCCGGCGCCGGATATACCGACATCAACGCAGTCCTTCCGGCTCGGCTCATTCTGTTCGCGATCGCGGTGATCTGCGCGATCGCGTTCTTCGCCGCCGTCGTCATCCGGGACCTGCGCATCCCCGCGATGGCCGCCGCGCTTCTGCTGCTGTCGTCGATCCTGGTCGGGGCCGTCTGGCCACTCGCCGTAGAGCAGCTCTCGGTCCGCCCGAACGCGGCCGACATGGAGCGGGCCTACATCGAGCGCAACATCTCAGCTACTCGCCAGGCATACGGGATCGGCAGCGACCGGGTCGCATACCAGGCATATCCCGGAGTCGGCACCAAGCCGCCCACCGAAGTCGCGGCGGACACGACCACAATCGCCGACGCCCGCCTGCTCGACCCGAATGTGCTCTCCCGAACGTTCACCCAGCAGCAACAGTTGAAGAACTTCTACAGCTTCCCCGCCCATCTGGACCTGGACCGCTACCGCATCGGCGGGGAACTGCGCGACTATGTGGTCGCGGCCCGAGAACTGACTCCGAGCGCGCTCAGCGGCAACCAGCGCCACTGGGTCAATCGGCACACCGTCTACACGCACGGAAACGGGTTCGTCGCCGCACCGGCCAACCGGGTCAACGCCGCGGTCCGCGAGGCTGCTGACGCGGCCGCCAGCGGCAACAGCGGGTACCCGATCTACACGGTCAGTGACATCGCCTCGCAAGGCTCGGGACACCAGGTGATCCCGGTGGATCAGCCCCGCGTCTACTACGGCGAAGTGATCGCCCAGGCCGAACCGGACTATGCCATCGTCGGCGGCGGTGCCGAACCCCGCGAGTACGACACCGACACCACCAAGTACACCTACCACGGCGCTGGTGGCGTACCGATCGGGAGCTGGCCCGATCGCCTTGCCTTCGCCGCAAAGTACACCGAGCGCAACATTATTTTCTCCAAGGCGATCGGTCCCGGATCGAAGATCATCTTCAATCGGGATCCGCGCCATCGCGTGGAACTCGTCGCGCCGTGGTTGACGACCGACAACAATCCCTACCCGGCGGTGGTGGGCGGTCGGATCGTCTGGATTGTCGATGCCTACACGACCATCGACGGCTATCCGTATGCCAAGCGCGGCTCGCTCGGAGCCCAGGCGCCGGACAGCGACACCGACTCGCCCCGGCAGATCTCCTATGCGCGGAATTCGATCAAGGCCACCGTCGACGCGTACGACGGCACGGTCACCCTCTACCAGGTGGATCGGCAGGACCCGGTGCTGGCGGCGTGGATGAAGGTGTTTCCCGGCACGGTCGAACCCGAGGAGTCGATCTCCGCCGAACTGCGGGCTCATTTCCGCTACCCGGAGGACCTGTTCACGACCCAGCGCGAGATGCTCGCCAAATACCATGTGGATGAGCCGCGCGAGTTCTTCACCACCAATGCTTTCTGGTCGGTGCCCAGCGACCCGACCGTCGACACCAACCCGCACCAACCTCCGTTCTACGTCCTGGTCGGCGACCAGGGCACCGCTGCGCCGTCGTTCCGGCTGGCCAGCGCGATGGTCGGGTACAACAGGGAATTTCTCTCCGCCTATGTCTGGGCCGACTCGGACCCCGAGAACTACGGCAAGATCAGCGTCTTGCAGCTGCCCACCGACACCCTCACCCAGGGGCCGCAGCAGATCCAGAACTCGATGATCTCCGACACCAGGGTGGCGTCCGAGCGAACCCTGCTCGAGCGTTCGAACCGGATCCAGTACGGCAACCTGCTCACCCTGCCGATCGCCGACGGTGGCGTGCTCTACGTCGAGCCCCTCTTTACCGAGCGGATCTCGACGACGCCGAACGCATCGACGTTTCCGCAGCTGGCGCGGATGCTCGTCAGCTACCGCGACCCGGGCACCGGCGGAGTCCTCGTCGGCTACGCCCCGACCCTCGCCGAGGCGCTCGAACAAGTGTTCGGCGGCGGTACCGGCCGACTGGCGACCGCACCGGGTGGCGGCCCCGGGGCGCCGCCACCACCTGGCCAACAGCCGTTACCACCACCGGTGGCAGCGCCGCCCGCGGTCGCGCCGCCAGCTGTGGATCAGGCGAGGATCGCCGAACTCAACGCGCAGATCGATGCCATCCGTGCGGCCCTGGACCGTCTCCAGCAGCAACTGGCCGACCTCGAACGCTCCGGTCGGTGACCCTTCGTGTCCACGGTCGGCGGCGCGGGGGAACCGTCACCGGGCTTCCGGAAATGTCCTTGGTCACAAGCACTGTTGGTGGCCGACCGGATAGGGTACCCCCCTGCCCTCGGTACGCGGGTGCATCGGTCGTTCGCTATATTTCGACAGCACGCTTGGGTCATGGGTTCACGCATTTGAGGCACTGCTTCTGGCTCCATAGCCAGAGCGGACAGTGATCAAATCAGAAAGTGAATCTGCCACCGTATGACCTCGACACGCCGTTCCGCTCGTCGCGCACGTCCCGCACGAGCACGGAGTCTCCTGTTCCCCCAGTTGTTGACTGCCGCGGTCGACACCGCGTTCGACTCGGCGGCGCTGCGGTACAACCCGTCCGGTGATCCCGCTGATCAGCGTGAGCTCACCTACCGGGAACTGGATGAGGCGTCGTCGCGGCTGGCGCGGTACCTGATCGGGTACGGCGTCGGGCCGGGGGACTTCGTTGCGGTCGCTGTCACCCGTTCGGTGGAGTCGGTGCTGGCGGTGTGGGCGGTGGCGAAGACGGGGGCGACGTACGTGCCGGTCGACCCGGGCTATCCGGCCGATCGCATCGCGCACATGGTCTCGGACTGCGGCGCTGCGTTGGGTGTGACCACCTCGGCGCATCGGGCGGGGCTGCCCGGCTCGGGCGTGGAGTGGATCGAACTCGATGCGCCCGCCCATCGGGAGCGGATCGCCGCGGAAGCGGCGCATTCGGTGTCGTATCTGGACCGGCTGCGTCCGTTGAGTGAGCAGCATGTGGCGTATGTGATCTATACCTCGGGGTCGACGGGCCGGCCGAAGGGCGTCGCGGTTACCCACGCGGGTTTGGCGGGTTTGGTGGAGCATGAGCTCGCTGTTCGGGGGGTGAATCGGCGGTCGCGGGTCACGCATCTGTGTTCACCGAGTTTCGATTTCTCGGTGATCGAGCTGTTGCTGGCGTTTTCGGCGGGTGCGACGTTGGTGGTGGCGCCGCCGCGGGTGTTCGGTGGGGTGGAGTTGGCCGATCTGTTGCGGCGGGAGCGGGTGACGCATCTGTGCATTACGCCGGGTGCGTTGGAGTCGTTGGACCCGGCTGGGCTCGACGACCTCGAAGCGATCCTGTGCGGTGGTGAGCGAGTAGGTCCGGAGTTGGTGGCGCGGTGGGCGAGCGGGCGGTCGTTCTTCATCGTGTACGGGCCGACCGAGACCACGATCTTCGCCACCACCACCGAAGCGTTGTCAAGGGACGGCGCGACGCATATCGGGACTCCGGTTCCCGGTGTGGGTATCCATGTGCTGGACGCGCGATTGCGGGTGGTGCCGCCCGAGGTGGTCGGTGAGTTGTATCTGTCCGGCCCCGCGCTGGCCGAGGGTTACCTAGAGCGCCCTGGGCTGAGTGCGGAGCGGTTCGTCGCCAACCCGTTCGCCGGGGCTGCTGGTATTTCGGGCGCACGCATGTATCGCACCGGTGATCTGGTGCGGCGGACCCGGGGCGGGGTGCTGGAGTATCACGGTCGGGTGGATTTTCAGGTGAAGATCCGTGGTCTGCGGATCGAGCTCGACGAGATCGACAACGCGTTGACCGCGCATCCGGATGTCGACTACGCCGCGACACTCGGCGTGACGCTGCCTTCCGGGGTCGAAGCCTTGGTGTCGTATGTGCTGCCGCGCGTCGAGTCCATGACCGACGCCGGCGGTCGAGTTGTGCTGGATACCACCGAGCTCACCAAGTTCCTCGCGAAAACCCTACCGGCGTATATGATTCCGGCCGCGATCACAGTACTCGACGAGTTGCCACTGACGCCGGTGGGCAAACTGGATCGTGCGGCGTTGCCGGAGCCGGTGCTCACCGCGCGGGAGTTCCGCGCGCCCCGCACGCCGACCGAACGATTGGTCGCGGATACCTTCGCGGCGCTGTTGCTGCCGCAAGGCGGCGACGATGCCGGCCGGGTCGGCGCGGACGACGATTTCTTCGAGCTCGGCGGCAATTCGCTGATCGCCACGCAGGCCGTCGCCCGGCTGGGTACGGCGTTGTGTGTGCGGGTGCCGGTGGCGTTGTTGTTCGAGGCGTCGGTGGTGGCGAGGCTGGCCGAGCGCCTGAGCGAATTGACGGAGGCGCCTGTTGCGGCGCCGCGTCCGATGCCGCGGCCACAGCGGGTGCCGTTGTCGTACGCCCAGCAACGGATGTGGTTCCTGAATCGGTTCGACCCGGCGAGCGCGAGCAACAATATCCCGCTCGCGGTGCGGCTCAGCGGGGAACTGGATGTCGCCGCGCTGCGCAGGGCGATCCACGACCTGGTGCAGCGGCACGAGGTGCTGCGCACCAGTTATCCGGAGCACGACGGCGCGGGTAGTCAGCTCGTGCACGCGGTTTCGGAGCCCGGTGCGGTGCCGGAGCTGCCGGTGTCGGAGGTCACGGAAGCGGAACTTCCCGAGCACACCGTGGCGGTGGTGGGTGCGGGTTTCGATGTCACGGTGGCGCCACCGGTCCGGTTGCGCTTGTTGCGGGTCAACGAGACCGAGCATGTGTTGGTGTGCGTGGTGCACCACATCGCCGCCGACGGCTCCTCGATGGGGCCGTTGACTGCGGATCTGATGGCGGCGTATTCGGCGCGAGCGGCCGGCGCGGCTCCGGTGTGGGAGCCGCTGCCGTTGCAGTATGCGGACTACACCTTGTGGCAGCGGGATGTGCTCGGTGCGGAGGCAGACCCGGAATCGATTCTGGCTCGTCAGATCGGGTTCTGGCGCGACCGGCTGGCCGATGTGCCGGAGAAGCTGGATTTGCCGGCGGATCGGCCGCGTCCGGCGGTGTTCTCCGGTCGCGGCGCGTCGTATGAGTTCAAGATCGACGCGCCGGTGCACGCGGCGTTGAATCGGTTGGCGCAGCGGCACGACGCCACCTTGTTCATGGTGACGCATGCGGCGTTCGCGGTGTTGCTGGCGCGGTTGTCCAACACGACCGATATCACTGTGGGTACCCCGGTGGCGGGCCGCGGCGATGCGGCGTTGGCGGGGTTGATCGGCATGTTCGTCAATACCCTCGCATTGCGCACCGAGGTCGACCCCGCGCAGACGTTCGTGGCGTTGCTCGATCAGGTGCGTGGCCAGGATGTGTCGGCGTTCGGGCAGGTCGAGGTACCGTTCGAACGGCTGGTGGAACTACTGGATCCGGTGCGGTCGAGTGCGCATCACCCGTTGTTCCAGGTGATGCTGACCTTCCAGAACTTCGCCCCGTCGACCCTGGAACTGCCCTCGCTGAACGTCTCCGCACTCGACTTCACGGTGCCGGTGGCGAAGTTCGACCTCGAGCTGACCATGGTGCCGCACGAGGATGAGCGCACCCCGCTGGGGATCGCAGCAGCGCTCACCTACTCGACCGACCTGTTCGATGAGGCCACAATCGCCGCATTCGCGCAGCGACTGTGCCGAATCCTGACTGTCGTCGCCGAGTCACCGCAGCTGGCGGTAGGGGAGATCGAGCTACTGGATGCGGCCGAACGCGCCGAAATCCTGGTCGACTGGAACCGGACCCGCCACCCGGTCACCACCGGGCTGCTACTGGACGGGTACGGCCGCGCCGTAGCTGAGCATCCCGATGCGGTCGCGGTCGTGTATGGAGACCAGCAGCTGACTTACCGTGAATTCGATACGCGGGTCAATCAGCTCGCGCGGGTACTGATCGAGCAGGGGGTCGGTGCGGAGTCGCTGGTGGGGTTGGCGTTTCGACGGTCGCTGGACCTGGTGGTCGGTATGTATGCCATCCTCACCGCCGGCGGGGCCTATGTGCCGTTGGACCCCGATCACCCCGCCGAGCGGATCGCGCACGTTCTGGACATTGCCCACCCGATCTGTGTGCTGACGACGACCGCCGATGCGGTGCCGATGCCGGAGCACATCGCGACGCTGTGTGTGGACACTCTCGATATGGCACCACGGTCAGGTGCGCCGGTCCGCGCAGAGGAACTGCGGCGCCCTGTGCGGCCGGAGCATTTGGCGTATGTGATCTTCACGTCCGGTTCCACGGGCCGTCCGAAGGGTGTCGCGATCTCGCACGCGGCGATCGACAACCAGATCGAGTGGATGCTCGCGCAGTACCCGATGGGGCCGGGGGAGGTGTATCTGCAGAAAACCGCGACCACCTTCGATGTTTCGTTGTGGGGCTATTTCATGCCGCTGCGCTCGGGTGCGAAACTCGTTCTCGCCGATCACGACGGGCACCGCGATCCGACGTATCTCGCCGCCGCCATTGCCGCGCATGCGGTGACGATGACGGATTTCGTCCCGACGATGTTGGGCGAATTCGCCGCGCACATACCCGCCGGAAGTGTCGCGAGTCTGCGGGATCTGTTCGTGATCGGGGAGGCACTGGCGCCGGATACGGTGCGTGCGGTGCGCGCGGTCACCGATGCACGGGTGCACAACCTGTATGGACCGACCGAGGCCGCGGTATCGGTGACCTATTGGCCGGCTGGAGCCGGTGTGGGGCCGACGGTGCCGATCGGTCGGCCGCAGTGGAATACCCAGGTGTATGTGTTGGATTCGCGGTTGCGGCCGGTGCCCGCCGGAGTGGCCGGTGAGCTGTATCTGGCGGGTGACCAATTGGCCCGCGGCTACGTGCGCCAGACCGCGCAGACCGCGGGGCGGTTCGTAGCCAACCCGTTCGACCGCGGGACCAGGATGTATCGCACCGGTGACCTGGTGATCTGGCGTGCACCCGACGCCGAACGGCCGCAGCGGCTGGAGTACGTGGGGCGCACCGATTTCCAGGTGAAATTCCGCGGCCAACGCATCGAGCTCGGCGAGATCGAAACCGCTCTGCTCACCCACACCTCGGTCAGCCAAGCCGCCGCGGCGGTGATCGCCTCCGCGCTGGGGGAACAGTTGGCCGCCTATGTCGTCGCGCACCCCGGACACGCGCTCGACTCGCGTGAACTGCTGCATGCGCTGGCCGCGGTTCTGCCGTCGTACATGGTCCCCGCCGCGGTGGTTGTCCTGCCGGAATTGCCGTTGAATACCAGCGGCAAACTGGACCGCCGGGCCCTGCCGGAGCCGGTGTTCGAGACAGCCGAGTACCGCCCCACCCGAACCCCCGCCGAACATGCCGTCGCCCGGGTGTTCGCCGACCTTCTCGGTGTGGATCGAGTGGGTGCCGAGGACGAGTTCTTCGCCCTCGGCGGCAATTCGCTGCTGGCGACCAGGGCCGTCGCCCGCGTCAACGAGACATTGAACTCGCGGGTCACCGTCCGGGACCTGTTCGAGGCGCCCCGGGTCTCGGCGCTGGCCGCTCGAGTGGTTCCTGGCGGGGTGCCTGCCCGCCCGGCACTCGCCCGATCGGCACGTCCGGACCGCGTCCCGTTGTCGCTGGCACAGCAACGGATGTGGGTGCTCAACCGCATCGATCCGGACTCCGCGGCCTACAACATGCCCTTCGCGCTGCGGCTGACCGGAACCCTGGACATCCCCGCGTTGCGCCTGGCGGTCGTCGATGTACTGGAACGTCACGAGGTGCTGCGCACTCGTTACCCGGCCGATCTCGACGGCATCCCGCATCAGGAGATCCTGTCGACCGACGCGGTGCTGCCCGACGGCCTGGTGGTCGACCAGGACACCGCCGATGCCGCGGTCATGGTGGCCGGGCTGATGTCCACCGGTTTCGACGTCACCGGCGCCGTACCGGTCCGGTTGCGGCTGTTCAGTTCCGGTGACGAGCATTTGTTCGTGCTTGTGGTGCACCATATTTCGGCCGACGGGGTATCGCTCGCGCCACTGGCCCGGGACTTGGTGACCGCCTACCTCGCCCGCGTCGGCGGCGATGCGCCGGACTGGTCGCCGCTGCCGGTGCAATACGCCGACTTCGCCCTTTGGCAGCACGCCGTTATCGGCTCGGAGGACGACCCGTCTTCCCTTGCGGCACAGCAACTGTCGTACTGGCGCAACCAGTTGGCTCAGCTGCCCGGGGCACTGGAGCTACCGGCGGACCGTCCGCACCCGGCCACGCCATCGACCCGGGGCGCATCGACGGCGATCACCATCCCGGCGCTCGTCCACGATCAGCTGACCCGAATCGCGCGCGACCACAAGGCGACGTTGTTCATGGTTGCCCACGCCGCTCTTGCCGCGCTACTGGGCCGGCTGTCCGGCGGGACCGATATCGTGATCGGTACCCCCATCGCCGGTCGAGGCGAACGAGCACTCGATGACCTGGTCGGAATGTTCGTCAACACGCTCGCGCTGCGCGTCGAGGTCGATCCCACGGCCACATTCCACGATGTGGTCGATCGCTCCAGGGAAACCGCTCTTTCGGCATTCGCCAACGCTGACATACCTTTCGAACGCGTCGTGGAGGAAGCCGGTCGCGCGGCGGCCGATCCGCTCATCCGTGTGATGCTGTCGTTCCAGGACCTCGAACAGCCCACGCTGGAGCTGCCGGAACTCACCGTCACCGCGCTGGACACCGGCGAGGTCACCGCCAAATTCGACCTGCAGGTGATCATCGAGCCACGACTCGCTGCCGATGGCTCGCCCGGCGACGTGGTCGTCGTATTCGCCTATGCCACCGACCTTTTCAACGATTCGACGGTGCGTGCCTTTGCCTCCCGATTCGAGCGCATCCTCAGCGCGGCGGCGGCCGACCCGTCGATGGCGGTGTGGGACATCGACATACTGGACGCGCAAGAGGCCCAGCGCGCGCTGACCGCCGGGTCGATCGCCGACGCCCCGCAACCGTCGGAGCCGGTCACCGTCGCATTGCTGCCGGATCTGCTGGCTGCCGCCGTGGAGGAGAACCCGGACGGTATCGCGGTGGTCACGGCCGACGAGTCCGAATCACTGGACGAGCTGGAATACGCCGAACTCGACGACCGGTCCACCCGCTTGGCGCGGATGCTGATTGCCCGCGGTATCGGGCCCGAAGACCTGGTGGCGGTGGGTATTCCCCGATCGCTCGAGTCGGTGCTCGCGGTGTGGGCCATCGTGAAGACCGGGGCGGGTTTCGTACCGGTCGACCCGCAATCCACCCGCGACCGGATCACGCACATCGTGTCGGATTCGGGACCGGTGGTCGGCCTGACCGTCGACGCGGTGCGCGCGGATCTGCCCGGCGAGGTCGAGTGGCTGGTCATCGACACCGACGAGTTCGCCCAGGGCCTCGATCGTCAGCCCACCGACCCGGTCACCGACCACGAACGGACTCGCCCGCTGCGTCCGCAGGACCCGGCCTACGTCCGCTACCCTTCCGACTCCACGGGTGCGCCGGAGGGGGTGATGGTCACCCACGCGGGTTTGCCGAATTTCTGCGCGGAGCAGCGCGAACGCTATCGCGTGACGAGTGGTTCGCGCACGCTGCATTTCGCGTCACCGTCCTCCGACGCGTCGGTCCTGGAGTTGCTGCTGGCGGTCGGCGGCGCGGCGACCATGGTGGTGGTCGCGCCGACCGTGTGCGAGGGAGCCGAATTGACCGCGCTGCTGCGGCGCGAGCGAGTGACCCACGCGTTCGTCCCGCCCGCCGTGCTGGCCACCATGGACCCGGCCGGACTCGACCGGCTTCGGGTGGTGATCGTCGGTGGCGGCGAAACCTGCCCGCCGGAGCTGCTGCAACGTTGGATACAGCCGATCTCCGGGAGACGGA
Source organism: Nocardia glycosmidis (assembly GCF_052545115.1). Taxonomy (NCBI): domain Bacteria; kingdom Bacillati; phylum Actinomycetota; class Actinomycetes; order Mycobacteriales; family Nocardiaceae; genus Nocardia; species Nocardia glycosmidis. The sequence goes on along the minus strand of NZ_JBQWRH010000013.1, from coordinate 80,442 downwards.
CCCGCGAGTTCTACCGCGGGTTCGGGCCCTCCGAGACCACGACCACGAGCAGTATCAGCGAGCCGCTGTCCTGAGCCGCCCGTGCCGATCGCTACGGCGTGGAATTGCCCATGCCGGCCGTCGATGAGGCACCGCGCTTCGACGGACCTGGCGGCGGCTGACCGTTACCTGCGAGTGAAGACGCCGAGCCGGTCGGCGTCGTAGTACTCGAGCGTGAGCTGGTTGCCGTCGAAGCTCGCTTGGGAAACCGTGCCCCGGTTGGCGTTCTCGCCGAGCGGGGTGAAGACGAAGGTGTCGCCGCTCCAATGTCTCAGTGGGAAGGTCATGTTCTTCGGCCCCAAGGTGAGGGTGAGGGAATTGTCGGTGACGCCGACCGTCGCTGGTCCGTAGTAGGCGTTGTCGTAGCTGCCCGCGTAATTCGGCATCGGTTGGGCCGCCACGGGATCGGATGGCGGCTGTTTGCCGCTGAGTGCGCCGGTCGGCGCACTCAGCGGTTGGAATGCCTTCCGGTACAACGTACGCCAGTCCTGTTGGATCTTTCCGAATTGGACCAGGTCGGTGAACTCGGCATTCAGTGTTTCGGGCACACCGACAGGTGCCGCGTTGGTCAATGTCACGATGCCGACGTCGGCGGACGGGATCAGCGTGAACGCGGTGCCCGCGCCGAGGCTGAACGCCCCGGAATGACCGAGGAGTACCCGCCCTGCGGCCGAGTCGCTCACGGTGAAGCCGAATCCGTAGAACCCGGCGCGTGCGTCCAGCGTTTTCGGTGGCGCCGATACCACCTGCGGCGAGACGGCGGGCAGCAGATCTTCCGGCGGTACGAGCACCGAGCTACCCACGGAACCATTCCCAAGCACCATCGTCATCCACTTGGCCAGGTCGGCGACCGATGAACTGACCCCGCCCGCCGGCGACTGCGCGTCCGGCCGGCGTGGCGGGTCGGCCACCGCGTACGCATCGTCGACCAGCACGTGCCCCTCGGCGCGGTTGGCGCGGGTGGTGAAGTCGGCGTAGCGCGAACTGGTCGAGTCCATGCCGAGCGGACCATAGAGGGTCTGCTCCGACAACGACTCCCAGTCGGTGCCCGCGGTGGATGCCACCGCAACGGCCGCCGCGGTCACGCCGAAATTGGTGTACTCGTAGGAATTCCGGAAGGGGCCCAACGGCAGCAGCCGCAGCCGGTCGAGTACCTGCTGACGGTCATAGCCGAGGTCTTCCAGCAGGTCACCCGCGTGGTCTGGCAGCCCGGAGCGGTGCGCGTACAGATCGCCGATCGTGGCGTGCTCGGTGACGTACGGATCGGCGAGCGCGAACGACGGCAGCAACGTGTGCACCGGGGTGTCCCACTCGACGCCACCGGCGGCGATCCGGCGGGCGACGACGGTCGCTCCGATCGGCTTGGACACTGACGCGAGCTGAAAGACCGTATCCGGGTCCACTTTCTCCTTGGTGACGATATTACGGACGCCGAATCCCTTGCTGTACACCACTTTCCCGCGATGTACCACCGCAACCGCCATGCCGGGGATCCTGGCGGAGGTGAGCAGCCCTTCGGCGAGTTCATCGAGTTCGGCCACCGCGTCGTCGATCCGGCCGTCCGGAATCGGCACACCGGCGACCTGGTTGGGCATCACCGCGGAGCCGGATGGCGTACCGAGACGAGGCGGGCTCGATGCGTCGTCGTCGCATCCCGTCACGACGAGAACGATCGCGGTCGCCATCGTCAGGGGGCCGAGCAGGGCACGCCGTAGTTTGCTCACAGATCGCCTCCTGGTTTTTTGCCTATAAAAGACCAGTTAAAGGCTAGTTGAGCAGAGTTTGCTACGCGGACGGTTATGGTATCTCGGTCCGGCGGAAACAAGCGTCGCCAGGTTGGCTGGACGGCACGTTGCGCGTCCGGTCGCCGGGCCCTGCGGTACCCGCAGTGTGCGGATCAGATCCTCGAGCGCCAGGTGCCGCAGGGCGAACTCGACCGCCGCTATACCTGGGTCGCACAAGCGCGTCGCGATTCGCGCGAAGGGCGAACATCCGTGCCGCGCCTAACCGGCAGCCGGCGCCTCCCGAATTTCGACTATCGGAAGCACCAGCGCCGCAGGTGAACTCGCCGGCACCATCGGGTTGACCGGCGCGACCGGCGCGATCCGCCGATATCCGGTGCCCACCGGAGGCCGCAGGTCCGCTTCGCCCTTGTTCGGCCAATATGCTGCCGCGCGCTCAGCCTGCGCGGTAATGGTCAGCGAGGGGTTCACGCCCAGGTTCGCCGAGACCGCCGCACCGTCCACCACGCTCAGGGTCGGGTAGCCGTACACGCGGTGATAGCCGTCGATCACGCCGTGTGCGGCGTCGGCGCCGATCACCGCGCCGCCGAGGAAATGGGCGGTGAGCGGGATATTGACGACTTCGCCCCAACTGCCGCCCGGGATTCCGCCGATTTTCTCGGCGACGCGGCGGGTCACGTCGTTGCCGACGGGAATCCAGGTCGGGTTGGGCTCTCCGTGCCCCTGCTTGCTGGTGAGTTTGCGGCCGAACAAACCACGTTTGGTGTAGGTGGTGATCGAATTGTCCAGATGCTGCATGACCAGCGAGATGATCGTGCGTTCGCTCCAGTTCTCGGTGCTCAGGAAGCTGAGTAGGTCCATCGGGTGCCGCAGCACCATGCCGAGGAACCGTAGCCAGCGCGGGATTCGGCCGCCGCCGTCGACCATGAGCGTCTGTAGCAGGCCCATGGAGTTCGACCCCTTCCCGTAGCGGACCGGCTCGATGTGGGTGTCGGGGGTGGGGTGGATCGAGGAGGTGATCGCGACGCCCTCGGTGAAGTCGACGCCGGGAGTGACCTTCTTGGTGGCCGCGCCGACGATCGACTCGGAATTGGTGCGGGTCAGCACGCCAAGCCGATCCGACAGATTCGGCAACACACCTTGGTCGCGCATCGCGAACAGCAACTTCTGGGTGCCGCGCGTTCCGGCGGCGAGCACCACATGGGCCGCGGTGCGGGTCTGCGGGTTCTTCCGCGTCCACGCGCCGGTGCGGACGGTGGAGACGTCCCAGGTCCCGTCGGGGTGCGGCCGGATCGCGGTGACCGTCGTCATCGCAATCACCTCGGCCCCGGCCTTTTCGGCAAGATACAGGTAGTTCTTGACGAGGGTGTTCTTCGCGCCGTACTTGCAGCCCACCATACAGTCGCCACATTCGACGCACCCGGTGCGTTCGGGGCCGACGCCGCCGAAATACGGATCGGGGACAGTCTTGCCCGGCTCACCGAAGAACACGCCCACCGGCGTCTGCACGAACGTGTCGCCGACGCCCATATCGTCGGCGACGGCTTTGAAGACCTCATCGGCAGGCGTCATGTGTGGGTTGCGCACCACGCCGAGCATCTGCTGCGCCCGCTCGTAGTACGGGGTCAGCTCCTCGCGCCAGTCGGTGATGCCGCGCCACTGGGAGTCCTGGAAGAACGGCTCCGGCGGCACGTACAAGGTGTTCGCGTAGTTCAACGAGCCGCCGCCGACACCGGCGCCGCCGAGGATGAGGACGTTGCGCAGCGGATGGATGCGCTGGATGCCGTAGCAGCCCAGTGCGGGCGCCCAGAGGAACTTCTTCAGCTCCCAGCTGGTCTTGGGCAGCTCGTCGTCGGCGAAGCGCCGGCCCGCCTCGAGCAGGCCGACGTGGTATCCCTTCTCCACCAGCCGCAGCGCGGTGACGCTGCCGCCGAACCCCGAACCGATGACCAGTACGTCGAAATCGGTCGTCCGCTGGTCCATGTGGAACTCCTCATCGTGTGGCCAGTGACAGGGCTAACACTACTCCCGAGTAAGTAACGGTTCGCAAGTCGACGAGACTGTCGATCGGGCGCGAACGGGCCTTTTACGCTGGGAACGCCATGGTGGAGCATTGCTCTCGATAGTTGACATATGCTCTTTATAGCGAGCATTGTTTCTGTTATGCCGACAACACCCCGCGCCCGCGCGAGGGCGCAGACCATGAACGACATCGTCCGGATCGGACGGGAACATCTGGCGACCGACGGCGCCGCCGCGCTCTCGTTGCGCGCCGTGGCGCGCGACCTCGGCGTAGTTTCCTCGGCTGTCTACCGGTACGTCCGCAGCCGTGACGAATTGCTCACCCTGCTCGTAGTGGACGGCTACAACGCGCTCGGCGACGCGGTGGACGCCGCACTGGCCGGCGCGACGGAAGATCCGATCGACCGGCTGCGCGTCCTCGGCCGCACCGTGCGCGGCTGGGCGCTGGCCGAACCGGCTCGCTACGGCTTGCTGTTCGGCACGCCGGTGCCCGGCTACGACGCGCCCGCCGCCGAGACGATCGCGCCGGGGACGCGGGTGATCGCCACCATGCAAACCCTGTTCGCGGGCGCCTTGGAGGCGGGCAAGCTCGCGGCGCCCACCCGCGAGCCGCGGGTATCCGCTCCGCTGGCGGGCAGTTTCGCGCGGATCCGGGACGAGTTCCGGCTCGACCTGCCCGACTGGTTGCTGGTTCGCGGCGTGACGTTCTGGGTCGGCCTGTTCGGCGCGGTGAGCGCGGACGTTTTCGATATGTACGGTGCCGAGACTTTCGCCGACCGCGACGAATTGTTCGAACACCAGCTAGACGCGCTGCTGGACATGGTCGGATATCGCGGCTGACCCGAAGCGGGTGGGGAGTCCCCGAACGATCGCCGTACCGACACGTCCGTACGACAAGGACGCGCATGCCGACCGAGTCCATGACCGGGTTGGCGTATCGGTGACCGGGGTCCGGGCGCGATCCCGGGCTAAGCTGTCCTGCGATGGAACGCGTGATGGCAGCCGAGAAACGACGTCCTCCCGCGCGCGGCCCGCGTGCGCCGCTCGCCTGGGCACACCGGATGGGCGCGCGGATTCCACTGGTCAATGCCCCGATGGGCGCAGTCGCGGGCGGACGGCTCGCCGCGGCGGTGACGTCCGCGGGCGGCCTCGGCATGATCGGGATGGGCAGCGCCGGATCGGTCCGAGCGCTCGAACGGGAACTGCCGTATGTCCGTGACCTCGACGGCCCGTTCGGCATAGGCCTGGTCGACTGGGTGGTCGCCGCGGAGCCGGAATTGTTGGACGTCGCGATCGCGGCTCGGCCCACATTGATCTCCGTGAGCTTCGGCTGCGAGCTGGACTGGGTCACCCGGGTCACAGACGCGGGGATACTCGCGGCCACTCAGGTGTACAGCGCGCAGGACGCGCGGCGGGCGGAAGATGCCGGTGTCGGTGTCCTCGTGGCGCGCGGCGTCGAAGGCGGTGGTCATGGCGCGGTGACCTCGACTTTGCTGCCGCTGCTGGACTCGGTGCTGAACGTCACGTCGGTTCCGGTGCTCGCGGCAGGCGGGATCGGTGGGTCCGCGGACTTGGCGGCCGTGCTCCGCGCCGGCGCCAGCGGCGCGTGGCTGGGTACTTGTCTGGCGGCCTGCGAGGAATCCCTGCTGTCGGAGGCGGGTCGGCAGACGCTGCTCGCCGCGCGCGCCGAGGACACCATCCTGACCCGTGCCTATGACGTCGGGATGGAGTTGCCCTGGCCCGCACGCTTTCCCGCACGAGTGCTCCGGACCGAGTTCACCGATCGGTGGAGCGGGCGGGAGGACGAGCTCGCCGCGGATCTGTCTGCCCGGACAGCCTTGGCCGCGGCGATCGCAGCGGACGACCCCGCGGTGGCGCCGATCGACGCCGGGCAAGGCGTCGGTCTGGTCACCACCGTGGAGCCGGCCGTGCGAGTGCTCCAGCGGCTTTGGTCGGGCACGACCGCACACCTCGCGGACGGACCGACCGGGGGCTGAGCGTTTTCAGTTGCCGCCGCTGTGGTGGTTGCCGAGGAAATGGATCAGATCGGGATCGGCGGAGGTCAACCGGTCGACGTCGGCACCACCGGTGCCCGGGAAGGCGCAGGGGACTGGTGAGGACCAGTATTCAACTGGTCTGTATTCCCCGGATCACCGTCCAACGGGACGGTGGGTGCCGCAGCGGGGGACCGGTAACTGGTCGATTGTCCGTTTTCGGCGAAGTGGGGGAAGGGGAGGGGTACGGACATGGACATCTCACGAGGAGAGTGGGAGAGCCGCTGCTTCGGAGCAAGGCGGGCGGTACAGCATTTCCGAAAAGGGCCGTCATTCACCTCGATCGCGATATCGCATGTGGTTACGTAGATATGCGCATTTAAAAATGTATTCGATCCATACTAAATCCACGAATCTCACGAACCGCAAACCAACAAGGACGGGGAGGAGCAGGGCGCTGTAGCGCGCACTGTGCAGCCTGGGACCGTGAGGTGGCGGATGCCGCTTATGAGATGGGCCCTCGGTTCAGGCTGATCGATTCATCCGGTACCGGGGCCGTGTGAGGATTCGACGATGGTCTCGAATCCGTTGCCTCAGTTGGCTCGGTGGCTCGCCCAGCGGCGCTGGGTGATGCACTGGGCGCCGGTCGTGTTGCGGGTGGAGCGGCTGATTCGCGGGGGCAGTGGCGGTCGGGTGGGCGTGCTCGATCTTGCGGGGTTGCCTTCGATCGAAGTCACCGTGGCGGGTCGCAGGACCGGAATTCCGCGCACCACCTCGCTACTGTATGTTCCGCATGACGGGGACGTCATCGTTCTCGGTTCGAATTGGGGAAGTCCCGAACATCCTGCATGGTCGGCGAATCTGCGTGCCGCCGAGTCAGCCTCGGTCCGGTGCAAAGGCGAACAGTTCCAGGTCGCGATCCGCGAGATCACGGGTGCGGAGCGCGAGCGTTTCTGGGATCTCGCGGTCGAGTTCTGGCCTGGCTACACAATGGAATACGAACTCTCCGGCGGTCGTGAGTTCCGCATTTTCGAACTGCGTCGCTGCCTGACATAACTGGCGGACCGAAACCGTGGCGGTCGGGTGGCAGTGGTGCGCGAGGTTGCCGGCGCGGATCGTCGGTCCACCCCTTTACCATTCCCCAGGTGACCGGATTCGACCAGTTCGACTCGTTCGAGCATCTCGACACCTCGACATTGCCGCCGCGACAGCAGCTGATTCTCGCCACGATTCGAGAGTGGGTGGTGCGGTACGGATATCCGCCGAGCACGCGGGAGATCGGCGACGCGGTGGGTCTGCGGTCCGCATCGTCGGTGTCCAAGCACCTGAAAAGCTTGGAGGAGCGTGGTTTTCTGCGGCGTGGGCGGAGCATGTCGCGTCCGATCGACGTACGGATGTTCGTACCGGGGCCGGCGCAGCGGGAGCCGGCGGATTCGGTCGCGGTTGCGGTAATCGGCGATATCGCGGCGGGAGTGCCGATCGTGGCCGAGGAGCATGCCGAGAACGTGCTGGCGTTGCCGCGCGAACTCGTCGGGCGCGGAACGGTGTTCGGACTGCGAGTGCGGGGTGATTCGATGATCGACGCGGCCATCTGCGACGGGGACATCGTGGTGATCCGCAAACAGCACGACGCGCACTCCGGTGAGATCGTCGCGGCGATGATCGATGGCGAGGCGACCGTGAAGGTGTATCGGCGGCGCAACGGGCATGTGTACTTGGAGCCGCGCAACCCGGTTTACGAGGCTATCAACGGCGATGCGGCGGTCGTACTCGGGAAGGTTGTTTCGGTGATGAGGCGCGTCTGACCTCGCCGAACGGGTATCGCGGGCGGTGCAGGGACCCTGGCGAATCTCGCCACGGCATGGTGTGCGTCGCGAATGGTCAGCGGGTGGTCGGGACACCGGCGAGGGCGAGATTTCGAATCTCACCGAAGACAAATATTTACGTTGATCAGCGATTGCTCAAAGATCGCTGCACTGCGACGCGCTGCTGCGTCGCTGGTGTAGCGAAGGAGAGTTACGAGCGTGAGAGCGCACAGCAGGTTTCTGATAGGCGCGATTGTCGCCACGACGGCGGCGATGCTCCTGACCGCATGTGGAGGAGGGAAAGTCCGTACGTCGGGCGGCGTGCCGGTCCTGCGTTACCAGGGCTGGCCCTCTCAGGTCATCATCCCCGAGCTGGCCGAAGAACTGGGCTTCTTCGACGGCAAAGTGAAGCTCGAATGGCAGGGCAACACCATCAGCGGCCCCCAGGACATTCAATCGGCGGCAACGGGCCAAGTCGACTTCGGCGGCGCTTTCGGCGGCGCGGTGGCCAAACTCGCGCAGAGCGGAGCCCCGATCACGGCGGTGGTGAACTACTACGGTGCCGATGATAAGACGTTCACCGGGTTCTATGTACCCGAGAACAGCGCGATCAAGACACCGAAAGATTTGCTGGACAAGAAGATCGGCGTGAATACGCTCGGTGGTCAGGCTGAGGCCGACATTCACACCGCGTTGAAGAGGGTCGGTCTCACCGATCAGCAGATCAAGTCGGTTCAGCTGGTGGCTCTGCCTCCACCGAACACCGAGGATGCCCTGCGGCGTGGGCAGATCGACGTCGCCGGCTTGAGCGGACAGTTCCAGCAGCGTGCGCTCGCGAACGGCGGACTCCGTCCGGTGTTCACCGATTACGAGCAGTTCGGTCCGTTCAACGGCGGTCAGTACATCTTCCGGAACGACTTCATCGCCAAGAACCCCGATACCGTCCGAGCGTTCGTCGACGGGGTTGCGAAGGCGATCGAATGGCAGAAGACGACGCCGCGTGAGCAGGTCATCGCGAAGTTCACCGCGATCATCGACAAGCGCAAGCGTTCAGGCGAGGACGCTTCGTCCGTGAAGTACTGGCTGTCGGTAGGCGTGCCGGCTGCCTATGGCCAGATCGTCGACGGGGACTTCGTGCGCTGGGAGGATTGGTTGCGCGACACCGGAGCGATCACCGGTTCCCTCGAACCGTCGAAGTTCTACAGCAACAAGTACAACTCGCAGGCGTCGAAGTAGCGGATGCGGAGGATCGGGCTGCCCGGCGCGGCGGGCAGCCCGATCCGTTCGCCTGGCCCTCCGTCGAGCATCATGTCGAGCCTTGCTTTTAGTCGATCTTTCTCGGCCATGGGATGAACACCGGGATGTATCGGGCCATCACCCCGGCGCCGAGCGCCGACACCCCTCCGATGGTCAGGATCGCGACGGCCAGTGGGCCGATCGCCGCCAGTCCGCTGATGGCCAACGGTCCTACGAAGAAGCCGCCGTCATGGGTGAGCCGCCACGCGGCGAGGAACTCGGCACGGCTGACGTCGGGTGCGATGTCGGCGCCGATGGTCATGATCACGCCGTTGCCGATCCCGTTTCCGATGCCCATGACGATCGCGACCACACTCAGCGTGAGCGCCGAGTCGGTCAGCGGCACCGTGAGATAGGCGACGGCCAGGATGGCCAGCGAGGGCACGGCGATGAACCGCCGGCCGTATCGGTCCATCAAATGGCCCGCAGGGTAGGCGCACACTACATCCAGTCCCGCGCCGACGCCGAATATCAGACTCGCGGTCGCGGCGCTGACGCCGAGATGATCGGCCCAGAGCGGTAGCACGGCCTCCCGCGACGCACGCCCGACGCCCATCAGCAACGACCCGGCGCCCAGCGTCAGCAACAGGTGACGGTGGGCTCGTGCGACTGCGATCAAGGACAGCGGTGGTCGCGGTGTCGCCGCCTCCGCTGTCGGTGGATCCGGCAGTCGGGCCATCAGCCATCCGGCGAGCACGATGGCGATCAGCTGGACGGCGAATCCGCCACGCGTGCCGAAACCGGTGATGGCGGCTGCCCCGAGAAACGGGCCGACGAAAAACCCCAGTCGCATGGCTCCGCCGAAAAGCGACATTGCCCGCGCTCTGCGCTCGAACGGGACCACCTCGGATAAATAGCTCATCCGGGCCAGTCCCCAGACCGCATTCGACAATCCGACGATTATCAGACCTGCGCCCAGGATCGGTACGGTAGGGGCGAACAAGCACAACAGCACGCCGATCAATCCCGCGGTGCTCGCGGCGATGATCGATATCCGTTCGCCGAGCCGGGCGACGACCTGGCCCGCGGGAATGTCGCCGAGTATCTGCCCGAGTCCGACGAAGGCGACGGTGAGGCCCGCGACAGCCGGTGACGCGCCGAGATCGAGTGCGGTGAGTGCCATGACGGGCGCTGCCGCTCCCATGCCGATTCCGTATGCCGCCGCGGGCACGTAGACGGTGAACAGCAGTGGCCGCAACGAGGTGAATTCAGCCGGCATCTCGTCTTGCCGGTAAACAGTCACGGGGCAACTCGGTTATTCGGGAAAGAAATCACGTTATATCGTGGATTACGCGGCGAATTCATCGAAACCAGACCCGAAAATAGTCGTCGGCAAGAATTTCACAGCCTCACAGATCGGATGATGGGACCATTTCGCGTCACTGTACGGATATCGCCCCCGGTTCCGTACGGTACGAATCGAGTTGATTTTAATCAGGATCGCGGGTACGCCCGCGGCGAGGAAATGCGCATTCCGTTGATGAGCCGAGGAGACCGCTGCGGCCATCCGGTTTCGACCGGAACCCGCGCGATCAGCGCGTCCAGTGGCTGATCGCCGCCGGTTGTCGGTGCGGCACGGCCGATATCGAGGATTTGCTCCAGGCTGCGGGCATGCTGGGTCAGCACTAGGCATTTGCCTGGTGTGATGGCGGAGTCCGGCTGACATCGTGAAGCCCTGTCGGACACAGCCAGTCCCCGAAGGAATTCATGACCGAGATAGTCGACCGATTCTTCATCGCCGGCGCCGCGAGTGCCGCAGGCTCAGCCACCCTCATCGGTGTGGTTGTGGTCGCGTGCGCGGGCGCAGCGGTGCCTGTCGGCACGGCCGCTCGGGGCAGTACGGGAGACCGCTGTGGTGAGTGACCGGACGGTCATGCGGGCAGAGGGTACTCGGGTCGAGTCGTGGCGTCCGGAGCAGCCGGTGCCGTCCCCGCGACAGGTCCTGCGTGATCTCACGCCGCGCACGGCCGCGAATGGGCTGATCGCGATCACCTTCTCCTGCACCGGACCGCTGGCGGTGATCGTCACCGCGGCACAGCGTGGAGGTCTCACCGCCGGGCAACTTGCCTCCTGGATCCTGGGCGCGTTCTTCCTCAACGGATTGCTGACCGTGGTCGCCTCATGGACATATCGGCGTCCGATGGCATTCATGTGGACTATCCCGGGCACTGTTCTCGTGGGTGACGCGCTCACGCATCTGCCCTGGGCGCAGGTCGTCGGAGCATATTTCGTGACCGCCGCGCTGATTCTGGTCCTCGGTGTGTCGGGTGTTGTCTCCCGGGTGATGGCCCTGCTTCCCACGCCGGTGGTCATGGCGATGGTTGCCGGGGTCTTCGTGCAGTTCGGTGTCGGTCTGGTCGACTCGGTCACCAAGGCGGCCGTGATCGCCGTACCGATGATCGCGGTTTTCGTGTTGCTTTCCTGCGCCACACGCATCGGCGCGATCATCCCGCCGGTGCTAGGTGCACTGGTTGTCGGTGCTGCGGCGGTGGTCCTCACCGGCGATTTCACTCCCGTCGCCACCGGCCTCAGTCCAGTGGTCGCGCCAGTGTTCACCACCCCGGAATTCAGCGTTCCCGCACTGACCGAGCTCGTTGTGCCGCTGGCGGTCACGGTGGTGGTGGTACAGAACGGGCAAGGGATCGTGGTGCTCGAGGCCGCGGGTCATCGGGTGCCGATCACTGCGGCCACCGCCGCCTGCGGGATATGGTCGGCGCTCAACGCCGCGGTGGGCGCGGTGTCGACCTGCCTGACCGGTCCCAGCAACGCGCTGCTCACGGCGTCTGGGAAGCGAGAGCATCAGTACACCGCCGGGATCTGCTGCGGTGTATTGGCCATGGCGGTAGGGCTTTTCGCCGGCGTTTCGGTCGGTGTGGTGCTGGCCCTGCCCGTCGTCTTCGTCGCCGCGTTGGCGGGGCTGGCGATGATCGCCGCACTCAGAGGCGCGTTTGTGGCAGGGTTCTCCGGTGTGGCGAGCACCGGTGCGCTCGTGGCCTTTCTCGTGACCATCGCGGGACACAATTTCGGCGGAATCAGCGCGGCGTTCTGGGGCCTCGTGACCGGAGTGGTGATCGCGCGTCTGGTCGATAAGGAAGTGTGATCACCGGCGCCGCGGTGATCGCGACCGCTGAGAGCTCCAGTCCTCGGCGACGAAACCGGTAGGTACGTGCTACCGCACTGGGCGATTTCATTCGGTGGTCGGGACGAGGGTGTTTCGGGGCGAGGAACTCGTGGACGCCCTCGACGCCGCCGAACGGGGCTGGCGGCATTGACGGCATAGCCGCACTTATTCAATCGTGGTCGTAACCGCGGCGACGAGTTGGCGGCGCGGACGCTCGACGCGAGCTGCGCGGACGCGCTGCCCGCTCTCGCCGCGCGGCTCGGCGGAACCGGTGTTCCGGCAACAGCTCAGCGCGAGGTGCCGGCTATGGCCGAACCCACCGAGCGCCTCTGATCGAACGCTGTGTACCACACCCAACCCGGACCGCTCGGCAAATTTCCTGCCCGGCTGAGGACGCGGTGCTGCCGGCGGATATCTCGCCTGGTGAAGACGGGGAAGCGCCGCGCATCGTGCGGCGGGCATCGGTTCAGGATCGTAGTGATTGCAATCGTTCTGTGAACGGATCACGCGCCTTACTGTTTCCGGCAGTACTTCTCGTGTGAGGACCATGTCCGATGACATTGCAGCTGGATCCGGTTGGGCTGGGCTTCCTGTGGTCGACCCCGAATTCTCCGCACTCCGCCGCCGGCTGCTGCTCGCACTCGGCGTGAATCCCGAAGTACCGACAGGAGTAGACATATGAGCGAACCGTTGCAGATCAGCACGGATGTCTTGGTGATCGGCGGCGGGCCGGCCGCCTGCTGGGCCGCGATCCATGCTCGCGAGGCCGGTGCCGAGGTGACGTTGGTGGACAAGGGCTACTGCGGCACCAGTGGCGCCACCGCCCCTTCCGGAACCGGCGTGTGGTACGTCGCGCCGGAGGAGACCGCGCGGGCGAACGCGAAAGCCAGCCGGGAAGCCCTGGGCGGGCATTTGGCCGATCACTACTGGATGGACCGGGTGCTCGAGCAGACCTACACGAACATGAATCGTCTTGCGGTGGAGGGGCGGTACCCGTTCCCGGTGGACCCGAACACCGGCGAGCAGATTCGCACCGGTGTGCAAGGTCCGGAGTACATGCGCCGCATGCGTGCGTGGGTGAAGCGGGTCGGTGTGCGCATTCTCGATCACTCTCCCGCGTTGGAATTGCTGGTCGATGACGATGGTGTGGTGCGCGGCGCTGCGGGCTATCAGCGCCAAGCCGGCCGCGACTACCGTATCGCCGCCGGTGCGGTGGTCCTCGCGAGCGGCGGCTGTGCGTTCCTGTCGCGGGCGCTGGGCACCAATGTGGACACCGGTGATGGCGCGTTGATGGCGGCTGAAGTCGGTGCGCGTTTCTCCGGCATGGAGTTCTCCAACGCGTACGCGATCGTGCCGAAGGGGTCGACTATCACGAAGACCGCCTACTACGGCTACGCGACGTTCTTCCATGAAGACGGGCGGGTGCTCGAGGGTGCGGGGTCGACCAAGGGGCGTTCGGTGATCGCGCGAACACTGTTGCGGGAGAAGGTGTTCGCGCAGCTCGACCGCGCCGACGCCACCGTCGCGGCGCAGATGCGGCTCGGGCAGCCGAACTTCTTCCTGCAGTTCGACCGGCGCGGTATCGATCCGTTCACCGACCGGTTCGAGGTGGATATGCTGGCCGAGGGTACCGTTCGGGGAACCGGCGGTATCGACGTGGTCGATGACGACTGTGCCACTACGGTTTCCGGCCTGTACGCCGCGGGTGACGCGGCGACCCGTGAGCGGATCTGCGGCGGATTCACCGGCGGCGGCAGCCACAACTCGGCGTGGGCGATGTCGTCGGGCAGTTGGGCCGGTCGTGGCGCGGCGGTCTTCGCGCTGGGGTCGGCGCGCGCCCGCGATTGCGTGCTCCATGGCGCCGGGCGGACCGGTTTGCGTCCGGAGACCTCGGAATCGGTCCGGGCGGAGGATGTTCTAGCGGCCGCGCGCGAGGAGTTGATTCCGTTCGAGAAGAACTTCCTGCGACATGGTGACCGCATCCGGCCCGCGCTCGCGACGCTGGACAGCGTGTGGGATCTGGCCACCCGTGGCCTCGGCGGCGGCACCGGAGCCGAGCGGGTCCGTGCGCGGGAGGCCGCCGCGATCACTGCCGTGGGCCGGTTGATGTATCGGTCGACGCTGGCACGCACCGAGACGCGCGGCATGAGCAAGCGCGCCGATCATCCGGATCTGGACCCCGAGCAGCATCACCACGTCCTGTCCGGCGGGCTCGACGCGGTGTGGACCGCGACGGCCACGGCGGCCGGCAGCACTGTGGCGGTGGCCCGATGATCGAGATCCTGCGCGCGGGTGACTGCATCGGCTGCGACAAGTGCGTGGACGTGTGCCCGACGAACGTCTTCGACCGCGGCGAGGGTGGTATCCCGGTCATCGCACGGCAATCCGATTGCCAGACCTGCTTCATGTGCGAGGCGTATTGCCCCACGGACGCGCTGTACGTCGATCCCGCGGCGACGCCGCTGGCCGATCACGAGACGGTCCGTGCCGACCACATCGGTCGCTACCGCAAGGAGATCGGATGGGGTCGAGGACGCAAACCCGGCAGCCTCGTGGCAGTGGGTCCCATCCTCACACATAGCGCGCCGCCGCCTCGTTTGTCCGAGCTCTGAACCACGAAAGCGAGTCATCCGCATTCTTCGGCAGGTTCGATCGACCGGATCTGCTGAAGCAGGGCGGTATGGCATGGGTTTCAGGGAATCGGTGGGCTTCGGGAAGGAAAGGAGGCGTGCGCGTGGTTGCGGACTGGGCGCGGCAGGAATCGTGGGGTGTGCGTCTGGAGTGGGGCCTAGCCGGGGCGAGGGCGCTGGGGCCGGGCAGCGCGTGCGTGGTGGTGGTCGATGTCCTGTCGTTCACGACGTCGGTGTCGGTCGCTGTCGAGAGGGGAACGCGAGTCCTGCCGTATCCATGGCGGGACGGCGGGGCCGCGGAGTTCGCGGCGCAGCGGGGCGCGGTGGTGGCGGTGGGGCGGCGATCGGTGTCGGAGCAGCAGCCGTGGTCGCTGTCTCCGGCGGGGTTGCGGCGGGCACCGGCTGCGGAGCGGCTGGTGTTGCCCTCGCCCAATGGTTCGGCGATTTCGGCGGCTGTCGATGGTGTGCCGGTGATCGCGGGATGTCTGCGCAATGCGACTGCGGTCGCCGGCTGGATCGTTCGCCAAGGGTGGGGAACTGTGCGGCAGCCGGTCTCCGTGGTCGCTGCTGGTGAGCACTGGCCCGGCGAGGACCTTCTGCGCCCGGCAATCGAAGATTGGGTTGGTGCGGGAGCGATCGTCGCGGCCCTCGCGCGCAGCGGCGCCGGACCGCTGTCACCAGAAGCTGCTGCCGCGATGGCCGGCTCTGTGGGCATCACCGACATACCGACGCTGATCGCCGATTGTGCCTCGGGACGAGAGTTGGCCGACAGCGGATTCGCTGGGGACGTCGCTGTCGCGACCGAACTCGACGTCAGCGCGGTGGTGCCGGTGCTGACCAATGGCGCATTCGATGACGCACGATAGCGGTTGCCACCGAACCGGAGTGGTAACCGCGGTCGGGTGTTGGACGCGCGGCCCGATGAGCGCGATCGCAACGTCGATGATGCTGCCGATGTCGGTACCCGCCTGCACGGTTGTCGCGATCATCCTGCGAGCCGACGATCCTGCGAGCCGCGGAAGATGATCGCCGCCACCAGGACGGTGGTGCGGGCGGTGCGAAGATCGCGAAATTGCCCACCGGTGGCCGTTTTTGACGCATAATCGAGTTTCGCTGGTAGGCAACGATATCGGGGGTCGATGGGGAAGCGTAGAGCGGTTCTGCAAGCGGGACTGGTCTTCCCGTTTGCCGCCGCATGCGCGCCTGACCTGCTGTTGGGCAGTGCTGATGCGGTGCGGGTCGGGGTCTCCTGGAGCGGTTCGGAACTGGCGGCCTTTCACGCGGTCGTCGATGAACTGCACCTCGGGTTCGACGTCGAAGTGATCCCCCTCGGCGACAACACCGACACCGCGTTCACCGCGGGTGGCCGGTCCGCGCCGGATGTGGTGATGCTGCCGCAGGCGGGGCGGGTGCGCGGGCTCGCGGAAAAGCGCGAGTTGCGGCCGATCGCGGAGACGGTATGGACCGACGAGTTCGGCGCGCGCTACGCCGAGCACTGGCAACTTTTGTTGCGCTACGGCGGCAAGCCGTTCGGTGTGCCGTTCAAGGCCGCTGACAAGTCGCTGGTGTGGTTCGATCGCCAGCAATTCGCCGCCCATCGTCTCGGTGATCCGGCCGAATGGACCCTGGCGGACTGGGTGAATCGGATGGAGGTGCTGGCGCAGTCGCCGGTTCGCCTGCTCGCGTTGGCCGCCGCCGACGGATGGGTGCTGACCGATTTCTTCGAAAACGCATTGCTGGCCGAATCCCCCGAGGTCTACGACGAATTGGCGTCGAAAACCGCTCGAGAGTGGAACAACCGCGCGGTGCGGGCGGCGTTAGGGCACCTCGGGGTGTTGTGGGGGCATCGCCATGCCTTTCCCGGTGGTGTCGGAGTCGCGTTGACCCGCCAGTTCCCGGACGCCATCCGGGATGTGTTCGAGCATCGCCGCGCTGTGGCGGTCGTCGCTCCCGATTTCGCGGAGCCGATCGTGCGCAGCGCGGTACGCGCGTCCGGACGCAAGATCGAGGATGTGGTCGCCGTCGCGCCGTTTCCGTCCATCACGGCGGTGCCGGGCCGACCGAAGATCGTCGGTGGTGACGTGATGGTGGTGACTCGGGAGGCGCGCGGGCGCGCGGACGAACTCATCGAGAAACTGACCGGGGCGCGTGCACCGCTGCCGTGGATCGAACGCTACGGCGGGTTCCTCGCGCCGAACCTGCGCACCGTTGCCGACTATTCGCCGCTGCTCGCGCCCTCGGCACGCGAGCTGCCGACGCGCAGCGCCTTCGACCTGTCCGACCGGATCGGCGCGGTAGGCGGGCGGCAAGGATTGTGGCGGGTGCTGACAGAGTTCCTGATCGCCGTCGGAGACGGCGCACAGACACCGGTTGCCGAGTCCATCGATCGCGCGATCGCCGCCCTGGACGACTTCGAGCGGCGGCGCCGATGACGCCGACGGGTTTCGATGTCAACGGCCTGCGCCTCGAGTTGGCCACGCGCCGCATGCGCGGACCACTGGTTCCCGGCGGCAGGCCGCGACGCTGGCTCGGCTGGGCGGCCGCGCTGCCGGTGACGGTGCTGACGGTGGCGCTGCTGGTCGTTCCGACCGGATGGACGGTGTTGATCGCCGCGCGGGCGCGTCCGGGCAGCGTGATCGCTTGCGGCCTGATCGTGGCGGGTGCATTGCTGCCCGTCCTGCCGCGCGGACGATCAGCTGGGCCGCGGCAGCGAATGCTGGTGTGGCTGTTGTCGATCGCCGTAATGGGCGGCGGGTTGTGGTTGCTGAACGGCACGATGAGCGCCGAAGGACGCGGCGCTTACCTGCGCACCCTGGTGTGGGTGGTGTTCGGCATCGGCCTGATGATTCTGGCCTTGGTGATCGCCTGGTGGGGGCGGGGGGCACGGTGGCTGTGGTTGCCGCTGATCGTGCCGTTCGGGGTGTCGGCGTTCGTGTCCGGTGTGGCGTTCCGGGTGATCTTCGGCTACGGCGCTCGCCGGCTGGGCATCGAGGACGTGGCGACCTACCGATGGTGGCTGGCGGCGATGCTGGGGTCGGCGTTCCTGTGGACCTGGCTGGGGTTTCTCACCGGGCTGTTTCGTGCGGGCATCCATGCGATCGAGGCTGATCCGGCGCGCGCCGGATATTTGTATCGCGACGACACGAGGCTGCTCATGGTCCGGTTGTACGAGTTGCTGCGACCGGTGGTGCTGATCGTCGGTCTGGCGGTCGGGGTCGCGGCGGCGCGAGTATTCGACGTCGTGCTGATCGGGGTGCCAGGGGCGCTCGAGTATCAGGTGGACAGTGCGACGGTGCACTGGTGGAGGCTGGCCGATGTCGATTCCGGTGCCGCGGCCGCTTATGCGCTTCCGCTCGCGGTACTCGTCGGCGTCGTCGCGTGGCTGCTCCAGGTCGATGTGCGCAGGCATCGCACGAGTTGGTCTGCGGTGCATGCTGTTTCGATGACCGGGCAGCGTCGCCTCTCCCCGGTTCCGGCGGCCGGTATCGCGGTGGTCACGGTGCTGGCACTGTTTCCGATCGGCGTGCTCGTCTACACCGCGCTGATCGGGCACGAGGGGTTCGGATTCTCCGCGATCGGCCTGGTCCGGGGTGACGATGGACTGTGGCGCTCGCTGCAGACCACCGCGTGGGTGGCGGCGATCGTGACGGTTGTCGTGGTGACCGCGGCGTTGCCGGTGGCGTATCGGTTGGCCGCGTTGCGTCCGAACGGGCCCGCGGCGCGGCTGGCCGTGGTGGGATTGGTGGTGCTCGCGGTGATCCCGGCGCAGACCTATCTCGGGCCGGTCGCTGGCTTCATCGATGCTCATGACCTGTCCGGGACCCGAATCCCGTTGATCCTGGTGCATGCCGCCGCGGGGTTGCCGATCGCGATCCTGGTCCTGCGTGGTGCCATGCTCGCACCGCCGGGCAGCGCCGCGGCCGATGCTCTGCACGGCCTGGCCGGCCCCGGCACGATCGTGCGGCGGGTGCTGGCATCCGCCGGGCCGGCGCTGGGGGCGGTGGCGGTACTCGAGTTCGTGCAGGTGTGGAACGATTTCTTCATCGGACTCGTGGTCAGCGGAGCGGGTGCGAGCCCGTGGTCGCTGCTGCTGTGGGGCGAGGCGCGGCAGTTCGGTGAGAACGCCGCGCAACTGGCCGCGGGATCGCTGGCGTCGGCAGTGCTGCCGGTGGCGCTGGTGCTGGCGACGTGGCGGCGCTGGCTGGTACCGGGGCTGACCGGGGGAGTGCTGCGATGATTCGTACTGCGATGAGGCACGATGAGACTTCGGGATCATCCGGTGTGGTGCGGGAGGCGGCCCGATGAGTACGCCCACCGAGCCCACCGAAGCGGTCGGGCAGACCGCGACGCCGAGATCATCGATCTGGCAGGGGTTTCTGGGCACCGCGTCGGTAGTGGCCTACACCGTGCTGTTCGAGTTGGTGCGCACCCTCGTGGTCAACTCTTTCGGCGAGAACGCTGTGGTCCAGTTTCTCAACGGCACACTGCGCTGGTTGTCGGTGCTGTTCGTCGCGGCCGCGGCGACCTATGCGCTGTACCGGTTCGCCGCCGGGTATGGCGTCAAGGTGCGCACCGCCCGCGAGCTGGACCTGATCGTGGGTCTGGTCGAACCCGGTCCCGCGCTGGCGGACCACGCA
Organism: Nocardia glycosmidis; assembly: GCF_052545115.1. Taxonomy (NCBI): domain Bacteria; kingdom Bacillati; phylum Actinomycetota; class Actinomycetes; order Mycobacteriales; family Nocardiaceae; genus Nocardia; species Nocardia glycosmidis. The sequence goes on along the minus strand of NZ_JBQWRH010000013.1, from coordinate 61,156 downwards.
CCGCGGGTGGATCCGCAGCCACCGCAGGAAGTCGACGCACTCGACGGACATACTCTCGCGGCGGTGCTCCGCGACCTGCCCACGCACGATTACGAGAGCATCGCACTGCTGGCCGTACTCGACGCTGTTCGCGACACCAGGGGCAGGCTGCCGCTGGAGCGGGAAACCTGGGGGCGCACTGCGGCGATGCAGCTGGAAGGGCTGCGACGTCGGGGTGTCCTGGCCGAACACGGAGCCCAGCGGTTCTGTGTGCGGCAGGTGCCCGCACTGCCGGATCGAGCTACCGTGACGGCCGGACCGGAGTGGGGTGCCGCGCTCACCGCGTTGCTCCACCACTACGCCGACCGGGCCGACCGCTGGGCGATCGCGCTGGAATCGCGGCGCTTCGCCGGGGGAGCTCGCCGATGGTTCGAAACCGAGGAGCCGTATCTGCGTGCTCTGGTGGCGGCGTGCGCCAGCTCCGGCGTGCCATTGCCCGCCGCCGCACTCGCACACCTGCTCCGGCTCGGTGACGCCCTGGACGTGTGGTACGCACGAATCGGGTTGGGGGAGAACGGGCATGGGGTGGCGGCTGAGCTGAGCTCGCTTTCCGGCCTAGACGAGCTGAGCCGCGATCTGGTACTGCTGCGGGCGGGCCGGCTTGCGCAGCGGCCGCGGCGTTACCGTCCGTGGCGGCTGTCGACGAGCCTGGCGGCTCGCTGGGAACACCGCGAGGCATTGCGGCGGCTCGCTACCGAACCACCGGATCTGGACGGTGTTGTCGATCGGTTGGAAACCGCGTGGTGGCTGCTGCCCCGCGGTGATGTCGCGGGCGAGGTGTGCGCGCTGATCAACCTCGCCGTCGTGCACATCAGACAGGGACGTCTCGATGCCGCCGGAGATCGCCTCGGACTCGCCGAATCCCTCACCCGCGGCGGCTTGGACCCCGACGGACGCGCTCAAACGCACGAAACGATGGGCGCGCTGTGGTGGGCCCGGGGCGAACCTCGTCGCGCCCTGCGCTGCTGGCAACTGGCCCTGACCGCCTTCCGCGTCCTCGACGACGACCCCGGTATCGGCCGCTGCCTGCAACACCTCGGCTCCGCAATCGTCGTCGCCCCCGAGCACGCCACCCTGCTGTTGCCCAACGACCCGCCGCTCACACGCACCGAAGCCCTCCGCCAAGCCGGCGGTTGGCTCGTCGAAGCCCTCCGCCGCCACCCTTCCGCCGACCACGCCGAATACTATGCGGCCCGAGCACGCTCGGCCCTCAGTACCGCCCCCGAGCGATATGAGCAGCTCCTACCCAGCCATCGCACCCCGTTGACTCGCATCGACATGTGGCCTGCTCCCCTGGAAGACCACATCTAGTGTCCAGCGCCAGCAGGTTTCCGACCCCGGGCTCTTCAATCCGACGCCGTGACAGAGGCAACCTGCCGCTCTCCGCTCCGATCATTCTTTGCACTTTGCCGGCAGGCTCTCCGAGTTGGCCGTGAGTACACGGTAATTGTTATAAATAAATGTCATCGAACCTGGGGAAATCGCCAGTGCCACAACGCGTCTCGTAACGATCTTGGTCACTGTGTAATCGGCAATTCAGTGCGTTCGCCAGCGGGCGCCGTGGCCGCTTCGGACTGAACTCGTAGGCATTACAGTTGGCCCAGTCTCTTGGTCTGGCTGGAAGTTGGACGGTGGAGCTTCTCTGATGTAGGCAACGGAAGGAGGCCGTGGTCGAATGCCGATCCAGCCAGGGGTGTTCGAGGAGCCACGAAATGTGCCTGTCTTCGTCGACAGGCGAATCATCCGCGAGGGCCATTGGATCGCCTACGTCACGCACGACAGTGACGATGGCGCATGGCAGTTCCACACCGCTGACGCCGAGCTCGACCATGCCATGATCGTCAGTCTCGAGAACGTCGTGAACCGGGATCCGTCTATCACGCAGCTGGCCGACCTGCCTTTGGGCTGGTGTGCATGGCGCGCTTCGACCGAAGAACCGTGGCAACGCGCAGTGAACACGCGGCCATCAGCGGGCTGAGGCCGGCTGCGGACGTTTGTCGTCGATCTGGTGGTCAGTGTCACGCAATGTCGTTGTCGGCCGGAGACACCGTCGATGCTGGTCGACGGCATCGTGATCGAGGGTGGCGGGCCTCACCGGGCCGCGCAGGCTTTGCTCCCCGCGGCGCGAATAGCCGTATTCCACAGTCGGCCAATGGATTTCGCCTGAAGAAACACCGTGAGATGGCGTTCGAAGGGCGGGCGAGTGTTCGGGGTCACCTCTGATGCGCGGCTCGGTACTCTCTGGGTGACACACCGATGACGGACCGGAACTGGCGGGAGAATGTGGACGGATCAGGACTGCCCAGTCGGGCGGCGATGTCGCTCAGTTTCTGACCCCGCCGACGGGGATCGCGAAGTTCTTCGGCGGCTCGTCGCATTCGCTGTACCCGGATCTCTCGACCTACGCTGACGTCCTCGTTCTGAAACATTCTATGTAGCTGACGAACAGACATATGGAATGCGCTGGCGATCAGGGCCGGGGCGAGCTCCGGGTTCATGATGTTTCTCATAATGAATTCGCGGACGGCCTGGATCGTCTCTTTTTCGAGCCGATCTATCGGTTGTTCTTCGTTGAAGTGCTCGTGCAGTGCCAGCGAAAGAAGTGCGCGGGCGGAGGAATTGACGCCGAACAGCGCTTGCTCGTCGAGAACGGGAAGCTCGGTCGCCAGACACTCCAGGAAGCCGGCCAGCAAGGTGGTGACGCCGGGTCTTTTCGGGAGCTTCTCCGTCGTCAAATCTCTCGAGTTCTTTCCGGCGAGGTTCAGGGCGTCCTTGGGTACCGAGACGATCGCCAGAAAAGCACGTTTCGGAATGTGTAACCGATACGGTCTGTCCATGTCGTAGACGCCGGTTTCTCCTGGGCTGAGAACAAAAGATCGCTCATTTTGTTCGATCCCGACTCGGCCTCCGATGACATGGATCACTTTCCATGACTCCATGTAGTCCATGGACAGGTGCTGCTTCTCGCGCCAGATGTCGCCCGGGCGTGAGCTCACGCGCGACAGTGTGCTCCGATCGACCCGACGAGCGATGAGGGTGCTCTTCCCTTCTCCGGATGGCTTGAAGGTCATCGCGCAGAAGATGTTCCGGATCCCTTCGTGCAACGTATCCATGTCCGGGTCCCGAGGTAGCGTGTAGAGATTGTTGCTGCTAGCCGGTGCTGACACGCTGTGGACCTCCTGATAGGGGGCGGCGGTGGAACTCGAGTGCGAGCAGGCGCTCGATACGAATATCGGGACCGGAGCGAGCGATGAGATTCCGCCACTGCGCATTCACAGCATTGATCCAGCGAACATGCTGCGCCGAACAAATCCGACGTGTCATCGTCCACCTTCGAGGTCCGCGAACATCACGCGATGGTATCAGCGAAGCCATAACGTGTAGACAGAACTGTTATAGCCGAAGCGTTTTGTGGACAATGCGCCTCGCATTTGTCATAGCCACCCGCACGCTTCCCTCCCGTCCGTGCCGTGGTTGGCCGGCATTTTATCGCGCGGAGAATTTTCCTGCTGCTGGTTCTCTCGGAATGTGCAAACTCCTATCGGCCCACTACCACGATGAGCCGAGCGGTCGGCTTCCCACCGCATGCTGACCGTGCCCGGCGCGCAGCAGCTCTCGCGCTCGGTTCGCCTGTCATGGACAGCGTCCCCGCCGATCGGCCGACGTCACGTCAACGGCGCCCGTGCACACGCAGTGACATTCGCGCGACATCACGCTCGGCGGTCCGCCGGTGCAACGACAGTGAATCCGACTCCACTGCAACGATATCCAACACGGCAACCGTATCGGCTACCTGAACCGGAACACTCGGCCCGCCCGGAGGGTTCGAGGTACTCGGTCACCTCAGATGTCGCATCCCGCGCCGGAGAGCTCGGCTGCCGAACAGCGGCCCACGCGGTCGGCACCGGCCGTGCCATCCTGCCGAACACTCTTCAGTGCTCACCAATTCCGCGCCGGACCCGACCGGCCCAATGCTTCCCCCTTCCTTCCGCGGGAATGGCGGATCGGTGCCGAACGGACTTGATCCTGTGTGCCAACGTTTTTGACGATCAGCGCCAGGGAGGCGGATACAATTGCGGGAATCGTCCGATATGAATAGGTTGTTTCCAGGGAAGCTCGGACCTGGGAAGGGTTTTCGGGCACAACCTGGGCAGGGAAATCGACGCGATTCTCGCTTTTCGGTATCGGGTCCTTGGAGGTAGGCAATGGGGTCACACGCAAGCGTATTTGCGGAACTCCACGCGCGCGCCATGCGCCGTCGAGGGAGTGAGCGGCATGGGCATCGCCGACATCCATGCTCGATCTGCTGGGATTTTGCCGCATGGCGTGTTGAATATATCGCTGGAAATTCCGGATGATCCCGCAGTCGAATGGTGATCGACCGTCTCGCGGTAACGTCTGGCGGCACACCATCGTGTTCTCGTAGCCGAGGCGCTTCATCGATAAGGAACGTACGCCGGTTCGGAGAAATCCGTCGGCCGACCGCGTCGCAGCCTGTCGTTTGTGTGCGGCAAAGCGCGGCTGGCGACGGTCGGGTGCGGCCACGACGCACGGTATGAAGCCCTTGAAGCCGGCATCCACCATTTCGTTGACCATAGTGCTGACGACAGGTGATTCGGCTCTCCCGTGAAAATCAGGTCGACGGATCGGATTCCGCGGGAAGACGCTGCTGCGGACATGTCGCTGCTGCCGGAAACCGAGGAGTGCGAGAAGGAATCTCCAGGGATATTTCTCAGGGTCTATTGTGAGATTTTTCTATTCGAATCGAAATTTTTTCGCCGGTCAGCAATTCGGTGAGCGCGCCCCTGGGTATTCCTGATTCGTTCGGGCAATACACATCCGGGATTGTTTGCGCGCACAGTTTGCTGGGGCGATTGCCGCACTGTTCTTTTCGCGGTTCTGGTGATCTGACTGGAGGTAATCATGTCGCTGATATCGGACGTCGGCCAACGGGTATGGCGACGGCCGGACTCGGCCGTCATGGTCTTGTTCGGCGGCGTGCCGTCGCAGACGACCGCGCCGGGCCCGGCTGATCAAATCGTCAGTGGTCTGCTGGAAACAACCATGCCTGATCGGCCGATCCTTGCCGATCAGGCGTACGAGCGATGGCACTGCGGTGCCGAAAACGCCACGCACGCCGTGCGATCCACCGTCGGCATGCTGAATGCCCGAACGTGCCAGGAGCGCAGATGATTTCCGAGCCGGGTGTGCTGGTGGTGGATTCGGGTGACTCCGCCGTGCCGGAAGAATCCGAGGTGTTTGCCGCCGATTCCGCGCAGTGGTTGCCGGCCTTCTCGCCGGATGCGTTGCTGCGCGTCACCGAACAGCCGAGGACGCCTGTCGGTGTGGTCGTCGAGCGGTCATCGAACCGCGTGGGGCTCACCACCTGGGGTAGTGACGAACGTTTCCGCAGCACCGCCGGGCATTCTCTCGATCTGCTGGGGTCGGTGCCCGCCCTGTATCCGGAGTGGCTCGGCGACCGATCTTTCTGCGTGCGGCATGATGTCCGGTTTCCCTATATAGCCGGGGAGATGGCCGGCGGTATCGCGACGACCCGAATGGTGTGCGCTATGGCGCAAGCGGACATGCTGGCCTTCTTCGGCGCGGCCGGCTTGGCTGTCGAGCAGGTCGAGGCTGCCGTGGCCGAACTGGCCGCGGCGTTGGCGGGTCGCCGTAACTGGGGCGTCAACCTGATCCACTCGCCGACCCAGCCACAGCTCGAGGAGCACTTGGCCGAGCTGATGATCGCGCGGGGTGTGCCGATCGTGTCGGTGTCTGCGTTCACCGCGCCGACACCGGCGGTCGTGCGCCTCGCCGCTGCTGGGCTCACCAGCGATCGCGCCGGCCGCATCGTGCGCCGGACCAAGATCATCGCCAAGGTTTCGCACCCGGACGTGGCCGAGCGATTTCTCTGCCCGCCGGCCCGCGAGATCCTCGAAGACCTCCGCGCGCGGCAGTTGATCACTCCCGAGGAAGCGCACCTGGCGCAGCGAGTCCCGGTGGCCGAGGATCTCACCGTCGAGGGGGATAGCGGCGGACATACCGACAACCGGCCGTTGGCCGTCGTGCTGCCGGTGGTGTCGGCCCTGCGGGATCAGCTGGTGCTGCGCTTCGGCTACGAACAACAGCTCCTGGTCGGGGCGGCAGGAGGGTTGGGCACGCCGGAATCGGTGGCCGCCGCATTCGCGCTCGGTGCGGCCTATGTGGTCACCGGTTCGGTCAACCAGGTGGCGGTCGAGTCCGGACTGTCCGACGACGCCAAGGCACTGCTCGCCGCGGCCGACGTCGCGGACGTGGTGATGGCCCCATCGGCGGATATGTTCGAGCTCGGGGGCAGGGTACAGGTCTTGCGCCGGGGCACGATGTTCGCCCAGCGTGCGTCGCGGCTGTGGGAGGTGTTCCGGGCCTACGACTCGATCGAATCGGTGCCGACCGCGGAGCGCGACCGCTTGGAACGCATGGTGCTGCACGAGACGTTCGACGCGTTGTGGGCGCGGACCGCCACGTACTGGCGCGACCGCGATCCAGCCGAGCTGGAGCGCGCCGCGCGAGATCCCCGCCATCGCATGGCGTTGGCGTTCCGCACCTACCTCGGCCTGTCCAGTCGATGGGCGGTCACCGGTCACGTCGATCGGCGAACCGACTATCAGATCTGGTGCGGGCCGGCGATGGGGGCGTTCAACCGGTGGACCCGGGGGAGCTTCCTGGGCAGTCCTGAGCGACGATCCGTCGTGCAGATCGCCCGCAACTTGATGGAGGGCGCGGCGGTCGTCACGCGCCGGCATCAGTTGCGCAGCCTGGGCGTGCCGGTGCCGGTGCCGGCCTTCGCCTTTCGGCCCCGCCCGCTGGCTTGAGCGCCATGCCTGGCGCGACTCACCCCCCGGCCACATCGGCCAGGCCCGCCCGTCGCGGGTCCGTGCCGGGCGTGCGCTGTGCAGTCCGTTGTGAACAGGAGATTTCAGGATGTCCGATCAGCATGCTCCGCAGCAGATTCCGATCGCCGTCGTCGGCATCGGATCGCTCACCCCGGGTGCGTCCGATACCGACGCGTTCTGGCACACGGTACTGCGTGGCCAGGACCAGCTCACCGACGTGCCGCCCACGCATTGGCTCATCGACGACTACTTCGACCCGGACCCGGCTGCGAAGGACCGCACCTACAGCAGGCGTGGCGCATTCCTCTCCGCTATCGACTTCGACCCCGCCGCTTACGGAATCACCCCCAACGCACTGCCCGCCACCGACACCGCTCAACTCTTGGCCTTGGTCGTCGCCGAGCGTGTGCTTGCCGATCTGGGCGGCAACAGCGCCCGCGAGATCGACCGGGAGCGGGTCAGCGTCATCTTGGGGACCGGCGCGCTGGATCTGCTGCGCACCATGAGCAACCGGCTGCAACGGCCGGTATGGCTGAAGGCCATGCGGGAGCTCGGGGTGCCCGAGCGGGACGCCCAGGCGATCTGCGACCGCATCGCCGAGCACTACGTGCCGTGGCAGGAGGCGACGTTCCCGGGCGTCCTCGGAAACGTCGTCGCCGGCCGCATCGCCAACCGCTTCGATCTGCACGGCACGAACATGACCGTGGACGCGGCCTGTGCCAGTTCGCTGGCCGCCGTCGCCGGCGCGGTGCACGAGCTTTCGCACGGCACAGCGGACATCGTGATCACCGGAGGGGTGGACACGCTCAACGACATCTCGACCTATATGTGCTTCAGCAAGACCCCTGCGCTGTCGCCGACCGGGGACTGCCGGCCGTTCTCGGACAACGCCGACGGGACGATGCTCGGTGAGGCCGTAGTGATGTTCGCGCTCAAACGGCTGGCCGACGCCGAGCGCGACGGTGACCGCGTCTACGCGGTCATTCGCGGTATCGGCAGTTCTTCTGACGGCAGGGGCAGCGCGATCTACGCGCCGGTGCCGGCCGGTCAGGCGCGAGCGCTGCAGCGAGCCTACGAGGCCGCCGGGTACGGCCCGGACACGGTGGGGCTGGTCGAAGCCCACGGCACCGGTACCAGGGCTGGTGATGCCGCCGAGTTCACCGCGTTACGCGAGGTGTTCGATTCCACCGGTAGGAAAGACCGCCAGTGGTGCGCGCTGGGCTCGGCGAAGTCGCAGATCGGGCACACCAAGTCGGCGGCAGGGGCGGTCGGGCTGCTCAAGGCGGTGCTGGCCTTACAGCACCAGGTCCTGCCGCCGACGATCAAGGTGGATCGCCCGAATCCCGATTTGGACCTGCCGGCGAGCCCGCTCTATCTGAATACGGTGGCGCGGCCGTGGATCGCGTGTCCCGACTATCCGCGGCGTGCCTCGGTGTCCAGTTTCGGATTCGGCGGCACCAATTTCCATCTGACGCTCGAGGAGTACCTGCCCACCGACCGCGCACCAGGCCGCTCGGCGCCCCGGGCCCGGTGCGCGCCGACGGAGTTGATTCTGGTCGGTGCCGCGTCGCCGGAAGAACTTCTCACCCGGACCCGCGCACTCATCGATCGGGATGGCACCGATCGGGATGGCGATGACCTGGCCGTCACCGCCCAACGGTCGCAGCAGGAGTTCGATCCCGCCACCGCGACAGCGCGATTGGCGGTGGTCGCGCGCGACCGTGCCCACCTTGCCGAGCGAATCGGCCACATCACACGCCTCGTGGAGCGCGATCCGGCGGGTCGCCATACCCTGCCGGGTGCGTTCTACCAGTTCGGTGCGGCCGACCCGGGCCGCGTAGCCTGGCTTTTCTCCGGCCAGGGCAGCCAGTACGTGGGTATGGGGGCCGATCTGGCGATGTCGGTGCCTTCGGCTGCGGCGGCATGGGACCGGGTCGCGGACATGTGGTCGACCTGGATCGATGACGGGCCGCTGCACGAGGTCGTCTTCCCGATTCCAGCATTCGATGACAAGGACAGGGCGGCGCAGCACAACCTGTTGACGGCGACCGAGTGGGCCCAACCAGCTCTCGCCGCGCAGGCCCTCGCGCAGCTCGCCGTGCTGCGTGAGCTCGGCATGGCGCCGGACTGCGTCGGCGGGCACAGCTTCGGTGAGTTGGTCGCTGTGCACGTGGCGGGCGCGCTGAACGAGGCCGGTCTCCTCCGGGCGGCTCGTCGCCGCGGGGAACTGATGCGCGACGCCGCGGGATCCGATGATCCCGGCGCCATGCTCGCCCTCGAGGCCACCCGGCGGACGGTCGAGGCATTGCTGGCCGAGCAGTCGGCGGAAGCGAACGCCACCGTGTGGATCGCCAACGAGAACGGCCCGCAGCAGATCGTGCTCTCGGGCCACCTGGCTGCGATCGAGGACCTGCAGCGGCGGGCAGCAGCTGCCGGCATCACGGCCCGCAGGCTGTCGGCGGCAGCGGCGTTCCACACTCCGCTCATGGCGGAAGCCCGGGCACCGTTCCAGCAATTTCTGCATCAGCTCGACGTCGTTGCCCCGCAGCTGGAGTTGTACGGGAACGCCGACGCCGAACCCTATTCGGTCGATCCCGATCGAATAAAGCAGTGCCTGTCCGAGCATCTGACGCTGCCGGTTCGGTTCGCCGCTCAGATCGAGGCGATGTACGACGCGGGGGTGCGGACGTTCGTGGAGTTCGGTGCCGGTTCGGTGCTGACCGGGCTGGTAGGTCAGATCCTCGGTGACCGCGCGCACATCGCGGTGAGCCTGGACCACCGCGACCGGCACGGCCTGACGATGCTGCAAGAAACGATCGGTGTGCTCGTCACCGCAGGGTTCGAGGCGAATCTCGACGTTCTGTGGGCGCCGTTTCGCGAACAGGAGAGCCGAACAGCGCCGAAGAGCCGGATACGGGTTCCGATCAACGGTGCCAATTACGGCAGCCCGTATCCGCCCACCGGCGGCAGCGCCGCGTTACCGCCGCCCAACCCGGCGCCTGCCCCGTCGCGCACCATAGCGCCCGCCGCCGGCGAGACCGACGCGACGATGCCCGGACCGATGACGGCCGGACCGACGCTGGCGCCGGTCGATTCCTTCGAACCGATGCGGGGCGATCCAGGGGCGCTGCGGGAGCCCGAGATCGCCGAGCGGACGTACGCGAACGCGAGCGCCGCCGCACCGAGCGCGGCGCCGGTCGGTGGGGGCGCTGACGGACAGTGGATATCGGTGTTCCGGGAGGCGCAGGCACAGACCGCGGCGGCGCACCTGGAGTTCCAGCGGGCCGCGATCGAGGGCCACCGCGCGTTCCTGACCTCCATGGAGAAAGCGGTGGTCACGCTCGCCGGTATGGCGAGCTCGGGAAGCGAGGTGCAGCGGTCGGCCCTCGGCGGGCTCGACCCCGCTGGGGCGGCTGACCAGCTGCTCGAAGGGTTGCCGGAGCACTCGCCGGTGACAGCCCCCGACGTGCGGCACCGAGACACAACCGCCCGACCCACAGCATCTGGAACCGACGCCGGACCATCGGTCGGCGGCTACCTGGAACCGCGGAGTGCGGCAGCCCTGGGGGACGAGCTCGGTTCCAGCGTGCCGCCCGACTCAACTGCCGGAGTTTCCGTTCGGGAGGTCGAGATCGCCACAGCACTGGTGGAAGTCATCGCCGAGAAGACCGGATTCCCACCAGAGGTGGTCGACCCCTATCTGGAACTGGAAGCAGACCTAGGGATCGACTCCATCAAGCGAGTGGAGATCCTCTCGGCACTACGAGCACGGCTGCCGGAACTGGCCAAGCTGGACGTCGATCTCACGACGCTCGGGTCACTACGAACCGCCGATCAAATCGCCACAGCATTCAGTACCGCACTCACCGGCCAGCACGCTCGGCCAGCGCCGGTCGGCAACCTGATCGACGCCGCCGCAGCCCCCGGCGAGCGGGCGGACGCGGCAGAGTCCGCGGGGATCGCACGGTCGGTGTCCGTCGTGGTCCCGGCACCTCTTCCGGGGCTCGAATTGCCTGGGCTGCGCTCCGGTGTCGTGCTCGTTACCGATGACGGCACCGGCGTCGCCGACCACCTCACCGACTTGCTGCTCGACCAGGGGATTCTCGCCCGGGTCTGGGCCGCACCGGCCCACCCGGATGGCGGCGAAACCAGAGATCTGGTCGATCCTGATGTGCGCGGTCTGGTAGTTCTGGCCGGGCTACGACCTGTTCCGTCCGTCGACGACGCTATCGAGGTCAACCATGAGGTGTTTCGCATCACCCGCGCGGCCGCTGAGCGGATCGGCGTTCCGGGCGGAGTGCTGGTCACTGTCCAAGACACCGGTGGCGACTTCGGGCTCAGCGGCACGCAGGGACCGCGCGCGTGGCTGGGCGGTCTGGCGGGACTCAATCGCACGTTGCGGAAGGAATGGCCCGCCGTCCACGCCAAAGCCGTGGACTGTGCCCGTGGCTCCCGCGATGCCGAGGCCCTGGCGCGGGCTCTGGCCGATGAACTCTTGGCGGGTGGGTCGCAGCCGGATGTGGCACTGGGCGCCGACGGCGCCCGCCGCGTACTGGCAGAGCGTCCCATCTCTGCCGACCGTTTCCCGCAGCAGCCCCCGAGCAGGTCACCTGAGCTGATCGTGGCCACCGGGGGCGGCCGCGGCGTGACAGCGCACGCTCTTCGGGCGCTTGTCGCGGCCTCCCCGACCCCGCCGGTCGTCGCCTTGCTGGGGCGCACCCATTTGGAGCCGGAGCTTGCCGGCCTGGCCGGCGCTGACGGCGCGAAAGATGTGCGGGGGCGGCTGGTCGCCCTGGCACGTGATCGAGGCGAGCACGTCGACCCGGTAGTGATCGCGGCGCAAGCCGACAAGGTACTGGCGATACGGGAGATCGGCGCGACCCTCGTCGACCTCGAACGTGCGGGCGCCGTGGTGCGGTACTTCCCTGTCGACGTGCGCGACGCGACCGGGCTTCAGGTGGCCCTCAAAAGGCTGCGTTCGGAGTTCGGGCCGATCACCGGGTTGGTCCACGCCGCCGGGGTGCTGGCGGATGGGCAAGTGTCGGACAAGACCGACGCGCATTTCGCGGCGGTCGTCGACACGAAGGTGGCCGGTCTGCGCGCGCTTTTGGATGCCACCGCGGACGACCCCCTGAATCTGGTGTGTGTCTTCTCCTCTGCGGCCGCCCGCTTCGGCAACGCGGGGCAAGGCGACTACGCGCTGGCCAACGAGGTGATCGCGCAGGTCGCTTCCACGGTGCAGGTGGATCGCCCTGACTGCGTGGTGCGGTCGCTGGCCTGGGGCCCGTGGGACGGCGGCATGGTCTCGTCCGCGCTGCGTGCGCACTTCCTCGGCCAGGGCACCGCCCTCATCTCGCCCGCCGCGGGGGCCGAGGCATTCGTGCGTGAAGTCCGGGGCGGGACGGGAGCGGTGCGAGTGACGCTGACCGCGGGGCAGCGTCCCGACCCGTTCACCGACGCGGCGGATCGCGGGGTATCCGGGGCGGTCTGGGTGGGCCGCGAGTCGCATCCGCACCTTGCCGACCACATGCCGGCCGGTCGGCCGGTTGTTCCCCTGGCGATTGTCGCCGAATGGTTCCTACGGGCGGCCCGTATCCGGCAGTCGCAGCCGGGTCCGATCACGCTGCGTGATCTGGACGTAATTCGCGGCGTCGAGCTGGATAACTTCGATGACGGCGGTCAGCTGCTGACCATCCGCGGGCGCGCCGCGGAACAGGGCGAACTGGGCCTGGATCTGGTCGGCGCGCGCGGGTTCGTGCACGTTCGGGCTACTGTCTCGGCCGGAAACGACGACCCTGCCCCGACTGCCGGCGTGGAGTCCACCCACGTCAGTGGCGCTGTGGATCAGGCTGCGACCTACCGCCGGCCTGTGCTGTTCCATGGTCCCGCATTCCGGGCGATCGACGTCGTCGAGTCGTTGTCGGACGGGGCGGCGAGCGCCGGAGTGATCGGGGTACGTCGGCTGGGCTGGCGGGATGAACTGTGGCAGAGCGATCCGGCGGCTGTCGACGCGGCGTTGCAGTTGGCGCTGCTGTGGGCGGCCGACCGCAGCCGCGCGCTGGTCGCAGAGGTACCCGCCGATGGCGCCGCGTACCTGCCCATGGGGATCGCGCAGTTGCGCGTTTTCCGGCAGGGGCCGGTCGGCGCGGGCACACGGTGCGTGCTGCGCGGCACGGCGCTGGATTCGTTGACCGCCCGCTGTGACGTGACCGTGGTCGACGCCGACGGTGCCGCGGTGGTCGAACTGCTCGGAGTGCGCCTGGTGCGTCGACCTGACGAACCGGCGGCGGCCGCGACCACAGGAGCCGACCATGTGCGCTGACCCGATCGCGATTGTGGGGCGGGGCTGCGTCCTGCCCGGAGCGCTGGACCCGGACCGGTTGTGGCACAACGTGGTCACCGGCCGGACAAGCCTGACCCGGATTCCGGACGACCGCAGACGGCTTCCCCCGGCCGGCGGCCATGGACGCCTCGACATCGGTGGCTACGTCGACGGGTTCGACGCCGTATTCCGGTCTGCCCTCGCGGAGCCGGCGTTCCAGGAGATCATCGACCCCGCCGTAGTCCGGGACACGGGCATGGGCGGGGCCGGACTGGACGACCTGGACCCCCTGTTCCGGTGGGCAGTGTATGGGGCTGCGAGCGCCTTGCGTGAATCCGGGCAGTCGCAGCGGCGGGCGCGGACCGGGCTTGTCCTGGGCAACCTGTCGTTCCCCTCGGTGGGGTTGGTGTCCTACGCCGAGCAGGTGTGGCTGGCCGAGCAGGACCAGGGTGTGCGCGACCGGACCGGGCCCTTGTCTGCCCGACGTTCCCGCGCGGCCGACCGGTTCATGTCCGGCTTGCCGGCTCACCTGACCGCGCGGGCGCTGGGACTCGGGCGCGGAGGATTTGCCCTGGACGCGGCGTGCGCCTCGGCCCTCTACGCGGTGAAGCTGGCGTGCGACACGCTCGCTGACGGCCGCGCTGATCTGATGCTCGCCGGCGGGGTCAACGGGGTCGACCCGCTGTTTGTGCACGAGGCGTTCGGCGTGCTTTCCGCGATGAGTCGCAGCGGCCGCAGCCGGCCGTTCCACCGGCAGGCCGACGGGCTGGTTCCCGGCGAGGGGGCGGTGTTCGTCGCGCTGATGCGCCTTGCCGACGCGATCGCCGCGGACGCGCCGATCGTCGGGGTGATCCGCGGCATGGGGTTGTCCAACGATGGCCGGGACAGCGGTCTGCTGGCACCGTCGGAAGACGGACAGGCGCGAGCGATGCGGGCAGCCTACGCGGCGGCCGGTGTGCCGCCGGAGAGCGTCGGCCTGCTCGAGTGCCACGCGACCGGAACCCGAGTCGGCGATCTGACCGAGGTGCGCAGCACGAGCCGGGTTTTCGCGGACGCTCGCGACCTGGTGGTCGGATCGGTGAAGGAGAACCTCGGCCATCTGCTCACCGCGGCCGGCGGAGCCGGGCTGCTGAAAGTCCTCGGCGCGCTCGGTGCCGGGGTGCGCCCGGCCTCGCCGAGTACGGACGACCCGATGCCGGAGATTTCCGGCACGCCGCTGCGGCTGCACGGGGAACCCGCGGAGTGGACGGGGCCGCGCCGGGCCGCGGTGAGCGCGTTCGGGTTCGGGGGTACCAATGCGCATCTCGTGGTCGACGCCTGGACGGGCGACAACGCGAGTGCAGTCGTTCCACCGCCCCGTCTGCACCCGCAGCCGGGGGACGGGCGCAGCTGCGAACCGGTCGCGGTTGTCGCGGTGCGGGTGACAGCGGCCGACGGCCTGGCCGGCGGCGACCTGTGGCGGGCGGTAATGAGTGGGGCCAGCCGAATCGAAACTCGGTCGACAGTCGAACTGGCTGGTGACGGGCTGTGCTTTCCACCCGCCGATCTGGCGCGGGCACAGGCGCAGCAGTTGCTCATCCTGCAGACCGCTCGCGACGCCGTGGCCGGGATCCGGCTGCCGGCTGAGCGAACCACCGTGCTGGTCGGGATGGGCTGCGATCCAGAGGTCGCCCGGCCGGTGGTGCGCGGACGCGTCGAAGCCCTCGCCGGCCCCGCCGGGGCCGCGGTGCTCACGGTGGACGGGATCGGCGCCCCGCAGACCCGCGCGAGCGTAGTCGGCAGCATGCCCAATTTGGTGGCGAACCGGATCAATGCCCAGCTCGGGGTCACCGGCCCTGGTTTCACGGTCAGCGCCGAAGAAGGATCGGGGCTGGTCGCGCTGCGCATCGCGGCCCGGGCGCTGCGCGCGGGCGAGAGCGACGCCGCCGTTGTGGGAGCGGTCGACCTGAGCCGAGAGCCGGTCCACCGAGCCGCGCTCGCCGAGCTCGGTCTGCCGGATACTCCTGGTGACGCCGCCGTGGTGGTCGTTCTCAAGCGGCTGACCGATGCCCGGGCCGACGGCGAGCGGGTGCTCGCGGTACTCGATGACGTCACCGGCGGTGTGCCTGCACCGTCCGCCGACGACCGGTCACCGGATCTCACCGTGGGTGACGCCGATTCGGCCATGGCGGGCGTGCCGCATCTGGACCCGAGCGCGTTGTTCGGCCGCGCCCACGCTGCCAGCGGGCTGTTGGCGTTCGCGCTCGCGGTGTCGGCGGCGACGCATCGCGCCGCGCCGCGGGTGGGCGGCCAGGCCGTGCCGTTTCCCGATCCGCCGCTGGTCGAGGCCGCGGTCCAGACTCTTGGTGGCGCGGTGGTGCGGGCTCGGCTGCGTGCCGCGGACCCTACCGCGTTCCTGCGTGCGCCCGCACCGAAGGCCACGGTGTACTCCGGCCGGACCCGGGTCGAGGTGGCCGCCGCACTGGCTGCGGGGCGCCCATCAGCTGATGGTCCCGCCCGGTTGGTCGTGCTCGCGGCGGACGCACAAGAACACTCGACCCGGGCCGATGCCGCTCGGGATTGGCTTGCGGCCGGCGGCAGGAGACCCGAGGGGGTGTTCTTCCGGGAGCGACCGGTCACGGGGGAGATGGCGTTCGTCTTTTCCGGCGGGTCGATGGCCTATCCCGGGATGGGCAGAGACCTGATGCTCGCCTTCCCTGCGTTGCTGGACACCGTGCGCGGGCGTTGTGGCGCGCTGTCCGAACTTGTCGGATGGGCACACGACACGCGGAATCCGCGTCCGCGGCACGCACTCGACCAGGTGTGGGGCGCGTCCGTGCTGGGCCAACTGCACGCCGAGATCACCCGCACTGTTCTCGGCCTGCGCCCGGATGCCGCGATCGGATACTCCTCGGGCGAGCTGACCTCCCTGGCCGCTCTCGGCGTGTGGCCCGACGTCACCCCCCTGACCAGGCTGCCGGACACCGACCCGGACGCGTTCGGTATGGCCGTCGCGAACGAACTGCAGGTTGTCCGGGCCGCCTGGCGCAAAGCCGGAATCGAGGGCACCGTGTGGATGACCTATCAGGTCGACACGTCCGCCGAAAGGGTCCGTGCGGCCTTGGCGGGTGAGCCGGCCGTGCACTTGATGGTGATCAACACGCCGGACTCGTGCGTGATCGGTGGCGAGGCGGACGGCTGCGCGCGGGTGCTGGAACGACTCGACGGGGTGGCGTCCTTGCCGATCGATTACGACATGCCCGCGCACGTGCCCGAACTCTCGGACACCACTTCGGAGTGGGAGCAGCTCTACCGGCTACCGACGAACGCACACACCGGCGTGCGCCATTACACCTGCTCGACCACAATGCCGGTCGAATTGTCACCGGATTCAGTGGCAGTGGCAGTGACCCGGCAGCAACTCGGGCCGATCGATTTCGCCGGCACGATCGAGCGAGCGTGGGCCGATGGTGTCCGGATCTTCGTCGAGCACGGTCCCCGTGGCCTGTGCGCGGCGTGGATTCGGCGCACCCTGGGCTCGCGCGAGCACCTGGTGGTGTCACTGGACGGGGCGGACGGGCGTGGGGTGGACTCCCTGCTGCGTGCTGTCGCCGAACTGATGGCCGCCGGTGTGCCCGTCGATACCGCTGCGCTCGCGGCCTCGTTGGGCAACGGCGTCGCGGGCGGCCGCGCGGAGACCGGGACGATGCTGTCGTTTCCCGCGCATCCACCCGAGGTCCGGGTCGGGACGGTGGTCGCGCCGTCCGCGGGGACGAGCCACGCGGCCGCGCCGGAAGACAGTCACCCGACGAGTGACCGGTCTGGGTCGGAACTCGGAGAACATGTGCAGTTGATGGAGCCGGCGCCGATCCGCGCGGGTGCGTCGGTGCACCCGGTTCACACGGTTGCGGCGGACGCACGTCTAGAGCGGTTCGCCGAGAGCTCTACCCGGTCGGCCGTTGGACCTCTGGGATCGATGGCGGTGAATCACCGCGCCGCGGCGGTGGAACACGAAGTCGCGGCGGCCGCGCCGCCGGATGAGTTCGTCGCGCTGGTGGCCGAGCAGCTGCGGCTGGCCGGACACGCGCATCGATCCTGGCTGGGGCTGCTCGCAGACGCACACGTGGAGTTCCTCGAGGCCCGTGGCCGGGCCGCGGAACTGCTCAGCCGGGCAGGACAGGCGATCGGACCGGACCGTCGCCACCCGGACACCGACACCGGACTGTCCGGTCCGGCGGTTCGGTCCGCCGCAGCGGCGTTGACCGTCGTGGCTCCGGTGAGCGAGCCCCCGCTGCCCACAGCCCCGACTACATCCGCCGGACTGTCCGGTCCGGCGGTTCGGTCCGCCGCAGCGGCGCTGACCGCCGTGGCTCCGGTGAGCGAGCCCCCGCCGCCCACCGTCTCGACCACATCCGTTGGGCCGGTCCGGCGGCGGCCGTCCGGAGCCACCTTCGACCGGGCACAGCTGGAAGCCCTGTCCGCCGGTCCGATCGCGGCGGTGCTCGGTCACGAATACGCGGCGGTGGACAGCTACCGGCGGGTGATTCGGATGCCGAGCCCACCGCTGTTGCTGCCGGATCGGGTCATCGGTATGGATGGCGAGCCTGGAACCTGGGACGGCGGCGTGATCTGGACCGAGACCGATGTCCCGGTCGACGGGTGGTATCTCGACCCGGCAGGTCGTATGCCCGCGGGGATCACCGCGGAGGCCGGTCAGGCAAGCTTGCTGCTGTTGAGTTGGCTGGGGGCCGACCACCTTGCTCGAGGAGCACGGGTGTACCGCCTGTTGGGCTGCGAGGTGACCTTGCACGGGCAGCTACCCGGTCCCGGGGAGACGCTGCGCTATGAGATCCACATCGATGGGCAGGAGACCTTCGGTGACATCCCCCTGTTCACCTTCCACAGCCATTGTTTCGTAGGCGACGAGCTGCGGCTGACCATCACCCGGGGCCAGGCGGGCCTGTTCACCGACGCCGAGTTGGCCGGCGGGCGAGGCCTGTCGTGGCGACCGGAAGATGACGTGCCGCAATCGGAAGGCACAGTCGATCCACCGGCGACGCCGCAGGGCCGGCGGTCGTTCAATGGCGCGCAGGTGGCGGCATTCGCCGCCGGCGCCCCGGCCGACTGCTTCGGGTCCGGCTGGGAGCTGACCCGCAGCCACATCCGCACGCCACGGATCGCCGATGGCCGGGGCCGATTCCTGCACGAGGTCGCTGTCTTCGATCCCGGCGGCGGACCATGGGGACGCGGCTACCTGCGCGGCGAGTTCTCCGTCCGCGCGCAGGACTGGTTCTTCGCGGCGCATTTTCCCGGCGACCCGTGCATGCCGGGCACCCTGATGTCCGAGGGGTGTTTTCAGGCAATGGCGTTCTATCTGGCCGCTGCCGGATTCACCATCGATCGTGACGGCTGGCGGTTCGAGCCGGTGACCGGGGAGCCGTACCTGATGCAGTACCGCGGTCAGGTATTGCCGACGAGTTCCGGGATCACCTACGAAGTGTTCGTCGTCGAGTTGCACGCGGGGCCGCAGCCGACGCTGATCGCTGACGTGCTGTGCACGGTGGATGGGATCAAAGCCTGTCATGGCCGTCGGCTCGGTCTTCGGCTGGTGCCCGACTGGCCGTTGGACAGCTGGCGGGAGCTGAGCCCGCCCACCACGCAGCGCGGCGGCGATCCGCTACCACCGCAACAACTCGCGGGACTTGTCGGCTGTACCGAACCCACTTCGGCCGCCCGGGTCGGGGAGTTCGTCTTCGACTACCGAGCCCTGCTCGGCTGCGCGTGGGGCAGGCCGAGCGAGGCGTTCGGCCCGCCATACGCGGTGTTCGACAGCCACCGTCACGTGGCGCGACTGCCCGGTCCGCCCTTTCACTTCATGAGCCGCGTCATCGATCTCGACGGGCCGGCGTGGGAGCTGCGGCCCGGTGCGGGGGCGGTGATCGAGTACGACGTACCCGCCGATGTGTGGTATTTCGACCAGAACGACTACCCGGTGATGCCCCTGGCAGTCGTGATGGAGGTGGCGTTGCAGGCCAGCGGCTGGCTTGCGGCCTACGCGGGCAGCGCCCTGGACTGTGCGACGGATCTGCATTTCCGCAACCTCGGCGGCACGGCGACGATCCACCGCGAGATCGGTCCCGGTGACGGACCGTTGGTCACCCGGACCCGGCTGACCAACGTCATGCGCGACGGCCGCACGATCATCGAGGACTTCACCACCGAGTGTCTGCTCGACAGCCTCCCGGTGGTCACGCTCACCACGACCTTCGGGTTTTTCCCCAAGGACGCATTCGCAGGCCAGGTCGGCATTCCGGCTACCCCGCAGGAGGCCGGGTGGCGCACCCGCGATTCGACATTCGCGCTCGATCTCACTCCCCGGCCGGGGCGATGGTTCAGGTCCGAGCCCCGTCTGCCCGGGCCGATGCTCTCGATGATCGACCGGATCACCGGATACTGGCCTGATGGTGGCGCCGCCGGTCTCGGGCGACTGCGGGCCGAAAAGGACGTCGATCCAGGTGAGTGGTTCTTCAAGGCACATTTCTTCCAGGACCCGGTCCAGCCGGGCTCCCTCGGGATACAAGCCCTCTGCCAACTCGTTCAGTTCCACGCCATCGAAACCGGGCTGGCCGCCGGTCTGCGCAGTCCTCGCTTCCGGTCCGCGGTGCCCGGACAACCGCTGAATTGGAAGTACCGCGGCCAGGTCACTCCACTCACGCGAACGGTCACGCTCGAGGCCGAGATCCTCGACATCACCGCCGACGATACGGGCCCGTATGTGGTTGCCGAGGGGTGGCTATGGGCCGACGACATCCGGATCTACCACCTGCCCAGCTTCGCCGTCGGGATCGCCGCCGGTGACGACCGGGTCCCGCACGAATCGCACCGAGACTCGTGACAGACCTTCCAGCTACCGACCGGCACGTACACGCATCAGCCAGCACATCAGGAGCGCGATGATGGTCAATTTGACCCAATTGGAGCAACGGGCGATCGATGCGCCCATCAACCTCGCCGACGGTCATCCGCGGCAGGAACTGACCGAAGAACAGCGCCGGCTTGTGCTGCGCTTCCCCGAGTTTTTCGAGGCATCCCGTAAAGAGGCATTCGCCGAGGTGGAACGCGCCGCGCACGCGGCGTTCCTCGGCATGCTGGGCCAGCACGCGGCCCCCATGGATGCGGGGCGAATCTTCAGCGTGTACTCCTCCTCGGTCGCCACGATGGCGGTCGGGGCGGTACTGGCCGATCGGGGCGACACTGTAGCCCTGCTGCACCCGACCTTCGACAACATCCATGACTTGCTGGTGCGGTCGGTTCCGCTGCTCCCGGTGTCGGAAGCCGAATGCAGTGCCGCGAACCTGCGCCAACCGCTGCGACGAGGAGCCAGCTGCTTATTCGTCACCACTCCGAACAATCCGACGGGATGGGTGCTGGACCGCGGCCGTTTCGAGCGGCTCGCCGCTACCTGCGCCGAACACGGCATACTGCTGTGCGTCGACTCGTCCTTCCGCGGGTTCGACGCGCGGGCCCAATTCGACCATTACGAGATTCTGCACCGGTTCGGCGTCAGCTATATCGTCATCGAGGACACGGGCAAACTCTGGCCGTTCGCTGAACTCAAGCTCGGCTTCCTTGTGGTGAGCGAAGATCTGCGTCCCGCAGTCGAGCACGTACTCAGCGACGTCCTGCTCACCGTGTCACCCTTCTTGCTGAAGCTCATCGAAGCGCTGTCGGTAGACGGTCAGGAGAACGGGCTCACCGCGCTCCACGCGCTGATCGCGGCCAACCGCCGCGCCGTAGCGCGGGCGGTGGCGGACCTGCCCGGAGTACGCCTGGTCGACGGTGCTGCCCGGGTGAGTGTGAGCAGGCTGGAGTTCGACTCCCCAGGACAGGCCTCCGCGGTTCGCCGCGGGTTGCACGAGCGCGGCGTCCATGTGCTGCCGTGCGACCAGTTCCATTGGGCGCGGCCGCAGGACGGTGCCGGCCTGCTGCGGCTCGCCCTGGCCCGCGACCCGGAGACGGTGACCGATGCGCTGCGACGACTGACCGGGCTGTGTGACGACACCGACCCCCTCCGGGTTCGGTGAGGCCAGCGTGCACGCCAACACCACTCCCGCCACGACAACCGGCCCGGACCGGACCACAGTGCTGCCGCAGCTGCTCGACACGATCGCCGCGACCGCGCCTGCCGCGCCTGCCGTCCAGGACGCGGCCGGCACGCTGACCTGGGCAGAACTCGCCCAGCGCGTCGAGCACCTGTCGAACCGGCTGGTGTCCGCCGGGATCAGGCCGTCCGATCGGGTCGGTCTGATCCTGCGGCACAGCCGCGACCTGCTGATCGCGGCACTGGCCGCGATGCGGGTCGGCGCGGTCTACGTCCCCGTCGACCCCGCATACCCGGCGGCGCGTACCCGGTACATCACCGCGGACGCCGGCTGGGCGCTGCTGATCACCGATCAGGATTCGGTCCCGCCCGGGCTCGGCGTACCGGTGATCCGACCCGATGGCGGGTCGGCCGAAGGATATGGCCGGCCCTACCGCCTCGATCCGGATGACCTCGCGTGCATCATCTACACCTCCGGGTCAACCGGGGAACCGAAAGGGGTGATGATCACCCATCGCGGCCTGTCCGGCCTCGTTTTCGCCGCGGACGCGGAGTTCGGCATCTGCCTCGGCGACCGCTCCCTGATGCTCGCCTCGGCGGCGTTCTCGGCCTCGCTGGAGGAGCTGTTCGCGCCGCTCGTGCATGGGGCGACCTGTGTATTCCCACCCGACCGGATGGCGCTGTCGTCCGTGCGTGCACTGCTGCGGTTCATCGAGGCCGAGTCGATCACGCTGCTGGGGTTACAGCCGCATCAGTGGCATCTGCTCGCAGCACATGTGACCGAGACGGGCGGCGTCCTGCCGCCGTCGTTGCGCCTGGTCGTTGTGGGCGGCGACCGCGCACTGCCACACGCGGCGCGCTTGTGGGATCGGTTGGGTGTGCCGCTCGTGCACGTCTACGGGTCCACGGAAACGACGGCGACGGCGACATATTGGACCGTTCCGCCCGGCCGGATGCCGGCTGACGGGATCCTGTCGCTCGGCGACCCGATCCCCGGTGTCCGCCTGCATCTCGTGGATCAGGACCTGCGGCCCGTGCCGGACGGCGCGGTCGGCGAGTTACTGATCGGCGGTGCCGCGCTGGCCCGTGGGTATTGGGGGCGGCCCACGGTGACTGCGCAGCGATTCGTACCCGATCCGTTCTGCGACGACCCCACGGCAGTGCTGTACCGGACCGGCGACCTGGCCCGACGGCTCCCCGATGGGCGGCTGCAGTTCATCGACCGGGCCGACCACCAGCTCAAGGTCCGTGGTCATCGCGTCGAGCCGAGCGAGGTCGAGGCCGCGCTGCTGGCGCATCCGCAGGTGCGTCAGGCCCTGGTCGCGCCATGGGCGGACTCGACCGGACAGCGCCGCCTGGTCGGTTATGTGAGCGCCGAGCCCGGCACGGTGACCCAGTCCGGTCTGCGCGAGTTCGTTGCCGCACAGTTGCCCGCCTACCTCGTCCCCTCGATATTCGTACGGGTGGACGAGTTCCCGCTCACCGTCCACCGCAAGATCGACCGCGCGGCGCTGCCCGCGCCGCAACTACCGCCGCCGGAATCCGGCAACCACCTGGCACCGGCCGATCCGCTGGCGGGCGAGCTGTGCCGATTGGCCGCCGACCTGCTGGGACGCACCGCGGTCGGCCCCGACGACGACTTCCTCGACCTGGGCGGCGATTCCCTGTTCATCATGCGTTTGATCAGCGAACTGGAGTTGCGCCACGGGGTGCACGTCGAGTTCGCCGAGGCGTTCGCCGACCGCACGTCGCGTCAGCTCGCTGCCAGGGTGCGCCGCTCGGAAACCTCCGGCCTGAAGCCGTGACCATCGAGCCAGCTGCCCAGACCGGAGAGGACCAACGGTGGACGCTCATCCGCTGTCGTACAGCCAAGAACTCATGCTGGCTTTCGGCGCCGAGGCGGGATTCACCCCCGCTACCTGGAATCACCAGATCGTGATCGACGTCATCGATTACGACGACGCGCACGTACGTGACGCGCTGCGGTCGCTGTGCCGGCGTCATGAGATTCTGCGCACCCGGTTCGAGGTGCGTCACGGCAGGCACTGCCAGGTCGTGGCGCCGGCCGACGGCGGGTCGCCGCATCGGCTCCGCAGTCGCGCCGACGGTGACCCGGCGGCACTGGTCGCCGAGGAGGCGGCCATGCCCTTCGACCTGTATGGCGGTCCGCTGTTGCGCAGTGCGGCAATTCCCCTGCCCGATGGTGCGGTCCGGCTGGTCCTCACCATCAACCACCTGATCTCCGACCGGGAGTCGGAGACCATGCTGGCGACGGAACTGACCGCGCTTTATGAGGGCGTCGCGAGCGCGTCGGCTGCACAACCTGCCGCTGCCCAATACGCCGAATTCGCCCGCTGGCAGCGCGTGCAGGTAGCGAGTTACCTGCGGAGCCGGGAGGCCGTACCACGCTGGCAGGACCACGAGGCGAGGGTCGCGGCGTGGGGAAAACTCTATGGCGCCGATGCCGCGGCCGGGCAGCCGACGCCGGGCGGGGACCGGACACGCGAGGAAGTCGAATTGTGCTTCACCCCGCAGGACTTGGCCGTCCTCACCGCCTACGGGCGTGAACAAGGCGTCACCATGAACACCCTCGTGCTGACCGCGTTGTGCACCGCGCTGTCCGCGCAGCCCGATCTCGGGCTCGGCCTGCTGCTCGGCGAGAAGACCGTGCGCAACCCGTACCGCTTCGCGCGTACCCTGGGCCCGTTCGCGGACCTGTGGCCGATCGAGTGGCCGGCAACTGGGACGCGGGAGTTCGGCAGCGCGCTCGCCGAGATCCAGCAGCAGGTCATTCGGGCGATCGATGGCGTCCTTCCGTTTCATGTGCTGGTCGGTCGATCCCCCTGGCTGGCACGCGAGCTGTGGTATCCGGCTCGCGGGCGCTGGGTGCTCTATCAGTACTTCGCCGACCCCGGGTCTGCGGACACCCGGCACCACCGAATCGCTCGGGTCGCGTTTCCCGATTCGTTCGGTCAACAGAGCGATGTATTCGGACTGCATGTGCAGGTGTACCGCCGCGGTGCCGAGCTGCGGGCGCGGCTGAGCCACCGGCTCGACAGCCTCAGCCGGGGCGATGTCCAGATCCTCATCGACCGCCTCCGAAGCGTGATCTCCGCTGCCACGGAACGGACGATCGAGCTGACCGCCGACGTCCCAGAGGATTCTGCGCTGCGGTGATTGTGCCAGGACCACCGTCGTGCGCGCGGTCGCCGACCACTGACCGAACGATAGGGAGTACAGAATGCACATCGGTATCGATCTCGGCTTCGGGAACCTACACGAGGACATGCCCGACGATCACGTGTACGCCGGTGAGCTCCGCCTCGCAAGTCTCGCCGAGAAGCTCGGATTCGACAGCGTCTGGGCGGTCGAGCACCACTTCTCGGACTATTCGATGTGCCCGGACAACATCCTGTTCCTGGCGCACGTAGCGGCCCGCACCGAACGGATCCAGCTCGGCACCGCAGCGGTCATCGTGCCATGGCATGATCCGCTGCGAGTGGCCGAGCGGATGATCATGTTCGACATTCTGTCCGGTGGCCGTGCCCTGCTCGGCCTCGGGCGCGGACTCTCCCGGTCGGAATACGAGGCGTTCCGGATCCCGATGAGCGAGTCGCGTGGACGTTTCGACGAGGCTGCCCGCATGATCGTGGACGCGCTGGAAACCGGCTTCATCGAGGGAAACGGGCCTTTCTACCGGCAACCGCGAACCCCGCTGCGTCCGCGGCCACGGGGGTCCTTCGCCGATCGCCTCTACTGCGCCGCGGGATCGCCCGACTCGGTGGCGGCGGCGGTAGATCTGGGTGCCCGGCTGCTCAGCGTGGTGACCAAGCCGATTGCGGAGTACACCGAGTTGTTCACCGCATACCGGGAGGGCTACCGGGCGCGGCACGGCGTCCCGGCGGCGCCGATCATGTGCATGATCCATCTCTACTGCGCGACCGATGGCGACTTGGCTCGCAAGCGTGCCCGCGCCTACCTCGATCGGATTTTCCAGGCACATATGCGGCATTACGAGATGACCGGCGACCACTTCGCCGGGACCGTCGGCTACGAAAGCTATGCCGAGGTCGCCCGGACGCTGCGACAAGCCGGTACGGAAGCGGCAGTCGATCGCTACCTCTCCGCAGCGCTGGTCGGCGACCCCGACGAGGTGCTGTCCCAGATCACCGAGATATCACGGACTCTCGGCGGTTTCGGGCTTTCGGTCACCCCGTCATTCGGCGGAATGCCCTACGAAGAATCCGAACGCAGCCTCGAGTTGTTCGCCAAAGAGGTGCTGCCCGCCGCGCGCCGACTCGGCGGGTGAGCACAGCGACCGATGGCGCCGCTGACATATTTATCCGCTTCCCCTGAAGGCGCGACGATCTGACCACGTCCAACGAGATACTCCCATTCCCGTTCGGCAACCGCCGAATCATCCGCGACGCCCGAGATCGGCCCGCACCACCGCGGGGCTCTTCTTACGCGTGCAGCGGAGGAGTGGGCGCGAAGGTGACCGGCAATGCGGACAAGGCTCGGTGGAATGGGCCGGGGCGCCAGGCCAGCGGGCCATCCGGCAGGTTCAGCCGCATGTCCGGCAGCGCATCGAGCAGCTGATCGATGACGGCCTGGGCGATCAGAATGGCCATCGATTGCGCGGGACAGGCGCGCGGGCCGAGGCCCCACGCCAGATGGGAGCGATTCCCCGTGAGATCACCGGTGCGGATGGCGGGGTCGCTATTGCACGCGGCCATGCTGATGACGACCGGCTGATGCGCCGGCAGCCAGACATCGTCGACCAGGACCGGCTGCCGCGGGAAGGTGACCAGCAGGTTCGCCAGCGGCGGATCGTTGAACAAGACTTCGTCCAACGCATCGCGCGAGGACAGGTTTCCGCCCAGAACACTGCCCCCGAAGCGATCGTCGGTGAGGACCAGCAGCAAAGAGTTGACGATGAAATTCAGCTCGAACTCGAGTCCGGTCCCGTAGACGCTTGCCACGTGCTGGGCAGCTTCCACGTCATCCAGCCGGGACGGATGCTGCAGCAGCGTCGAGGTGATGTCGGCTCCCGGATCGCTCCGCTTGAACGACACCAGGTTCCCCAGCGCCTCGGCGAGCATCTGGTTGCCCTGTTCGGCATCGACGGTGTCGAGCACCTTGGCGGTGCCGGCGGCGACCCGCTGCCCGATCTCCGCCGGGCAACCGAGCAGCACATTGACGATTTCGAACAGCAGCGGAAACACGTACTGGCTGACCAGATCCGCACGGCCGTCCTGGCAGAAGGAGTTGATCAGCGGGATGGCGATCTTTTCCACGATGTCATGGAGTGTGTACAGATCGACCCCGTCGACGCTTGCGGTAATCGCCTGCCGGTAGCGCGCGAAGTCCGCTCCGGTGCTTCTGCTTGCTATGGGCCGCCATTCCAGTAGGGGAAGGATGGGGCAGTCGGTGGGGATGTTCTGCTGCCAGACGCGCGGGTCGGCGGGGAAGTGCTCGGGATCGTTGAGGATCCGGACTGCGGTGGCGTAGCCGATCACCAGGGTGGCGGGCACGCCCGGGGCCAGCTCCACCGGAGCCAGAGAATGATAGCGCCGGCGCATTTCACGGTAGGCGCTGTGCGGATCGGCGGCGAACTCCAGCGTGTGCAGCGGCACCCGTGGGCCATCGAAAGCGATCGGCGAGCCGTGGGCGACCGGGCACGACTGCGACTGCACCCGGGACTGTGGCGTACTCAAGAAGAAACTCCAGACTGTTCGGATGTCACTGTTGGTGATTAGCGCATGTCCCGTGCCGAGTCGCTGCCTCGGACAACGCACCACTCGATCTCGGTCGGACGCAATCGATGCTCTAGCGCGGGGTTCGATTGCGAACAGCCACTGCGCGGCAGACTATTCCGCCTGCACCGATGCGAGCCACCTCCGGTGCGCAGATCGGTCACAGAAGCGTGAAAAGCTCTGCTGCGTGGCCTTCAGACGCCGAGTGCGCCCAGCGAATCAGGGGCGTCGACAGCGGTGGTGATCCGTCTCAACAGCGTCAGACAAGTCTCGACGGACTGCATTTTGGGCTGATATGCCGCGCCGCCGCCGATCGTTAACGCCCACGCCGCGTAGGCGAACATGGACTGCTGCCGATACGCGTCCGCGGTGGGCCGGGTGATCTTTTCGCGCAGCACATGACCGCCGATGGCGGCGGACCGCCCGAGCAGCCAGAGCTTGTGGTTCATTCGTTTTGCCTCGATTCCGGAGTGAGGAAACTATTCCGAGCAGCTGACGGTCGGCACATGCGCTGCGGGCACAGTACCGTACCGTTTCGTAAAGGGCTGTACGGCAATATATTTGCCGTACAGCCGAACGGACACCGTGCGGGACTACGTGCTGATCGACCGCGTTCTAGCCGGAAAACCCTCGGCGACAGCAGGTTTGATAGCGGACCGTTTACGCGCTGTCCTGAGCGCATCGTTCGGCGACGGTGAATCGGACTGGTGTCGGTCTCCTGGGTGAGGATCTTCGGTGCCGTGGTGGTGACGAATCGGTGGGGGTGGCGAGCAGGGCCTGGTCCAGGACCGCATGCCGGTCGGCGGCTTTATCGGCGGCCGGGCCGCAGTTGGGGTCGGCGGGGTGTGCAGGCCGATGCCGGTATGGCGGTGCTTGTGAGCGTGCCGCCCTGCTTCCAGGTCAGAGGTGACGCTCGGCGTCCATCCGCTGGTGCAGGATGCGCATGATCTCGACGATGCCGCCGGTGGCGATCCGGTAGTAGACCGTATGGGACCCGGTGGGCAGCCGGAAGTAGCCGGGCCGAATGTCGTCGCAGGACCAGCCGATGCGGGGGTTCTCGGCGGTGCGGTCGAAGGCGCGCAGCAGCTCGCGCACATAGTGCTCGGCCTGGTCGATATCCCATCGATCGAGGGTGTAGTCGTAGATCTGTTCGAGGTCGGCGTGGGCGAGGGGGTTGAGCAGGTAGCGGCTCACCGGCGCTGCGACTGCGCCCGCTTGCGGGCCAGGAACTCCTCGCCGTCGAAGGGCAGGCTGGGACCGGCGTTCTCGGCCTCGATGAGGGCCTCGCGCACCGCGCGGAGCTTTGTCTCGCGGTCTTCGAGTAGCCGTAGGGCCGCGCGGACGACGTCGCTGGCCGAGCCGTAGCGGCCCGAACCGACCTCGGTTTCGATGAACTCGAGGTAGTGATCGCTGAGGCTGACGGACGTGTTCCTGGCCATGGCCACATGATACCAATTTTTGGTATACGGTCTTATGCGGGCCCGGCACCGGCCCTGAGCTGACGGAACGCAAGAACTGGCCCGGCGTGCTCGACTCCGGGCGGCCAACTCCGTGGGGAGGCTCCGATCGTGAACGCCTCGCTCGCCGAAGCGCTGTCGCTGGTCCTGCTCCTGGTGGTGCTGGCGTGTGCGGTGGTGCGTCCGTGGGGCTGGCCCGAAGCGGTCGTCGCCGTCCCGGCCGCCGGGGTGGTCATCGCCGGCGGGGCGATCTCGCTCGATCACGCGGCGGCCGAGGCGGCCCGGCTGGGGCCGGTGATCGGTTTCCTCGCGGCGGTGCTCGTGCTTGCCCAGCTGTGTGACGACGAGGGCCTGTTCCGAGCGTGCGGGGCCTGGATGGCCCGCAGCGCGGCGGGTCGCCCCCGTCGGCTGCTGGTCCAGGTTTTCGTGACCGCGTCGCTGATCACCGCGGTGCTGAGTCTGGATGCCACGGTGGTGCTGCTGACGCCGGTGGTGTTCGCCACCGCCGCGCGGCTGGGCGCCCGCGCGAAACCGCACGTGTACGCCTGCACCCATCTGTCGAACACCGCCTCGCTGCTGCTGCCGGTCTCGAACCTGACCAACCTGCTGGCCTTCGCCGCGTGTGGGGTGAGCTTCACGCGCTTCGCCGCTCTGATGACGCTGCCCTGGCTGGTCGCCATCGGGGTCGAATACGTGGTCGTCCGGCGATTCTTCGCCACCGACCTGGACGCCGGGGCCCAGGCCCCGCCCACCACAGCACCCCATGAGATACCGGTGTTCGCGTTGGCGACGGTGGCCTGCACCCTCGCCGGATTCATCGTGACCTCCGCAACCGGGATCAATCCGGCGTGGGCGGCAGCCGCGGGCGCGGTCGTGCTGGCCGGACGTGCCCTGGCCCGGGGTCGCAGTACCCCCGCCGCGATCGGGCGCGCTGCGGCGCTGCCGTTCTGCGCGTTCGTGCTCGCCCTGGGCATCGTGGTCCGCGCGGTCGTGGACAACGGACTGGCCGCCGCGCTGGGGCACGTGATACCGGAAGGTGCCGGGCTGGTGGCACTGCTGGGCGTCGCAGCGCTGGCCGCCGTGCTGGCCAACCTCGTCAACAACCTGCCCGCCGTGCTGGTGCTGCTGCCGCTGACCGCCCCCACAGGTCCCGGGCCGGTCCTCGCGGTGCTGCTGGGGGCCAACATCGGCCCCAACCTCACCTACGCCGGATCCTTGGCCACTCTGCTGTGGCGGCGCATCATGCACCAACACGACACCGACGTGGAACTGGGCGAGTTCACCCGGCTCGGGCTGCTCGCCGTGCCGGTCGCCCTGCTGGGGTCGGTGGTGGCACTGTGGGCCTCACTACACGTGATCGGAGGCTGAAAACCGTGACCGTCATCGCGTGGATCGTGGAGGGCACCTGGCCCGCCTGCATCGACGCCGCCCGCGCCTACGCGCCCGACGACGCCGACATCGTGCTGCTACACGTCACCGGCCCCGAAGTGCCCGGTGCCGCCCACGGTGCCTATGCCGGACTGTTCGGTCGTGCCCGCCCCGACCGCGACCCCGGCACCACACTGGAACACCTCTCCGCCGCGGCCGCCGAAGACCTCCTCGACGCCGCGGCCGACCGACTGGGGCGGGTGTGCACCCGGCAGCTGCGCTCGGGCCGCGTCGAACGCGAAGTCGTGGCCGCCGCCGAAGGCGCTGACCTGCTCATCGTTGCCCGCGACGGCGACCGCACCCACCTCGGACCCCGTAGCCTCGGGCCCGCCGGCCGCTTCATCGTCGACCACGCCCCCTGCCCGGTCCTGCTCGTCTGGCCCCAACCCGCACCCGGAACGGAAACCATCCCGCCACCACCCCACCTCCGCTAACCACAACAGGCCCATGGCCCGTCAGCCCGGTTACCCCGCCGATCAACACCTGCGCCGCGGCGATCATCACCAGCTTGTCGGGCTTTTCGGCGGTGTGCCGCCGGGTGCCAGTGCGACCGTTTCGACCGCACTACCGCGCCGCATGGTTGGGCTTCGCTCACGATGTGGTGTCACACCGACGTGGCCGGTTCGATCAGCCGGGATGTGCGGCCTCCCGGGGTGGCGGACATAGGGCCGTCTCCCGGCATTGGATGCAGTGCCGCCCGGTTGACGACTGGTGACGTAGCGGTATTGCAGCCGTGCTTGTATTCGTCGGACTGGATCATCCGGTCTTCGCGGATCTGCGCGCCCTCGTTGTCGTCTTCAGGAAAGAAATCGGCCGGGCCCTTGTATTGCAGCCTGGCCGACCGGCGCGCGGTCGGCGGCGTTGGGTCACCTGCCGACGGTGGGGCGGAAGTCGAGAAGGTGGAGTTTTCACTGTTTCGGCGGTGTCGATGTCCGCGGTGGGTCGGCCTCCGTGGAGATGACTACTCGTCGAGGTTCAGGGCTTGAATCGGGCTGGTCGCGGTTGTCGAGGGCGGGGCTGTACCCGCCGCACCCGAGAACCGGGCTGGCCGATCCCTCGCAGTGGACGAGTGTCTGATGCTGTGTGGCGATCTGCGGGGACGGCCTTTGCGAGTTACTGGCCGCGTTTGCCGGCTATAGGCGGGGTGGGGCGCGGGGGAAGCTTGCGGCCAAGGAGCTTCTCGGCTGCACGGCGATTCGCTTCGACCTGCTCAGGCGTCAGCTTCACCCTGCGTGCGCGCCATGTTTCCTGCGTCAACGTACTCATTGCTCGCCTCCCTTCACGATTGCCTGGATGCGCCACATGGTACGCGTCGCGTCCATGCCTGCGCCAATAACGACATAGCTTCGAGCGTCGATGAGCAGCACCTTTCAACTGGTACAACAGTATCGGCTTCACAACCCGAGTTTGGTGACCGCATTGTCTTCCAAGGGGTTGGCGGTGCGGATGTAGCCGTGGACGGTGCGAGGGTTGGACCATCGGCCCTGGCGCATGATCTCGCGGTCGCTGGCGCCGCCGAGCGCGGCCTGCGTCGCGAAGCCGGCACGGAGGGAGTGGCCGGAGAAGAGGTCTGGGTCCAGGCCCGCCCGGGCGGCATAGCGTTTGACCAGTTCGGCGACCGCGCGACCGGACATAGCGTGATCGGCGATGGCTCCGTGCCGGGTGATGGCGGGCAAGAGGGGAAGCTCCGGGTCGGTGTGGGTGCCGGTGAAGCCGTGGCAGCGATGGATATCGGGAGAACCGGTGGGGTGTTCGGACAGCCAGCTCCGGACGCCGGAAGTGCCTGCGGCGGCATGTATTTCGCGCAAACGCAGCCAGTCGGCGAAAGCGCAGACCGGGCAGGTCGCCGGGCGCCGCCCACGCGGAAGGGCCACGCGCTGTTCCGCCGTGCCGGTGGGATCGGTTTTCGTGGCGGGTAACCGGATCAGCAGAATCGGCTCGCCGGTGCTGTGATCGGCGCTCACTTCGACGTCGCCGATGCGCAGCCCGGCCAGTTCGCTGCGGCGCAACGCTCCGGCGAAGCCGATGAGCAGTGCGAGCGCGTCCCGGCGGCGGGCGGGTTCGGCGGGCCAGCCCGGTTCGGGAAGTCCACCGAGGAATTGATCGAGGGTGTACAGCAGGACCGGACGTTTGCGCCGGGGCTGCGCGCGGCGGATGCGGCGGATGCCACGCAGGGTCAAGCGCACCACATCCGAGCGCGTCGGCGACGGAAGTCCGTTCGCCGCGTGCACAGCCGCGATTGCGGCCGACTTGCGTTCCAACGTCGCCGGACTGAACGCCCATCCGCCGGCAGCGCGGCGTGCGTCGGCGGCCGCGGCCAGGTAGACGGCGACGTCGAGCGCATCGGCGGGAAGTGCCTGTCTGCCTTCGGCGGCGCACCACGCCGACCAGGCAACCCAGTCGGCGCGGTAGGCGCGCACGGTGTTCGCCGATTGGGAGGCTTCCAGATACCGGCGCAGCGAACCGGCCTGATCGTCATCGAAACGATCCCGGACCAGCCGTAGCGCGGCAGCATCGACCAGCACGCTGCGGACGCCACGGCGCAGCTGCGTGCGCACCGACTCGGGAACCGCGACGACGGCGGATCGATCGTCCATACTTCGGCGCCCCCATTCACATCGGCGATTGTCTGTCCGCGCCAAAGGTATTCGGCGCGAGAGAACACCCTACGGCACGCTCGACGAAGGAGCCCTGCTTACCTTTTGCGCATCAGCAGACGACCTTGACGGAACCGTTCGCCCTCCTGCGGCTCACGCAGCATCCGGCCGACCTCGATGAATCCGGCTTCGCCGGCCAGTCTCGCGAAGTCGTCGATCGGCCACCGGTAGGCTGCCGTCACTTTGTGGTCGAACATGGTGACCGGCTCGCCCTCGGACTCGAAGAATGCGAGCAAGAGGTGGCCCCCGGACGCCAGCACCCGACGGAACTCGGCGAAGTACGCAGGGATCTCGTGCGGGGGAGTGTGAATGACCGAATACCACGACACGATGCCTCGCAGCGCGCCGTCGGCCAGGTCCAGAGCGTCCATGGAACCGACTTCGAACCGCAGCTGTGGATATGTTGCGCGGGCGAGATCGATCATCACAGGCGACAGGTCGAGGCCGAAAACGTCCAGCCCCAGGCCTGCCAGGTGCGTGGTCACATGTCCTGGGCCGCACCCGAGCTCGGCCACGAGCCCGGAATCGCCGGCCCGCGTGAGGTCGGCGAACGCGGCGAGCATCGCGCGATCCAGCGGAACGCTGTCGAGGGCGTCGCGGGTGATTTCCGCATAGAGGCCGGCGACGGCATCATAGGCATCTGCTGTCGCACGAATGTGCGAGGAAAGTTCGGTCACAAGCGACGACACTAGGCCCTCTGTCGCGCTGACAACCGACGTGTCGAACGTGATATCGACCAGGGGCCGGAGAGAGGTCGAGCACATGGGATCCCGTGACGAGACAGTCGAGTCGGGGCGAGCCGCAGAGGATCCGGCGGCGCCAGAGTGCGGATCCACCGGTACCCTCAGCAGTTGTGGGCTTCGTGTGATCAGTCCCGCGTGCAGGTTGAATCCACCGATCTCATCGAGCGGCGGACCGTT
Organism: Nocardia glycosmidis; assembly: GCF_052545115.1. Taxonomy (NCBI): domain Bacteria; kingdom Bacillati; phylum Actinomycetota; class Actinomycetes; order Mycobacteriales; family Nocardiaceae; genus Nocardia; species Nocardia glycosmidis. The sequence goes on along the minus strand of NZ_JBQWRH010000013.1, from coordinate 27,622 downwards.
ACCGCGTGGCAATCGACTGAGGGACGTTGTCGGGCGGCCGCCCATCCGTGGGGGCCGCTGGATCGGGCAGGTAGCCGCGAGCGCGCGCGATGGCGTCGGGTGTGTGGTCGAAGAGGTGATCGGCTCCGCCGGTGGGCAGGGCGCCGATGGCGGCGAGCTTGCGGTAGTGGTCGGCGCGTAGTCCGGACATGAGCACGGTGATGCGGCGGTGTTCGAGTTTGCTGATGGCGTCCTTCAGCACGAGTGCGCCGGTGGTGTCGAGGGCGGTGACATGCGACATGCGGAGGATGACGACGTGTACGTCCGAAACCTCTGTGAGTTCGAGGAGGAAGCGGTGGGCGCCGGCGAAGAACAGCGGCCCGTCGAGGCGGTAGGCGACGATATGGTCGTGCAGCAGCTGGTGTTCTTCCGTGCGGTGATCGGTGTCGTCGAGTGGAACCTGGTGCAGCCGTGCTTCTTTCGCGACTGACCGCAATGCCAGAAGCGTCGCGATGCCGACACCGATCGCGACTGCGGTCACGAGATCGAGTGCGACGGTGACGGCGAAAGTGATCAGCATGATGATGCTGTCACCGCGGGAAGCGCGGGCGATGGCTGTCAGTGAGGCGGTTTCGACCATTCGCACGGTGGTGGCCAGCAGCACTCCGGCCAGTGCGGCCAGCGGGATGTCGGCGACCACGGGCGCGGCGAGGTAGACGATCGCGGTGAGTATCACTGCGTGGGTGAGCGCCGCCAGCCGGGTGCGGGCGCCGGCGCGCACGTTCACAGCGGTGCGCGCGATCGCGCCGGTGGCGGGCACACCGCCGAACAGTGGGGCGGCGATATTGGCCAGACCCTGGCCGAGCAGTTCACGGTCCGGATTGTGGCGGGTGCCGACGGCCATCGCGTCGGCGGTAGTGGCAGACAGCAACGATTCCAACGCGGCGAGCGCCGCCACCGCCAGCGCGGGCTCGATCAGCGACCCCACCTGGTCGAGATGCACGAATTCCACGGTGGGAGCGGGCAATCCGGAGGGGATCGTCCCGATCGGCGTGAGACCCAGATCGAGCACATGCGCGACAACGGTGGCGGCGGCGACCGCGATCAGCGCGGTCGGCAGCTTCGGCAGCAACCGGCCGCCGACCAGCACGACCGCGGCCACAGCCAGCGCGGTCGCCACCGTCACGGGGTCCGGATGCGCGACATACTGGCGGACCGCGTCGAATGCCGACTGCCAGACCTTGTCGCCGTGGGCATGGGCGATGCCGAGCGCAGCCGGGAATTGTTGCAACGCAATGACGACCGCGATGCCTGCGGTGAACCCCTCGATCACCGGGGCCGGCATATACCGCACTGCCCGCCCGACCCCGGCGACCGCGAGCACCACCAGCACGATTCCGGCCAGCAGCCCCACGGCCAGTACCCCGCTCGCACCGTGCTGAGCGACGATCGGAACCAGCACCACGGTCATCGCCCCGGTCGGCCCCGACACCTGGTATCGGGAGCCGCCGAATACCGCCGCGACCGCACCGGCGACGATCGCGGTCGCCAGCCCGGCCGCGGCCCCCAGCCCCGAGGAGATCCCGAAACCCAGCGCCAGCGGCAGCGCCACCAATGCGACCATGAGACCCGACAGCAGATCGGCGCCGGGCGCGCGGACCGCCGAGCGCCAGTCCGACCAGCGTGGCAGCAAGGCGAGTGCGCTCACCGGTTCTCGGCCAGACGCAGCTTCAACGCGGTCAGCTGCTCGCGCAGTTGTTCGGGCAGCCGGTCGTCGCCGATGATGGCGTACCATTCGTCGATCGAGGCGGTCTCGGCCACCCACTCGTCGATGTCGATCGCGAGCGCCTGGGCCACCTGCGCCCGGGTCCCCGCGTCGAAACCGGACAAGTCGAGCGCGTCCATGGTCGGCACGTACCCGATCGGTGTTTCGACCGCGTCCGCGGTACCGGCGATCCGTTCCAGTGCCCACTCGAGAACGCGGACGTTGTCGCCGAATCCTGGCCACAGGAATGTCCCGTCGGCGCCTCGGCGGAACCAATTGACCTGGAAGATCTTTGGCAGCGTAGCGGGGTCCGCGTCCGCGCCGAGCGTCAGCCAGTGCGCGAAGTAGTCGCCTACGTGGTAGCCGAGGAACGGCAGCATCGCCATCGGGTCACGCCGCACCACACCCACCGCGCCCACCGCGGCCGCGGTGGTTTCCGACGACAGTACCGACGCGGTGAATACTCCGTGCGCCCAATCGAACGTCTCTGCCACCAGCGGTACCGTCGTCGCGCGGCGTCCGCCGAAGAATATCGCCGAGATCGGTACCCCGGTCGGGTCGTTCCATTCCGGTGCCACCGACGGGCACTGCGCGATCGGTGTGCAGTATCGCGAATTCGGGTGCGCGGCAGGCGTTCGCGACGTCGGGGTCCATTGCTGCCCGCGCCAGTCGATCAGCTCCTCGGGCGGTGTGTCGGTCAGACCCTCCCACCACACATCACCGTCGCGAGTGCGGGCGGTGTTGGTGAAGACCGAGTTCCCGGCAGCGATGGTGGCGATCGCGTTCGGATTGGTTTTCGCGCTGGTACCCGGTGCGACACCAAAGAATCCGGCCTCCGGGTTGACCGCGTACAGCCGCCCGTCGGCGCCGAAGCGCAGCCACGCGATATCGTCGCCGATGGTCTCGGCGCTCCAGCCGGGCAGCGCGGGTTCGAGCATGGCGAGGTTCGTCTTGCCGCACGATGATGGGAACGCTGCCGCGATGTAATGCGTCTTCCCTTGTGGGGAGGTGAGTTTCAGGATCAGCATGTGCTCGGCCAGCCACCCCTCGTCGCGGCCGAGCACCGATGCGATGCGTAACGCGAAACATTTCTTGCCCAGCAACGCGTTGCCGCCGTAGCCGGACCCGTAGCTCCAGATCTCGCGGTGTTGCGGGAAGTGCGAGATGTATTTGGTCTTGTCACATGGCCACGGCACGTCCTGCTGGCCCGGTGACAGGGGAGCGCCCACGGAGTGCAGGCATTTCACAAATTCGGTGTCGTCGGTGAGCAGGTCCCAGACCGGTGTGCCGGAACGGGTCATGATCTGCATCGACACCGCCACATATGCCGAATCGGTGATCTGCACACCGAACTTGGGGTCCGCGGCGTCGACCGGCCCCATACAGAACGCGACCACGTACATGATCCGGCCCGTCATCGCGGCCCGGTAGTGCTCGGTCATTACCGTGCGCATATCGACCGGGTCCACCCAGTTGTTGGTCGGGCCCGCATCCGACTCGAGCTCCGAGCAGATGAACGTACGGTCCTCCATGCGAGCCACATCATCGGAGTCCGACACGCACCAGAACGAGTTCGGTTTCGCCTCGAGCGGCACGAAGGTGCCCTTCTCGACCAACAGTCCGGTCAGCCGGTCCCACTCGGCAGGCGAGCCGTCGCAGAACACGATCCGATCCGGTGCGGTGAGTTCGGCAACCTCGGCCACCCACGCCAGGATGCCTTCGTGGTCGGTCGGTGCCTGCACAGCGGCGGTCGGGTGGTCGGTCACAGCTGATCTCTCCTTCACGAAAATGCAAGGTATATAGTTTAGAAAATATGCAATTAGATGTGCTGCGCTCCTGAGGGGTGTCGGTGCGGCACTGGTTATGCGGACTGTTCCAGGGCTTCGGCCTGCCCGGCGACCACCCCGGTGAGGATCGCGCGGGCCGTCGCCAGGAGTTCGGCGACCTCGGGTGAGGTGAGTTCGTAAATCACCGACAGGCCCTCACGGCGAGCGGTGACCAGACCGGCCCGCCGCAAGATGGACAGCTGTTGCGACAGGCTGGCCGCCTCCACGTCGATCTCGGTCAGCATTTCCGAGACGGCGTGCTCACGGCGGCTGAGCAGCTCGAGGACGCGGATCCGCACCGGGTGGCCGAGCGTTTTGAAGAAGTCGGCCTTCATCTGATAGAGGGGCCTGCTCGATCCCGGCATTTTCCGAACCAAATCCTTCCGCTGGCGGCGGCGTCGGCCCGGGCGAACGCCCGGCTACTTGCATAGTTTAGCAAACAGCTCGCATGTCGTTGCCGGGGCTGTGGTGGCAACCCTCGGTCGAGGGTGCGTAGGCGGCGCGCGCAAATTATCAGATCCCCGCCCCTGGCCTGGGATCCAGCCCTGTGACGCCCCGTCGCAACGTCGGCGTTGTGCGCGCGCCTCGAAGCACCTGCCCTTCGCTGTCACAGCTCGCGCGTGAGCCTGCGTCTGGATGCGTGGTTGATATGAATCCTGCAGTCCCGCAGGGGTCTTCGGTTCGCCGAGCGCAGCGGGCGCGGCTTGGGGGCGGCGGCGCTGCGGTGATCGGCGTTGTGACCTTCGGCCCTATCGGCTTTGACGCACCAGCGGGCACCGTGGTTTTCGGCGCAGGCGTTCAGCCCGATGCGTCGAGAACAGTGGAGGGTGTATGTTGCGGGCGTCGCAGGCGTGGTCGTCGACGTTGTTTCCCGACGTGGTCGTGTTCGCCGGTGGCCAGGTGCCGGTGCTCGAGGGTGAACGGTTCGCCGGTGCCGTCGGCCGGCTACTGGCACGGGAGCATCTCACCGGCGGTGCCCGGCTGCGGATCACCGGTGCGAATCGCGACACCGGTGCGATGCTGGTCCAGGTGAATCTGCGTGTCGGTGATACACCGGCGCGAATGCAGACGTTGACGCACGGCCGTGGCGATGCGCTGCCGGCCGTGCTACGGCTGGAACGGCAGATCAAGGCGTTGCGGGCGCCGTGGCAGCCGCGGCCGTGGCCGGATCCGACCGCGGCGGAGCCGGACACTTCCGGGCCGGGAAAACTGTCCCGGCGCAAGCCGGTCCTGCTGGCGACCAGCCGCCCGCTGGTCGCCGCAGCGGTGATGGACGCGATGGATTACGGCGTGCACCTGTTCACCGATGCCGATACCGGCGAGGAGGCCGTCGTCTACCGTGCCGGGCCCGCCGGGCTGCGACTGGCCCGCCAGCACAGCGTCCAGCCACCACGTTCCGCGTCGGATGGTTTGGGACCGTTCACGATCAATCCACGTCCCGCGCCGGTACTCACCGAAACCCGAGCAACTGATCGGGCCTGCGAGCACGGATTGCCTTTCCTGTTCTATACCGACGTCGTATCGGGGCGCGGCCATCTGCTGTACCGCCGCTACGACGCCGATCTAACCCTCGTCACCCCCGCTGTCGGCGGCATCGCCACCACAACCGGGTAGCGGGCTCCTGCCGGCGGCGACGGTTCGGCCCTCGCGTTTGCCCACCACCGTCATCGGCCCATCGACTTGCTTCGCATCCTCAATTCTTCGACAGAGAAAGGCGGACACGACATTGGCGCGTGATCTGGCGCAACTGGAAATCCTCACCGAGCTCGAACCCGTCGCCGCAACCGCATTGAACCGGCACCTGTCCATGGTCAAGGAGTGGCATCCCCACGACTACGTGCCGTGGGACTCCGGCCGCAACTTCGCGCTGCTCGGCGGAACCGACTGGGAGCCTGAGCAATCCGGGTTGTCGGAGGTGGCCAAAGCGGCGTTGGTCACGAATCTGCTCACCGAGGACAATCTCCCGTCCTATCACCGCGAGATCAGTGAGAACTTCTCCCCAGACGGCGCCTGGGGGTCGTGGGTCGGTCGCTGGACCGCCGAAGAGGCCCGCCACAGTATCGTCCTGCGCGACTACCTCGTCGTGACCCGCGGTGTCGACCCCGTCGCCTTGGAGAACGACCGCATGGTGCACATGTCCACCGGCTTCGCCCCGAGGGGAGACCAGGCGGCCTCGGCAGGTGAGGCCGGTTTCCTGCATTCGGTCGCCTACGTGTCCTTCCAAGAGCTGGCCACCCGGATCAGCCACCGCAACACCGCCGCCGTCTGCGACGACCCGGTTGCCGACCGAATGCTGCAACGCATTGCGCTCGACGAGAACCTGCACATGATCTTCTATCGCGATATGTGCGCCGCCGCCCTCGATCTCGTGCCCGACCAGGCCATCGAAGCGATCGACCTGATCGTGGAGAACTTCCGTATGCCCGGCTCCGGCATGCCCAACTTCCGCCGCAACGGCGTCCTCATGGCCAAACACGGCATCTACGACCTGCGCCAACACCTGGAAGAAGTCCTGCAACCCGTGCTCCGGCAGTGGAACATCTTCGGCCGCACCGACTTCGGACCCCGCGGCAAACAAGCCCGCGAGCGTCTCGCCGCCTACCTGAACAACCTCGAACACGTACAGATCCCCCGGTTCGAGGAACAACGGGACCGAGCACTGGCCCGTGAACGCGCCCGGGGCGGGCCACCAGCGTCGAAAGTCCCTGCAGCCAAGGACAAACCGGCACTTGACGACACGCGGGCCGAGGGGTTCAGCGGTGCGTCACCCAGTAGAACGCTGCACCAGCACCTCTCCGGCCCGCACCGGATGCCTGCGCACGGTCGGTTCGTCCCGACTGCCGTCGAAGAAGACAACGCTGACAGCCAGGTCGGGATGGCCACGCCAGGCGACAGCTAGGCCCGCCGCGCCGGCCCGTAGCTTCCCGCAAGTGCGCAGACGATCAGCGGTTCCGGCGCCTGGCCGGGTGACTTCGAGGTGCTCGCCCGTGCGCTCCTCGCCCAAGGCGACGAGCGCACGGGAGGCTGCGCCGAGCCCTCACGGAAAGGATGAAGAAGCCTTCGCCCGGTGGTCGGCACCTGCCAGCTGTTGGGGATCGGCGAGACGGGTCGTGCGGCCGAGACGGGGTATACGCTTACTCGTGGTGTCGTGGCGACCAGGGGGCGATGGGGGCGCTCCCGCATGAGCACCGACCCGCTACCGGCCGCGCTGATCACCGCCTTGTGCGATGACGCGGCGGTCTTCCCTCCCGCGAACCTGCCGCTCGCGCAGGCAGTGCCGGCGCACCTGCGGTACCTCACCTCGGCGCACGCCGCACTGGTCGGCCCACTCGTGCTCGCAGTCCAGGACCTCGGCGAGCTGGCCGAGGTCGTCGACGCTCTTCCCGGGCAGCGTCCAAGGGCAGCGCTCGATATCGCCGTCACTACGCCACTGTCCCAGGTCAGCGAGGCCCGCACAGGCGCCGCCCGGATCCCGGCGGCACGGTTGCGCGCGCTCGAAGTCATGCTGCCCCAGGAAACCCCACCGGCTGATGTCGTCGCTACGCTCGAGCGGTTGCTGGACAGTCACTCCGAGTTGTCCGTCTTCGTCGAGATACCTCGCGACGAGCGCGGCGAGGCGGTGCTGGCCGCGCTGGCCGACACGCCGTACCTGGCGAAGTTCCGCACCGGAGGGGTACGGGCCGAGCTCTACCCGGACGAACGGGAACTCGCGGCCTGCGTGCTGACGGCGGTGCGGTACGGGGTTCCGTTCAAGGCGACTGCAGGGCTGCACCACGCGCTGCGCAACACCGACCCTGCGACAGGCTTCGAGCAGCACGGCTTCCTCAACCTGCTCGCCGCCACCGGCGCCGCGCTCGACGGCGCCGACGCGGCCGAGCTGGTCGACCTGCTCGCCGACCGCGACGGCGCACGGGTCGTCGAACCGGTCCGTGCCCTCGCACCCCGGGTACGGGAGGCGTTCCGCTCGTTCGGCACCTGCTCCATCGCCGAACCGGTCGAGGAACTCGCCGCCCTCGGGCTGCTGGACCCCCATCTGACGGAGGATCTCCCGTGACCCGACTGACCGTGCCCGCCGACGACCTGTTCGGTCTGCACAACCTGCCCTACGGCGTCTATTCCGTGCCCGGCCGCGAGCCCCGGGTCGGGGTGCGGTACGGCGATTACGTCGTCGACCTCGCCGTCCTGCTCGGTGACGAGGAGACCTTCGGGGTGTCGTCGCTCAACCCGTTCATGGCTCAGGGGCGCGACCGCTGGATCGAGGTGCGGGCTGCGATCACCGCGATGCTGACCGCCGCGGTGCCGGCGCAGGCGGTGCACGCGCTCGGTTCGGTGACACTGCATCTGCCGTTCGAGGTGGCCGACTACGTCGACTTCTACGCCTGCGAGCACCACGCCGCCAACCTCGGCAGGCTCTTCCGGCCCGACAACCCCGATCCGCTGATGCCGAACTGGAAGCACCTGCCGGTCGGCTATCACGGCCGCAGTGCCTCGATTGTCCTGTCGGGCACCGACATCGTCCGGCCATCGGGTCAGCGCAAGGGCCCACAGGACCCGGTGCCTGTGTTCGGGCCGTCGGTGCGGCTGGACATCGAGGCAGAGCTGGGCTTCGTGGTCGGGGTCGGCAACGAGATGGGGGAGCCCATCGCCGTAGCCGACGCGGAGGACCACATTTTCGGGGTGGTGTTGTTCAACGATTGGTCGGCCCGCGACATCCAGGCCTGGGAGTACGTGCCGTTGGGCCCGAACCTCGGCAAGTCGTTCGCCTCCACCATCTCCCCGTGGGTCGTCCCCCTGCTGGCGCTGCAGGACGCGAAAGTCGATACCCCCGTCCAGGAGCCGGCCGTGTTGCCCTACCTGGCATTGGACCGGCCCTGGGGGCTCGACATCGACCTGGAGGTGGTGTGGAACGGCCAGATCGTGTCCCGCCCGCCGTACGCCGCCATGTACTGGTCGCCCGCTCAGATGCTGGCTCACCTGACCGTCAACGGCGCGCCGATGCGCACCGGAGACCTGTTCGCTTCCGGCACCATCTCCGGCCCGGACAAGGACCAGCGCGGTGCGTTCATCGAGCTCACCTGGGGCGGCGCCGAGCCGGTCACGGTCGACGGACAACAGCGCACCTTCCTCGAGGACGGCGACGTGATCGACCTGCGGGCGACCGCGCCTGCGGCCGGCGGGAAGCGGCTCGGGTTCGGCGAGGCCCGCGGCCGCATCGTTGGCACCGGGCGAGGTATGGCCGGTGCGTGACCCGGGCAGCGCCGAAATCCACTGCTGACTGGGAACATTCAAGGTCCGGGTCCCCGCGAGTACGGCTACGCCTGTTGCGGCCAGGGTATACGGAATATGCCGCTACCAGTACTGATGCCGTTTTCCATCGGTGTCGGCGACGAAGATGACCGCGTCGGCGCCGTCCAAATCTGCCGGGGCGAGCGGGATGTGGCCGGGCACGATCGGTTCGCCTGCCCCGATCGATGGGGCGAGCGCGGCGCGCAAGGCAGGTGCTGGGAACAAGGCGCGGCGGGTGGTCGCCTCGGCCAGTACACCCTGGAGGGTGCCGGGATCGCTATCGGGGTTGGCGTCGGTTGCCACGAACGCGTAGCGCTCACCGAGGGTTATTCCGACGAGCGCACCCGCGCTTCCCCAGGTCGCCTCGTCTGCGCCGACCTGCATGTTTGATTGCGTGCGTTGCAGGTGCACGTTGTGCGCGAACACCAGGCTCGGTCCGCGTCGCTGCTCCTTCGCCACGATCGCCAGCAGGTTGTCGGCCATCATCTCGGCGCGCAGGCTGAGCAGGGTCGCGATGCGATCAGGCGCGGGGCTGGCCATGGCCGCATGATAGCGCAGGAGGCCCTGGGCGGTGCGCGCGTGCGCGACGGCCTGGTCGTAGCCGACCGGGTCGGCGGGGCGCAGGGTGGGTGCCGCTCGGCGCAGCGCGCTGGCGAGATCGTCGGCGACGATACGCAGGGCGCGAGCGCGGTCACCGCCGCCTATGGACGCTGCCGGGTCGTACATGGCCGCCGGGTTCGTCCAGTCCGCGTCCTCGCCGACCAGCGCAGTGAGGTCGCGGACCGATTCGGGTCGCAGCGCCGCGGGCAGGTAGTCGTCGGCCGCCGACAGTGCGTGGCGCGGGCTCGCCGCGCCGGAGTACTCCAGCGGCGCCTCGAAACCGTGGAAGCGAACCCGATCCTGCGGTGCGCGGCCGGAATTGTGCGCGCGGAGCCATTCGACGAGTTCGCGGTTGCCCGGCACGGCGCCGAACCCGTGGCTGAACCCGGTCGCGAGAACCGTGTCGATCTCCGCCACTGCCCCGGCCACGTAGTCATCGACAATGGATGCGGCGAAGACATCGGTCTCCAGCACGATCGACCGGAATCCCCGTTCAACGAGGTGACCGAGGATTTCGTTGCGCAGCAACGGGAACGCCTCGATCCCGTGGGTCGGTTCGCCGAGGGCGAGCAGGGCCGGCGGCTCGGTCCGCGTGGCGAGCAGTTCGTCGAGGGCCCGACCCAGGCTTGCTGGGTCGTCGAGTTGGCGTCCGATTCCACGCAGTGCTGCGGCGATGGACATATACACCCCTTTCAAAGGCACTACCTTTGAACACTATCGTTGAAGAAACGAGTGAAACTTCTGCTGCTTCTACCTGCGAGCAGTGGAGCAAAGCCTCAATCGGAGGTGCACGCTGCGACCCATCGACCTCGCCCGGGAACACGGGTTGTCCGCACAGGCGATCCGCAACTACGACGACGCGGGCATCCTCCCGCCGACCGAACGCAGCGAGACCGGCTACCGGCGCTACACGCCCTTGCACGTGCACGCCCTGCGAGCCTTCCTCGCGTTGCGCCGTGGCCATGGGCACCAGCACGCAACGGAGATCATGCGCGCGACCAACCGAGGCGACACCGAGTCCGCCTACCGGCTCATCGACGCCGCACACGTCGCCCTACTCGCCGAACGCGAGACTCGCACCGAGGTCGCGACGGCCCTCGGCAGTCTGTCCACCACCACACCGGCCCCTGTCCACGGTCGACCGCTGACGGTGGGCGAACTCGCGGGCCGGCTCGGCGTGCACCCGGCGACGTTGCGCGCCTGGGAGACCGAGGGCATCCTGCGCCCTGTCCGCGACCGCGCAACGGGTTACCGCCAATACGGATCGGACTGCCTGCGCGACGCCGAGATCGCGCGACAGCTGCGCCGCGGCGGGTACCCGCTGCGCCGGGTCGCGCAGTTCATCGAGTCGCTACGCGAGGCGGGCGGGCCGGATGCGTTGAGCGCTTTCCTCGACTCCTGGACCGACCGGCTGACCACGCGCAGCCGCCACCTTCTCGCCGGCGCTGCCCAACTCGACGCCTATCTGACGCTGCTCGATCAGACGTAGCGGGTGCGCCGGCACCAGCGCGGGCGAGCGTGCGGCCGCAGCCGTGTTGTGCAACTAAGCGGCTTAGGTGCCTGCGGCGACCGAGTTGCGCGAGTACGGGTTCCGGCTCGAACATCGTCGCGCTCCAGACGCAACACCGCGAGTAGTCGTACAGCCCGGAAGGAAGTTCATGCGCAGTCAACACTCGCCGCCCCACAGTCTCGCTGGATGGTAACAGCAGGTCGGCAACTGCGCAGGTCGAGTCCGGGCGGTGATACCCGCCGGGGGTAGGGACCTTCGGTTGCGTCGGAAGGGCACCTTGTCCCTACCAGCCGCGCTCAGCCGCGCGGATCGTAGAAGGCGCCGATCACACGCCCGAGGCGACACAACAGCAGAAGGGTACGCGCGACGGCACTGGTGATTCGCATCGATCAAGGAGCCTGCGATGATGTTCTGGTACGGCGAACACGGGGTGAGCGGGTGGGGTTACGGGCTCATGACCGTTGGCATGGTTTTGTTCTGGACACTGGTGATCGCCGGGGTGATCCTCACCGTCCGATACCTGGCTCAGCCGTCCCCGCCGGTCGGCGGTGCGCCGATCGTGCGCCCCAGCGCCGAGCAAGTGCTGGCCGAGCGATTCGCCCGCGGTGAGATCGATGCGGACGAGTACCACCATCGACTGGCAACGCTACGCGGCGATGCCAGCTCCGGCACAGGTACGAAGAGCCCCGGCGACGCATAGCGAGTAGTACTCGCCGCACCAGGCGCTCGGCGGTCGACCACCCAGCACGGCCTACGCCGATCGTGGCCAGCAGAAAACCGCTCGATAAAGCGGCAAGTTCGCGCATGCTGAAAGGCTGACATCAGCTCTGCCAGTTGATCTTCGGGGTGGCTCCGGTCACAGTCGGCGCTTGATCGGGAGCCTTGCGGCGAGGAGTGTCGTTCAGTGGAGTTCCTCGACCAGCCCGATGATGATGCCGTCGGGGCCGCGGACGTAGCAGTACCGGTAGATGTCTTCGTATCGGGCTACCGTGCCCACGAGTTCGGCGCCATGGGCGCGCAGGCGGTCGAGGACGTCGTCGACGTCGTCGACGACGAACGTCAGGCGAGGGATGCCCGGGGTATTCACCGGCGCCTCCGGCGCAGTGCTGGTGGTCGCCGGCGAGTGGAACCTCGAGAGCTCGACCCGGCCATGGCCGTCCGGAGTCCGTACGACGGCGATGTCTGCTCGGACACCGTCCAGTCCGAGCAGGTCGTCGGCCCATTGGCCACCGACTGTCGCTTCGCCCTCCAGTTCCAGGCCCAGTTCGACGAAGAACGCGATAGCAGCCGCGAGATCCTCGACGACAATGCCGACGTGATCCATCCGGTGGATCGTCACGATCTTCTCCTCGGGTTCGTTACGGCCCATTCTGGCCGGGTTGCTCGGTTCAGGCGCGCTGACGCTCGGCCCGCTGCTGGATCAGCTCCTCGACCGCGGTGGGCAGGGTGGTTTCGAAGTCGATCAGCTTCACCCAGATCGGAGTGATGACGATCCGGACCATGCGAGTCCGACACCCAGAGCTACCGTCCAGCCCGAAACGCTGCAGTCGACGTCGGCTGCAGCGACCACGCCGACGCTCCCGCAGTGACGACCGAATTCGCCGGCAATTCCCTGGTTACACACGAGAAATCGGTTTCTGCCGACATTGTGACTGCCAGCGTGGTCGTTCCGCGCAGGTGTCGATGGTTTCACGTGTTGGCAGTGAACTCCTGGACGACTTTCGCCAGCGAAGCGGAATCCTGCAGCATCGGCAGATGCCCCGTGAACAGCTCGCGGCGGAATCCGGAGCCGAGTTCGGCCGCGTGCCGGTATTGCATCGCGGCGGACAACTGGCGGTCCGCCGTGGTCACGACATACCCGCTGCGCGCCGGGAAAGTCCTGCTGGACACTTTGTCCCGATACAGGTGCGGGGATTCCGGCTCGAACTCCGCGACAATGTGAGCGGTGTCGTCCTCGTCGAGGCCGGCACACAGCACCGAGCGGATCGCCTTGTCTGGAGGACGAGTTCCCGCGACCCGCATGACAAGGCCCACCACAACACGCTGCGGCGCAGGCGATGCCGCAAGGAACGACCTTCCAGCGGCGGGGAACGACGCGGCGACCCCGAGCAGCCCGGCAACGCGCTCGGGCGCAGTCGCCACGATCTGACTGGCCACGACACCGCCGATCGAATGGGCCACGATCGTGAACAAGCCATCCGGCGCCTGCTCCAACACGGAGGCCACACAGTCATCGAGACGCGCGTCGCCCCGCTTCGGATACGCCGCCACGACCGACTCGACAGGCAGGTCTGCTCGGACCCCGTCCCAGATCCAGGCCGGAAGGCCTGCTCCACTGAGGAACAGGATCGGCGTCGAGTGCAGGTCCGGGTTCATTTCGTTCTCCTGGCGAGCGCTGGATACGCGCGCAACAGTAAGCGAAGGGTCTGACACCAATCGGTCGACGATTGTCCGTCACGACTCCTGCGGTGCCCCCGGCCAAGGTCGGGTGCTCATCCGTGCAGCCGACGCCAGAGTCCTGCCCATAGCGGCGTGGGTAGGCCGCTCGGCCGGTGGCGATGCTGTGGGCGAGTTCGACAAAGGCCAGTTCGGCGCGACCGGCAGCGGAATCCAGGTGCAGGAGAGTGTTGGTGAAGCCATTGCCCGCATCGGCGCATAGGTTCGCTCCGAACTCTGTGGTGCGGTAGTTGATGGATGTCCGTTCGACGACCCCGAGGGTTGTGAGGTGGCCCAGCAACAGATCGAGCGCGACCGGTGAAACGTTGAGCTCGACCGCGAGTTGATCAGCGGCGGCGCCGTCGCCGAGGAGCCGGTCCGGCAGGCCCAGGGTCACTGCGACCCGCAGTGCCATCGGCGTCGCCAAACCAGCCATGCGACGGAGCGCGTCGGTGTCATTGGCTTTATCGTTGTGTCCCACGGAGATTCACTTTGGCAGGTTTGTCATATGAAAACACCGCCAGTCATAGCGGCAAGTCGCATATCGATGCGGTGGATGGTGGAGCGGGCAGTCCCCGGTGGTGTTCGCTGCTGCGGGACCGGCTGGGAAGAAAGAGATGGGGAGATCCAGTGGATTTGGGTAAGAACCACGACGTGACGAACGGCTCGGGCTACGAGGCATATCCTGCCGGGTCGGACAGCTGGCCGGGATCACAGCCGGCCTACGTACCGTCGCCACACGACTACCAGCCGGACGGTGGGATCCTGGCGCACCCCACCAGGATGCCCAGACCGGTGCGAGCGGCGCAGATCATCTCCTGGCTGTTCGGCGGTCTCGGCGTCGCGCTGGCGGTGCTCGCAGGCGCCATGAATAAGCCCGAGTTGTGCGGCGCGCTGATCGGGGGCTTCCTTCCTGCCTTCTTCCTGGCCCTCTTCGCGTGCGGTTTCACCGTGAACGGGAACGGCGTGCGCGTGGCTGCGATCGTTTTCGCGGGCGTCGGAATCCTGTGGGGCCTCAGCGGTATGTCACAGGGGCGCCCGCCCGGACTCCTCGGCTTCGGCGCAAGCCTGGCAATCGTCATCCTCTTGTCTCAGCGCAGTGCGGGAGCCTGGTTCAAACGCCCGCATTGAGGGTGCAGTTCTATGGGTTCTTGCCGAGGTGTCCGGTAGCTGGTGGGGCGGGTGACGCCGGACTCGGTTGCGATCTGGGCGACGCTGTAGCGGCGTTTGCCGGCCTCGTCGTACATCTGCCGCGCCAGCTGCACCTGCCGCAGTTCGAGTTCGGGTTTCGCCCGAGCGTGGTGGAGGTGTCGATGTTCTGGTCGAGTACCACCAGTTCCACGCTACGACTCTCGAGGGTCTTCGGCAGTTCGATCAGGTGTTCGAGCGAGCGGCCGAGCCGGTCCAGCTCGGTGACCACCAGCTGATCACCGGCATGGTCGGCCGACAGCAGCGCCTTGTCCAGTTCCGGCCGGGTCGCGAGTTTGCCGGAAGCCTTGTCGACAAAGATCTTCTCGCATCCGGCCGCGCGGTCAACGCGTCGTGTTGTGCTTCGGGGTGCTGATCGCGGTCGAGACTCGCCCGTAGCCGATTCGCATGAGCCGCAAGCGTATCGGCAACCCCGGCAGGTTGACATTGCCGCGTGCACGGCAACCTTTACAGATCCTTACTGCGGAAACATCCTGCCGCGCAGGGTGTCTCGTGAGCGATCGCTGATGAGACGTTCACCTGAGACACCCAACCATGACTGACGTCCGGTTGCGGTCTCACCAACTGGATGGCGATCGAGCCGGCCGCGCTCGAGGATGACCGGCCCGTTTCCGCTACGACGTGATGCGCGCCCTGTCCGGGCTTCCCCCTTCCCGCGGACCGCCCAACCTAACGACGGCTCCAATGCTTTCCGTCCCCATAGACGTCGTACTTCACGCCTTGGTTGTCGATCCCGACGGTTTTCGCAGTCGCCGGCAGGGTCGTTCCATCGCTGAACGTGATGGTGCAACGGATTTCGGCACCCACTGTGCCGGGTAGAGCTCCATCGCACACGCTGGACTTCACGGCCCTACCGTCCAGTCCACCCATACCGATCAGGTCACCGACCGAGCGGGCCACTTGCTCGGCGGTCGCGAACTTGTCATCGAAGGTCATGTCGTAGTCGGCCATGTCCCCGGTCAGGCCGGTGACCTTGGCAGTCAAGGCCCACTTCCCGCCCGTGAGATCCACGACCGTACATTTCTGCGTCGCACCGACTATGGCGTCCAGCTCGCCGTCGCAGGATACGGACTTCGGATCCTGATGAATCTTGCCCTTGAACAGATCCGTCGCTTTGGACTGGAGACTGTAGGTGCTGACCGACGGCGGACCTGACGGCGCCGAGGAGCACGCCGTCACAGCGGCGATCGGAACCAGCAGTAGAAACCAACGCATAGCTGAATTCTTGCATCCGTCGGGGGCAGTCCAGGTCTGTCGGCCCGGCAGTACCGGTCGATCAGATCGATCGCGAACGCGACCGAGAACTGAAAGTCCTCGCCGCCAACTCCAGCCCCGATCCGGCCGGGTAGCGCATCCGGGCGCCGGCATCGGCGACCCGTATCGAATGCGACTCTCCCGCATCCGATACGAGGCCTGCCTCCGCATCGAGATGTCCGGCTCTGATCAGTGCATATGGCGAACATCGTTGGATTTTCGGCGAGTCCGGAACCCCACCTCCGGGATCCACCGCCACGGCACCCATTGCTCCTCGGCGGACCAGCGCTCCAACCCAACTATCCGAACTCACGCTGCGCCGCAACGTCATCTCGCGACCAACCCATTCCCGCCACTTATGTGCGGACCCCGCCACCGTCCCGCCACATGCGTGAGAGAACCGCCAGATCTACTGAGAACTGACACTGACAGTCGAGTTGCCGGGGGTGCACAGTTTTCGGGGGTTTTCGTCATGATTACGTTTCGTTTGGTTCAACGAAACGAAAACGAATTTTCAGCGGCGAGATCTGGGCCGAACCTGGCCTCTACCCATCCTGACCTCCGATAAGGTTCACTTATCGGAGGTCATAGGCCGCTCGCGGTTTTCGTCCGCTCGGGAGGTGTTGTCCTGCCTCAGTCGATCTGGTCTGACTCGGTGAACAGGCCAGCAGCAAGGCAATTTGTCGGTACAGCCGCCTACGCTAATCAGGTGAGCATGCCGTCCGTCCCTCGGCGAGGACGGGGTAGTCAGTGTAGCCCTCGCTGTATGAGGTTGACGCCGTCGACGGCAACTGCACGACCGGCTCGCGTCGCCGGGCTGGAAGATCGAACCTAGTCGGCGATCGCGGCGATGCCGCTGGTTCCCGCCTCTCGCAGGCGGGCTATCACTCCGTTGGCGTATTGGTGCGGGCTTGTCAGTACCGTATCGAGACCATCTGTGGTTGCGCGAAGGATGTGACTTCCACTGTCGAGTTCGTCAGCGGTGGGCACAGTCAGCGATATTTTGTAGGAACGCTTTTCGGGGTCGTTGCGTAGAACTAGTTCGACGGTGGTGCCGTGTTTCCATGTCAGAGCCTCCGGACGGATACTGTCCGCGATCGCTCCGACTCGAGCAACTGCTTTGGCGAGCGATTCGAAACAATCAGCTATTTTCGCGTCCGGTGGGGGTGTGCCTATTTCGATATCCCAGTACCGGCCGCGCCCTTCGGTGTACGCCTGATAGAATTTCGGGAAACGTTCGTTCTCGTAGATTGTCTCGACTCGGTTGCCGTCCCTGTCGATCAAGGACACCAGCAAACCCCGATAGCGAACTCTGTGCGCTACCCAGTCGAAATCGGTTGGTGCGGCGAGTAGTTCACCGTTCGAGGCGATGAAGAAGACGAAAAACCATTGCCGGGCGCCCTCGGCCGCAGTGCCATCGGGGGCTTCACGCAGGTAACACCATGACGGTTTCGGAAGAAGAATGTTCCGCCACGCTGTCGCTTCCACGTACGGAATGAGCCCTGGTGACGCGGCGCTCTGCGCGTCGGACGATGCCGGATTCACCGCAACGAGCAGGCTCACCAGGTATACAGGTCCGATGGTCGAGAAGGTGCCATCATTTTCGACCCGCCGGGTACTGAGGTCGGCGGTGATCCCGATACGGGGATCAGTACAGGACCGTCCGCGGACAGTTCTCGCGACCTGCGAGCCGCTGTCATGTGCCAGGTCAACGAGAGCGATACCTGTGACGCCGTTGCCCGTGGTTGACAACTGCCGGTCTACCTCGGTTCGCAGTTCGTCGAGCCGGTGGTCGGACGGAACGCTCATCACCCGATCCTCCTAGGTCTGTGAATCATCGTCCAGCCGGTGGGACGATACGCTGCTGCGGACCGTCTGATGTACCGGTCCAGTCAGGCGTTGATCAGTTGATGCCTTGGCCCTCGGCGGCCTTGGCCAGCGCCGCGGTCACCCAGAGATCGCACCGGAGCAGACTTTGCTGACCGTAGTCGCAGTAGACAGTCTGTAGGCCGAGAGGTTCTCCCGCTGGCATGCCGCCGGTCGGTTCATAATCGTCGCCGCCTTCGGTGGAGGCGGCCTTGACCGGCACGCTCACCTTGTTCGCACATGCTTGCGGATCCGGATTGCCCTTCGGGCATTCCGTTCCGCCGTTGGCATAGACGAGGAAATTCCATCCGAATCCCCAGTCGTCTGTTTTGGAGGTGACATTCGATGGGGGTGCCGAGAGGACGAACTTGACTGCCTTGATTGCGGTAGCGCGGTTGTACCCGTCTTGCGGGCGTCCGATGTGGTGTCGGTTCTGGACTTTGTCGAGTCCGAACCCGAACCCGTCGGCCGCTTCGTTCTGCGACGAGCTCGGCACGCAGTAGAACCCACGTCGGATGATCACTTCGCCGGCCACAGTGTTGTCGTAAGTTCCCAGCTCTTCGGAACTGTCATAGTTCGGGTAGATCGGAGCTTGTGGCGTTCCGGTGCAAGTCGAGACATCGGCGGCAGCGGCGGGAACACTGTTGGTCAGCGCCGGTATCGTCGCCATCATCACCAGTACGACAGCGGCAATGGCTGCTGGCATAAGCTGTGGGATCCGCTTACGAGACTGGGAACGATCAGTAGGATGCGGTGTAGTAGTCATATGTGGCCCCCCTGTCGATGTAGATGATCGAGCCGTTCTCGAAACCCTGCCCGATCCCGTTGTCTGTTCCAGCTGTCCCGGCAGCCGAGGTCGGATAGCCGAACTTTCCGCTTTCAGCACCGAATTGAGCGAAAATCCTGAGTATGCCGGGAGTGATTCGCCATGCGCCGATCACCGGGTGCCAGTAGATGGCAGAGCCGTCCTCGAAGTTTGCGTAGTGGCCGGTACCGTCGGCCGCGACCAGCTCATCGCCCAGAGGTAGCCCCATCTCCCCGTCCTCACGGCCGAACGAGGCCCACCGGTCCCGGATCGCGCCGTAGAGCAGCCGCGATCCGGTCTGGCCCGACCACGTGATCGTGCCGTTCTCGAAGTTGTTGTAGCGGCCGTTGTTCTTCGTTACCGACAGCTCGTCGGTATTCGGATATCCCAGCGGCCCACCCTCGGCGCCCACGGTGTTCCACTTGTCGCGGATCGCGCCGCCGATCGCGTACGCTTCGTTGAGATGCCAATAGATCGCGGCACCTTGGAATTCTTGGCGTCGTCCACCATTGGCGGCCGGTATCTCATCGGTAGTGGGGTACCCCAGCACCCCTCCTTCCCAACCCTGCCTCTGCCACGCCGCGAAGAAGTGATTCACCACCGGGTGAGCGCCACCAGCGGGCGACCAGTAGATCGGCCCGTTCTGGAACGTCGTCCGCTTACCGACACCGTCGGGGTTGCTCAACTCGTTGCTGGTCGGAAATAGCAGGAAGCTGTTCGGGCCACCGAGTTCGTTGTATTTGTCACGGATCGCCCCACACACCTCATACGGTGCGGGCCAATACACCTGACATCCCGCTGCCACCCGCGACTGTGGGCGGCTCGCCAGCGACGCTTCCATGGTCTCGGCCTTGTCCGCATCGGCCTTCGTGAAACCCTCGGGAATTTCCTGGCAGTCCGAACGCATCCTGCCCGGTTCGACCGTGGCCTTCGGATTCTCGGTCGGTGTCCACTCCTCGGATTTGGTTTTCGGACCAGAGCCACACTCGGTACCCGGTGAAGTCGTCGCGGCGGGCGCACTCGTCGAGGGAGGCGCGGGCACAGGGGTCGAAGTAGGCGCAGACGCAGGCACCGACGACGACAGGGCAGAAGGCGGGACAGAGGAAGCCTGCGGCGCAGGAACTGTCGTCGATGTCCGCGGGTCCACGGTAGTCGAGGGAGGCACTTCGCTCGGTTGCGCCGTTACGACACCGCCACCCCAAACAACCGCAAAAGCCACCACCACAACCGTTATCGAGTGAGGCACTGCGACTCGCCAGCGTGGTTGCGCTCGGCGTTGCCGACTGTCTTCCATCAAGCCCTCCTTCTCTCCCCGTTGCGCTGCAAGTCGAAACCCGCAGCCCCAAAGAGGTTTTCAACTCGACGGAGTTGTCACTGCTGTCTACCCGGCTAGAAATCGGCCTAAACCCTGATCTCATCGCTGTCCTGCTCGACCCCGGGCCGAACGACGAATTCGGCACGGCGAGAGGATCCGATGCAAGAGCTCATTGCAGCATTTTCAGTAGGGGGCTCCGGCGACGCGTCCGCCTCGGTAGCTCGATGAATTTCCCGACGCCTGCTTCCCTACTGGCCATCCTGACGGAGGTTCACCAAGACCGGGGGTACTTGCGAGTGAGATGACGCTGGGGGTAAACCACATCGCTCGCCGCTGCTGACTATCCCAGAGCGAGCTGGCTGATATCGAGATATCGCCTCGCACTGACAATCTCGTGTCGCCTCGCAACTTTCGGACAGGTTCTACGTGGACCAGGAATTATGAGCCGCCGATCTGGACAGCGGCTCAATCAATCTGGTCCGTCCCAAGGTCGGAAGACCGGCCGCGGGCCAGATCAATCGAGTCGGGACAGGTGTCCCTATCTCAGTGAATTGGAAACTTCCGCGGGACTACTGACATCCCGTCACGCCGGCGGCCGGGTGAGTTTGGCGGCCACGGCGTCGAGGACCCAGTCCAGGCCAGTTGCGAAAGACGCCTCGGCGTCGATCTCCGTGCCGTCGTACACGGCCTTGGCCAGCGCCGGGAAGCGGCCCGTGGCCAGCATCCTTTTCAGATGCGGGCCGGAGGCGCGTTGCCAATCGCGCTTGGACAGGCCCGTGGCGTACTCGGCCCGCAGGTTGGCGATCTCGCGCCTGATCGCACCGGTGAAGTAGGCGCTGACGGTTTCCGCGGCGCGCAGGGCGGTGTCGAGGTCGGCCAGGCCGTCGAGGGCAGACAGCGTGGCCTCGGTCACGGCGAGAGCGTTGGGGCCCAGGGGCGGACGGCCGCCGATCAGGTCGGCCAGCCATTGGTGGCGGAGGACGGCCTGCCTGGTGCGGTGGGCACGGATGCGCAGCACCTCCCGCCAGTCACCGACCTGCTCCTCGGGAAGGATCTCGGCGTGAACCTCGTCCACCATGAGATCGAACAGCTCCTCCTTGGTGGAGATGTATCCGTACAACCGCATCGGGCCGACGTCCAACCGGGCGGCGACCTTGCGCAATGACACCGCCGCCAGCCCTCCCTCGTCGCCCAGCGCAACAGCGGCGGCCACGTCAAGGTGCATGCCCAGTTCCGCGCGCCGCTGGACTGGCACACCGACCTGGACCGGTATATGGGCCTGAACCGGCACCAAGGACCGGACGCGGGCCTGGACCTGGCCGACGTCGAGGCCGTGCGATCAAGCCTGCTGGTGCTGTTCGACGGATGGGCAGCTCCTGTCCTCAACCTTCTCCGCCACGGCACCGCCTTCGTCCACCGCCCCCTCTTCGTCCTGCCCGTCTCCCACACCTGGACCCACGTCCCCGGGGTAACGCTACTGGGCGACGCCGCCCACCTGATGCCCCCATTAGGCGTGGGCGCGAACCTCGCGATGCTGGAAGGCGCCGAACTCGCCGAGTCGATCGCCGCCGCCCCTGGCCCCGGCGAGCTGGACAAAGCTGTCCGCGCCTTCGAGGAACAGATGTGGGCACGGGCCGGCGAGTGGGCGAAGATCACGACGACCGGTCTGGAACGCCTGGTGAGCCCGGATCCCACCCGAGCCCTCGCCCTCTTCGACGAATTGCAGCCATCCTGACCGGCCGAGCGTAAAGAGCACCGGTGCCGCGCCTCGGTGAAGCCCAGCCCGCACCGATCGGGATCAGTTTGGCCGCAGCCACTTTGGTGATCATGCCGGGTGCTCTCGGCGGCGCAGCGCCGCGCCAGCCGTGAACTCGACTCCGCCGCAGCGGTCGCTGTTCCGAGCAAGCCTTGCTCTGCAGCTATTTGTCGGCATTCCTGCTGGTCGGGCTCCTGCTCAACCGAGACGCCGGACCTCAGATCTATGTGGCACCCTAACGCTCACCGGGTCGATCAACTGATTCCTTCCAGGCGAGGCCGCCTTGCCTGGCATTGGACACCGGATCAGGACAGAATCAATCCGCTGAGTGCAACGAGGCCAACGCTACGATCGCGGCGTGTCGAATGTGTGCAACTATCCGGGCTGCTCTCGTCCTCTTATGCGGGGAGGCGGGCCCGGTCGACCGTCGGAGTACTGCGACCATCCGGATCACACGCGATGGCGCGCGTGGCGGGAGCGGCAACGGCTGCAGCAGGAGGCGGAGATACCGGCCGCTTCTGTCACTGTGACGCAGCCGGGGCCGGTGACTGTCGCGCGGTTACGTGCCGATGAGCTGCTCACGCAGTTCCGGTCGCTCGCAGGACAGTTGAACACGACGTTGAATGCCGCTGTCGCGGAACTGTCCACGCTCGCCGACCCGTCGATCGCCGAGGTGCAGGTCCAGTCGGTGCAGGCGGACGCGGCACGGCGGATCGCGGAGGCGGAGGCGGCCGCGGTCGCGGCTGAGCAGGCGCGCAGGCAGGCGCAGGAAGCGCGCGCTCTCGCGGAGTCCGCGGCTGACGACGCCGCGAATGCCGCGGAGCGGGCCGAAGAGCTGATCGCCGAGGCCAACTCGGCCCGGGAGGACGCGCTGCGCGAGGTCGAACAGGTCACCAAACAGGCGGCAGACGACGTGTTCGCGGCCCGCAGCGACGCCGAAGCCGAGATCCGCACCGTCCGCCGGGAGGCGGCCGACGAAATCGAACGCGTCGAACAAGATGCCGCCGAACAGGTCCAGCGCGCGGAGCGCCGAGCCGAAACCGAGATCGCGCACGCCCGTAGTGAAGCAGCCGCGCAGGTCGCGGCAGCCCACTCCGAACGCGATTTCGCCGCCCAGCGCGCGGCCGACGCCGAACGCGCGACCGAGCGCGCTGAACAGACTGCCACCGAACGGGCCGAGGCTGCCACCGAGGCACGCGCCGAATGGCGCAGGGTGCGTGCCGAACTCGATGCGACCCGCGCCGAGCTCACCGAAATTCGCCGCGCCGCAGCCGCCGACGTGGCAGCGGCCCGCACCGAAGCTGCTGCGGCCATCGAGAAGGTCCGCACCGAAGCCGCCGAGCGCCTTGCGGCACTCGATGAAGCGCGCGCCCAAACCCTCGCTCGCGCCGAACGTGCCGAAACCCAACTCGACGAGCTGCTCGCCGAGGCGCGTCGCAAACCATCCGCGACCGAACCCCGTGACAGCGAAGGCATATGAGCATCGACCTCTGACGGAGCCTGGTCAGTTGTCTGCCGTCACGATGATCAAGGCACGGGGCGGGACAAGATGCCTCCGCTGAAGTCCGCTGCAGGGATAGCAGAGTGGACTTGGTGTCCGACCAGCAGGTCGCGACGAATCAATCCGCGATCTGCGACAGCACCTTTCGCCCGCGTAGCAGCAGGCGGGCACTCGGTCGGTGATACTCGAACTCGTCGGTGGCGTCAGTGCACCCGGGAGAACGAAATCCGGGGCCACAGCGGGGCAATCCATTCGCTGATCGACGCGGTCATATCATCTAGCTATGCCCGAAACTGTAGTGGAAGGGCGTACGGAACCACTGGCCGGCAGCGCCCGGCAGTCGGTACTGGTGGTCTGCGCCTGCTCGATGATCGTGGGTGTGGCATTAGCGGTGTGGCCGCACAAGTCGGTACCGGCAGCGGAATTGCTGTGCGGCGGCTATCTTCTGCTCAACGGCGTGTTCCAGATGATCGTGGCGGTCAGCGCGCGGCTCGCCACGGCACTTCGAGCGCTGCTGCTGATCAGCGGCGTCATCTCGGCTCTGTTGGCCATGCTGTGTTTCGCCGGTGGCAATTCGGCTCTGCTGCTGGCGTTCTGGATCGGACTCGCCTGGGCCATTCGCGGCAGTTGCCACGCGACGGTGGCGGTATGGCTCGACGACCTGCCCGGGCGAGTCCGGCAGGAGGTCTTCGGCCTGGTGATGCTGACGTTCGGCGTGATTGTCAGTGCGCTGCCGTTCGATTCGTTGGACGCGGTCGGCTGGGTGGCCGGGTTCTGCCTGATCGCGATCAGCGCGCTGGAGACTCTTTGCGTCATGTCTCCCCGGCCCAGTGCGATCATGCTGGCTGGGATGATGCCGACCGCACCGTTGGATGGTTGAGCGCGCAGTGGCGGCCGGCGAGTCCTGCGGGTTGTCTGTGACCACGGCGTTCCGGCGTCCAAAGCTCCGTTCGCCCGCCGAACTGATCGTGGTAACCCATACCGCCGACTACCTGGACGCCGCCGTTGCCCAGCTCCGCGCCGAGGGCCACGACATCAGGGACGAGGACGTGGCCCGCCTCTCCCCGCTAGAGGACCGGCACATCAACTTCCTGGGCCGCTATCTGTTCAACATCAAGGCCTGCGGCCCCGGCCAGGGCCTGGTGCCCTTCCGGGACCCGGACGCGGACGAGGACGCCGAGGACGAAGCCTGGGTGCCGCATCCGCTGTCCGGGACGGGTCGTTGTACTTCGAGAAGACCGCCGCCGGTCGGCCGGCTACATGCTGTCACGTACGGACTGTCCCCAGGACGCTCCGTCTGTGTGGGTGCCTGCGAAGTCGGGGTCTTCGTAGATGTGGAGCCTCTTGATCTTTTCGCCCTGGAATTCGAACACGTTGCAGAAGAGTCCGAAGGATGAGGATCCGTCGGGGAACTTCACACCGGATGTCGTCTCTCCCTTGACGGCCCCTTCGACGACGACGTAGTCGCCGGACGTGAGGACGTTGAAGTGGGCGATGTCGTGCTCGATGTCAGCGATGCCCCGGGCGAAGCCTTGGGCGAAGGCCCCGATCTGCGCCAGGCCCTTGGCGGTTCCGAACTTCGGGAAGAACATCTGCGCGTCGTTCGTGAAGAGTTCGAGGAGTGCCGGATCGGCGGCATCGACCAGGCGGAAGTACTGGATGGCTGTTGCTTCGCGCTGCGCGTGGAGGTCGTTTTCGTTCATGGTTCGTTCTGCTTTCTGTGTTGCCGATGCTCGTGGTTTCCGTGGAGCACCGTTTCGGCCTGATTCGTTTGAGGAGTCGCGTCGGCCCGCCGAGGAGTGCGCGGCGTGGGCCCTCCTGGTCTGACGACTGGGGATGCCTGTACGCGACCGGGGAGAGAGATCCGCCGACAGCTGCGGCCGTGTCTCGGCTGACCCTCTGCGCACCTGCCCGGCTGCCCCGGGCCGCAGGGGCCTCTGAAGTCCCTCCGCTCAGCTGGCGTTGAACGCCTCGGCGACGGTCAGCGTGTCCTCGTACAGGTGCATGCGAGCGATCCGGCCGTCCTCGATCGCCAGGTGCATGGCCACCGGTGTGGTGAACTCCTTGCCGGTGGGTGCGGCGGTGTGTGTGAAGACCGCCAGCAGCACCACGTCACCACCGTCGACGATGAAGCGCTCCAGCACGACCTTGCTCCGGCCGGGCGCGAAGTGCTGCCACATCGTGGTGAAGTACGGCGCGACCTCCTCCCGGCGGGTGCGGCGCCCGGTCCAGGGCAGCGCGTCGCTGCCGGGGACGTGCCAGTCGATCTCCTCGGAGAACAGTTCCTGAATGCCGTCGGCATCCTGCCGGCCGAGGCGCTCCAGGAACTCCTCGGCCACGGTCCGCGAGGTCTGAGTGTCAGTTGTCATCGTCCTTGTCCTTTGTCTCTTCGTCTCTTGAAGGTGTCGGTCGGGCCTCAGCCCTGGAACAGGAAGTGCTTGCCGCTCAGCGGCCCGCCGAGCTGCATGAGCGCCCCGCCTTCGCGCAGAGCGCCAAGGTCGATTGGCGCGAACCCGAATTCGGTCAGCAGCCGTGTGAAGGGGGCCTTGGCGCTCTCGTCGTCACCGGCGAGGAAGACGACCTGGTTGCCGTCCTGGTGCCGGGGATCGGGAGCCATATAGGTGGCGAACATGGCGTTGAAGGCCTTGATCAGCGTGACGCCGGGCAGTTGCCGGGCGACCCACTCGCTGCCGGTCAGCGGCGAGACGTCGGCGAAGCCGCGGTAGGGGTCGGACCGGGCGAACTGGTTGGTCATGTCGACCACCACTCGGCCCGTCCAGTCCCCGAGCCGCCGCCCGACCGCGGGGACCGCGCCGAACGGGACGGCGAGCAGGACCAGGTCGGCCGCCGCCGCTTCTTCGAACGTGGCCGCCGAGGCGCCGGGCCCGATGGCGGCGACGGCGTCGCCGAGTGTGCTGGGGCCGCGGCTGTTGCTGACCAGCACCGGGTGCCCGGCGCGTGCCGCGTGGGCGGCCACGGCTTGTGCTGGTGCTCCCGCACCGATGGTGCCGATGGTCTTGAATTCCATGAGGTCACTGCTCCCCTGCGTTCCAGGTTTGGTCAGTTCAGCTCGAGCAATACGGTGCCGGTGCCGCTGGTCCGCGCCGCCGAGATGGCGCTCGGCAGCTCGGCGAGCGGGTAGGCGCCTAGAGCTGCGTGGCGCCGCCGTCGACGAGCAGTTCCGCGCCGGTGGTGAAACTGCTTTGATCGCCGGCCAGGTAGAGGGCGGTGGCGGCGACCTCGTCGGGATGGCCGGCGCGGCCGAGCGGGGTCGGTGGGGCGGGCTCGGCCGCGGTGGGCCGATCGCCGTGCGGGAAAGCGGCGAGAAGCTCGTCCAGGCCCGGGGTCTCGACGGGGCCGGGGGTGAGGGCGTTGACACGGATTCCGCGGCCGACCAGTTCCGCGGCCCAGGTGCGGGCGAGGCTGCGGATCGCGGCCTTGGTGGCGGCGTAGACGCCAAGGCCCGGGGCGGCCCGCAGGGCCGAGCTAGAGGAGAGCAGCATCACCGAGGCGCCGGCCGTCAGCAGCGGCAGCGCCTTTTGGACAGTGAAGACCGTGCCCTTGAGATTGATCGAGACAGTGCGGTCGCACTCCTCCTCGGTGATCGCGCCGAGCGGGCCGTAGTCCCCGACCCCGGCGTTGGCCACCACGATGTCCAGGCGGCCGCTGCGGTTCGCGATCTCGGCGAAGAGCCGGTCGAGGTCGCCGAGGTCCGAGGCATCGCCCTGGATGGCGATACCGCGGGCGCCGACCTGCGCGACGGCGACGTCCAGCGCGGCCTTGCGGCGCCCGGTCAGGTAGACGGTGGCGCCCTCGGCGGCGAAACGGCGGGCGATCGCCAGGCCGATGCCGCTGGAGGCGCCGGTGACGAGGGCGGTCTTGTTGTCCAGTTGTCCCATGAGACTCTGCGATCCTTACTGTAACTATTTTGGTTACATCAATGGGTGTGGAATGCGACTCCCCTCGATCGGGGGAAGTTGACGGTCCGAGGTCAGGCGGCTTTCAAGACGTCCCGCAGCACGTCCTCCAGCGTGGTCTTGGCCAGCTCCCTGCACAGGGCGGCCTCCACGTCGTCGTACACGGCGGTCATCGCCGGCCCGATGCCGTGCCCCACGACACACTCGGGGTCCGGCGTCGCGCGATGCAGGGCGAAGACCGGCCCCGATTCGATCGCCCGATAGACGTCGAGCAGAGTGATCGCCGCCAGGTCCCGCGCGAGCATCCAGCCCGCCCCCGCACCTCGCCGTGAATCGGCGAGGCCGGCCTTGCGCAGCTCGCCCAGCAGGCGGCGGATCACCACGGGGTTGGTGTTGACGCTCGTCGCGATCTGCTCGGAGGTGGCGACCTCGTGACCGCGCCGCTGATACAACCCGATCCATGTCAAGATGTGTGCCGCGATGGTCAGCCTGCTGTTGGCACTCATGCCGGACTCCACCTCCCGTACTCCTCGGCTCTAGTCGTAACTGTACCTGTTACAACCCGTAGGCGGCAAGTCCGGGGCTGGCCGGACCCGC